>NZ_PSWC01000028.1:0-37760 GCF_002931535.1 Rathayibacter sp. AY1C6 | reverse complement strand
GGCCTGACCACGCACCTCGACCCCGACAGCGGAGTGCTCACCGTCGACGTCCGCGGCCACCGGGTCCTCTCCGCCGACCTGGGCGCGGCGGCGGGGCGAACGGGCGGGGGCGTTCCGGCGGGGACGGACGGAGCGGGCTCGCACCGCGGACCGCCTCGGACGAGCTCCGCGATCCGCAGCACCCGGTCGACCGACGTCCGGGCGGACGGGTCGTGTGCTGGGACCCGCGCGGACCTCCGCGGTCGGCGGGACGTCGTGTCCTGTTCGCCTGCCGCCCCTTGCCCGCGCGCCGCTCCGAGCGCACGCTGGAGCCATGACCGCATGGAGCCCTCTCGAGACCGTCGGCGCCGTGGTGCTCGCCCTCGCGCTGATCGGGCTCGCCGTCGCGGCCGTGGTGGTCGGAGCAGGCGACGAGATCGCGTTCATCGGCGTGCTGGTCGCCTTCGCGGTCGCGGTCACCGGGCTCGGCCTCCACATCGCCGGCCGCGAGGCGCGGTACCGCCGCGACAACCGGTGACGCCGAAGCGCTTCCGCCGCGACGACCGCTGAGGAGGTGCGCTCCCGCCGCGACGACACTCGGCCGGTCAGTGCCCGAGCTCCACCAGCAGCACGCCGGCGATGATCAGGCCGATCCCGCCGAGCATCGTCCAGGTCAGCGGGTCCTGGAACAGCCAGCAGCCGAGCACCGCGGTCAGCGCGACTCCGACCGCCGCCCAGATCCCGTAGGCCACCCCGATCGGCATGCCCTGCGCGAGCGCTCCGGCCAGCAGCGTGAACGCGACGACGTAGCCGACTCCGACCACGACGTACCAGCGCTTCCGGCCGTCCGTCGCGGGTTTGAGGCTCATCGTCGCGGCGACCTCGGTGAGGATCGCGCCCGAGAGCAGCAGCCAGGCCATCAGCGCACCGCCCGGCGCGCGGCCTGCGCTCGCTGCGACCCGATCTCGACCATCAGCACGCCCGCGATGATCAGCACCAGCCCGGTCGCCATCACGCCCGTCAGCGGCTGACCGAAGAGCACGGCCGCGAGGACCGCCGTCAGCGCGACGCCGCACGCGCCCCACACGCCGTACGCGACTCCGATCGGCATGCCGGCCTTGAGCACCCGGCTGAGGAGGACGAACGCCGCCAGGTAGCCCGCCACCACGAGCGCGCACCAGCCCGGCGACCCGATCGCGGCCTGGAGGGCGAGCGACGCCGTCACCTCGGTGAGGATCGCGCCGGTGAGGAGCACCCAGCTCATCGCGTGCCGTCGGATCGGGTCATCCGGCCAGCGTAGGGCGGGCGCGGAGGCGTGCGCCCGCGGAACGAGGGCTCAGCGCGCGGGGAGGGTGGGAACGATCGTTCTCCGGGCAGTGACGCGCTCACCGCGCGAAGTGCTCGCGCACCTCCGCCTGCCAGCGCTCGCGGTCCTCCTCCGTGATGAACGCCGCGTCGAAGGAGTTGAGCGCCAGATGCTCGAGCTGCGCGTCGTCCATCCGCAGCTCCTCGACCAGGGCGCGGTAGTTCTCATCCACGTAGCCGCCGAAGTAGGGCGGGTCGTCGCTCGAGACCGTCACGACGAGTCCCTCGCGGAGCATCGCGGGCAGCGGGTGGTCTGCCATCGTGTCCACAGCGCGCAGGGCCACGTTCGACAGCGGGCACACCGTCACCGGGATGCGGCGCTCGCGGAGCATCGCGACGACCTCCGGGTCCTCCATCGCGCGGATCCCGTGGTCGATCCGCTCGACCTTCAGCAGCTCGACGGTGGCCGCGACCGTCTCGGGCCCGCCCTCCTCGCCGGCGTGCGCGACCAGGCGCAGTCCCTCCGCAGCGGCGCGCGCGTAGACGTCGACGAACAGCTCCGGGCCGAAGCCCACCTCGTTCGAGTCGAGCCCGACGCCGATGATGTGCTCGCGCCAGGGGAGGATCGCCGTCAGCATCTCGTCGGCCGCGTCGGCGCCCAGGTCGCGGAGGAAGCACATGATCAGGTCCGTCGAGATCCCGTGGGTCTCCTCGCTCCGACCGAGCGCACGGGTGATCCCGCTCATCACGGTGTCGAGCGCGACGCCGTTGCCGAGGTGCGTCTGCGGGTCGAAGAAGATCTCGGCGCGGCGGACGTTCGCCTTCTGCGCCCGGTCGAGGTAGCCGGTCGCGAGCTCGAAGAAGTCCCGCTCCGTCTTCAGCACGGTGAGGTTCGAGTAGTGCAGCTCCAGGAACGACGCGAGGTCGGTGAAGGAGTACCGCGCGCGGAGGGCGTCGAGATCCTCGGTGGGCAGGGCGACCCCGTTGCGGCGCGCCATCTCGACGATGTGCTCGGGCTCGATCGTGCCCTCGAGGTGGATGTGCAGCTCGGCGCTGGGCGGGGCGGGGAAGGCGGGGCGGGGCATGCGGATCCTCCAGGGAGCGGCCGGGGCGGCGGGGTCGCTCCCGACCGTAGGCCTCCGCTGTTTCGCGCGCGTTTCCGGCGGGCGGCGCGCGATCCGGATCCGGAGCGGCCCCGCCCCCGGGTGCTAGAGCTCGCCCTGCTGCGAGGTGCCGGCCGGGATCGGGACGAGCCGCGTCACGACGGGCGGGTGGGCGACGAGTACGCGGATCGCCGCGTTGAGGCGGACGACCGGCTCGCCGGCGCCGTGCGCGTCGAGCAGGTCGCCGCTCGTCCACTTCTCCAGCATGACGATGGTGCCGTCGGGCGAGTCGTGGATCGCGTAGAGCTCGCAGCCCTCCTCCTCGTGCACCTCCGCGATGGCGGTGGAGAGGGCGGCGACGAGCGCGTCGCGCTGCCCCTCGGCGGGAGTGAAGATCGCGGTGACGACGACGGGATCGGACATGGCGTGCCTTTCGGAGGGGGGAGGGGGATCAGCGCTGCGGGGGTGCGGCGCAGCTGGAGCGGATGACGAGGTCGGCCTGCACCTCGATGTGCTGCGGCGCCTCGGGGAGGCGGCCCTGCATGCGGGCGAGAACGAGCTCGACGCTGTGACGGGCGAGCATGTCGATCGGCTGACGGACGACGCTGAGCGGCGGGGTGACCAGCTCGCTCCACGGGTTGTCGTCGAACACGACGACCGAGAGGGCCTCCGGGATCCGGATCCCGAGCTGGAAGAGCCGGTGCACGGCGCTGCGCACCTGCGCGCCGCTGCCCGCGGTCTGAGGAGGCAGCGGGCGCCGCGGCGCGTCCGGGCGCCGGAGCAGCCGCAGGCCGGTCGCGAGCTGCCAGGCCGTGACGGCGTAGACGGAGGCGCGCTCCCAGACGCCGTCGGGCAGCAGATCGACGCCGGGCACGCGGGTGTCGACCTGCAGCATCAGCAGCGCGAGCAGGCCGACCGCGCCGAGCACGATCCCGACCGTCCCGAGCGCCCACGGGGCGCGGCCGCGCCGGGCCGCGGCACCGGCGACGATCGAGGCCGCGTCGCCGCCGACGATCGCCATCGCGGCGCCGACCACGTGCAGGCCGCCGATCCCGTTCTGCGCACTGGCGCTGCTCCCGTGCACGAGGCCCACCACGGCGATGCCCACGGCGTAGACCACGGCGAGGGAGAGGAACAGCCCCCGCGATCCGCCCCGCGCCGCCCGCACGGTCGTGACGGCGGCGGCGAGGTAGAGCGCCCCCTGCAGGAGGAATCCGGCGTTCATCACCGCGTGCAGCGGCGAGTCGATCGCGCGCCCCTGGAACACGCCCACCTCGGGCACGCCGAGATCGCTGATGTAGTTCCGTGCGTAGCTGTAGCCCGGGAACGCGGACGCAGCGACCGCCTCCGCTCCCACATAGGCGAGCGCGCTCACCACCCACAGCACTCCGGCCCCACGAGTTCCCATGGGCCCATCATCCCCGGGCCCGGTCCCGCCGGTCGTCGTCGCCGGACGGCTCGCCGCCGCTCCGGTCACAGGCTGAATCCGCCGTCGGTCGTGAGCACCTGCCCGACGACCCAGCTGCCCGCCGACGTGGCCAGCCACGCGATCAGCTCCGCGGGGTCCGCCGGCGTGCCGACCCGGCCGAAGGGCGTGCTCGCGACGTACTCCTCGAGGTCCTCGAGTGACCGGTCGGTGGTCTCCTTGTCCAGGTATCCCGTGTTCACCGGACCCGGATCGATCGTGTTGAGCACGATCCCGAGTTCCAGGACCTCGGCGGCGACCGTGGCGGTGACGCCGGCGAGTGCGGCCTTGCTCGCGGCGTAGGCGACCTCTCCGCGCATCGCGCCGTGGATCTGGCCGGACGTCATCCAGAACACGTGTCCCTGCGCCCGGGCGTAGGGCCCGGCCCCGACGATCCGGTCGCCGGGCCGGCGGGGTCCGTCCGTGCGCGGTGCCCGGAGCCGCGCGAACTCCGCGGTGAGCAGGAGGGTGGAGCGGGTGTTGACGTCCCAGAACGCGGTGAGCCGCTCGGGCGTCATGTCGAGGATGCTGCCGTCGTCGCCGCTCTTCGCGTGGTTGCAGACGAGGACGTCCAGGCTCCCGGTGAGGTCGGCTGCGGTGGCGATCAGACCGGGGATTGTGGAGGGATCGGCCAGGTCCGCGGCGACGTCGACGAACCGCGCGCCCTCCGTGAGGTGCGCGCGGAGCTCGGACCGGACCGCATCGAGGTCGTCGCCTCCCCAGGGGCGGTCGAGATCGTGAGGGCGGTGGTGATGGACGACGAGGTGCGCGCCGAGGGAGGCGAGCTTCGCGGCGACGGCGAATCCGATGCCGCGCCGCCGCGAGACACCGGTGACGAGAGCGGTCCTGCCCTGCAGGGGGAGGAGTGCGGACACGGGGAGCCTTTCGATCGCGCCCGAGCGGGCCGGAGGGTGCGGGCCGGAGGGAGCGGGCCGGAGCGACGGGGATCGGGAAGGCCTCAGCCGCGCTGCACGATCCCCACCGTATCGAGCCGCCGGTGGCTTCCGTCCGGCGATGAGGTGCCCCTCAGACCTGCTGGAAGACCCGCAGGCCCCGTCCCCGGGAGAAGCCGAGGCGCGAGTAGCTGTCCGCCAGCCGCTCGTCGCCGGCGACGGCCACGACGACGCCTCCCGCGGGGACCGTGGCCAGCAGCTCCCTCGTCGCGAGCAGCGCCGACAGGCGGGTCCCGGGGCGCTGCGAGAGCGCCATCACCGTCCACCGCCGCCCGGGGGCGTCTCCGCGCCGACGGCCGCGGTGAGGGGGGTCCCGACCAGCAGGGCCCCCGCCCCCACGGTTCCGCCGAGGAGCGCCGCGAGAACCAGGACCGCGCCGAGCAGCCCCGAGAGCGCGACCCACACGGCCGCCACCACGGCCAGCAGGACGACCGGGACGGTGACGGCGAGGCTCGCCAGGGCGTCGGCGACCGGCCGGTAGCGCCCGAAGACGACCAGCCCGTTCCGGTCGGCCGTCTCATGGGCGGCGCGGCGGATCACGGAGGGCGCGAGCGAGAGCAGCGCCGTCGGGAAGGCCAGGACGGCGAGGACGCGGTGGCGCGTGAAGGCGCGCACCATCAGCCACGAGACGGCGGGCAGACGTCCCCATCCGACCGGTGCCGACGCCGCTGCCATCGAGCCAGTCTGCGCGATCGGGGAGGCGCGGGGCCACCCGGTACGAGGACGCCGCTCCGGCTCCGCTGCGCGAGGGAGGACGACGCGGACTACTCCTCGTCCGCCCGGTAGACCTTCCGGAACGCGTCCTTGCGGGCGATCCTCCCGCCGCGGAACTCGTAGATGTCGCAGCCCCGCGTGACCTGGGGTCGGCCGTCGGGGCCGGTCCCGGTGAAGGACCAGGTGGCCGCGCCGCGCGTCCCGGCGATGAGGGGAGCCCCCTCCTCGTGCCGCTCCTGTCCGGTGTCGAAGGCGAGCATGAGCGCGAATCCCTCGCGGACCTGTTCCTTCCCCGTCCAGGTGCGGCCGGGCTCGGGGCCGACGGACGCGCCGTAGACGCAGTCGTCGGTCATGTGGCTCATCAGCGCTTCGAGGTCGTGGCGGGTCCAGGCGTCGCTGAACGCGGCCAGCACCTCGGGCGTCATCTCGCTCGTGCTGGTCTCGGTCGAAGAGGAGTCGTCCATGAGCGGGCCTCGGTCCTTCTGATCGGTGGACCGTCGTCGGTCGCTCTGCGACCGTGGCAGGTGAGCGGCCGCAGTGGCAACGCCCTCTAGCGGTCATGTCCGGAAGCGGACGGCCGGCGGATCAGCGGTCCGTCGACCCGCCGATGAACGAGTGAGCGCTACGGCGGAGAGCGGTGCACTGCGGGCGGCGGGAGCGGCCGCCGAGGCGACCCGCTCCACCGGGCACTGCCGCGTCCCGATGCTGAGCCCCTTCGTGAAGGCCGTGCCGAAGTCGAACGCGGGCCGGCCCTCCTCCGCCTCCTCGGTCGCGGCTCCCGGGTCGCCCGAGGCGGCCGGATGCTAGGCGCTCGCCGCCTCCTCCGCCACCTCCTCCCCGCGGACCGGCGCCGACGCGCAGGATGAGGAGCACCGGTCGCGGCGGGCACCGACTCCGCACCCGACCGGCACCGAGACCGCCACGAGCCCGCGCCGGCGGGAGGACAGCGAGAGCACCATGGGATTCTGGGGACCGACCGACGAGACCCGGGGCACGCGCCCGGTCGACGAGCCGCTCGGCGAGCTGGAGCTCGTGCACGCCTTCACCAGCGGGCCGATGCCCACCGGCGTCAGCGTCTCGCACACCGGGCGGATCTTCGTGAACTTCCCGAAGTGGGGAGACGAGGTCCCGGCCACGGTCGTGGAGCTGGTCGACGGAGCGGCGGTGCCCTACCCGGACGAGGCCTGGAACACGCCGTCGGGAATCGACGACGCCGGCGCCCTCGTCTCGGTGCAGAGCATCGTCGTCGATCCGGCCGACCGGCTCTGGATCCTCGACACCGGCAGCCCGATGTTCGAGCCGACGAAGAAGGGCGGCCCCAAGCTCGTCCGCGTCGACCTGGCGACCGACACCGTCGAGCAGGTGATCGTCCTCGAGCCGGACGTCGCCCTGCCGACCACCTACCTCAACGACGTGCGCTTCGATCTGCGGCGCGGCATCGCCTACATCACCGACTCGGCCGACTCCGGTCCGAACGGGATCATCGTCGTCGACCTCGAGACGGGGACCGCCTGGCGCCGCCTGCACGACCACCCGAGCACGAAGGCGCTCACTCCTCCGGAGCTCGTGCCGATGGCCGAGGGCCGCGTGCTGATGAAGCGCCCGGCCGACGGCGACCCGCAGCCGGTGACGATGGGCGCCGACGGCATCGCGATCTCGGCCGACGGCGAGCGCCTCTGGTACTGCCCGCTCGCCTCCCGCCGCTGGTTCAGCGTGGCGACGGCGGCACTGGTCGACCGGTCGGTGCCGGACGAGGTCGTCGCGGCGACCGTCGTCGACGAGGGCGACAAGGGCGGGGGAGCGGACGGCCTCGAGACGGATGCGCTGGGCCGCTTCTACGCCACGAGCTACGAGAACAACGCGATCGTCCGCCGTCGCACCGACGGCACGATGGAGACGATCGTGCACGACGAGCGGCTGCTCTGGCCCGACACCATGTCGATCGCGACGGACGAGCACCTGTACGTCACCGCGAACCAGCTGCACCGCCAGGCCGACTACCAGGGCGGCACGGATCTGCGGACGTACCCGTACTCGCTGTTCCGGGTGCGGATCGGAGCGGGGCCGGTGCTCCTGCGCTGAGGTGCGGCGCGGCTGCTCCTGCGCTGAGGTGCGCTGCGCCGGTCAGCGCCAGTGGGCGAGCTCCGTGCGGAGCGTCGCGCGGGCGCGTGCGAGCAGTCCGCGGACGGTCGAGGACGACAGTCCCAGCTCGTGCGCGATCGCGTCGTAGCTGCACTGCTCCAGCTGGCGCAGCTCCCAGCAGCGGCGCTGGGCCGGGGGCATCGCGGCGAGCACCCGGTTGGCGTCGGCGGCGAGCGATCCGCAGTGCGCGGCGTGCTCCGGGTCGTCGGCAGCGGAGGCGGGGAACTCGTCGTCCAGCTCGGCTCGCAGCCGCGAGACGCTGGAGCGGAGTCGATCGACGCTGCGGCGGCGGGCGGTCGTGACGAGCCAGCCGGCGATGGTCTCGCCGTCGATCACGCTGTCCACGTGGGTCCACGCCGCGAGGAAGGTCTCCTGTACCACGTCGTCGACGTCGGCGCTGCTGCGGAGGGTGCGGGCGGCCGTCGCGCGGAGCAGCCCGGTGTAGCGGCCGACGATGGTGGCGAACGCGCGGTCGTCGCCCTCCGCGGCGCGGATGACGAGCATCCGGTCCGAGTCGGGCTCGAGCAGTGCGAGCGGCGGCGCGGCGAGGGTCGAGGGGCGGGCCCTCGTAAGGCGTGCGGGGGTGGTGGCGGTGAGCATGCGGACTCCGGTCGACTTGATGTGCACGCATGATTCGGAGGCGCGCTCCCGCCCGGTTTCCCGGGGCGGGACCCCAGTGAGAGGGGCAGGTCTGTCCGGTTTCCGGGGACGTCAGCGCCGCCGCGACCACCAGCGGCGGGACCGCTCCGGCTCGGCGGCCGCCCGGGCCTCGGCCGCGGCGGCGCGATCGGCGCGCCGCTGCGACCAGGCGGCGACCTCCTCGTCGACGTCCCGGAGCGGGGTGACGACGGGCGGCCCGCCCAGCAGCTGGCGGCGCGCCTCGATCACCCGCGTGTTGAAGTCGGCGAGCTCGGCGCGCACCTCCTCCTCGCGGTGCAGGCGGTCGAGGCGCTCGTCGAGCGCGCGGTCCTCGGCGCGGAGGAGGAAGGCGGCCGGGCCGATACCGGTGAGGTTCTCGCGCTCGATCTTGCGGCGGATCCACCAGTCCGGGTCGTGGGCCGCGCCCAGGTCCGGAAGCGGCTTCCCCGATCCCGGCAGGTCGTCGAAGTCGCCGCGGCGGATCGCGAGCTGGATCGCCGTCTCGACGAACGCGGCCCGCTCGAGCGGATCCTCCGGCAGGGCGGGCTGCTCCGCCTCCTCCTCGCCCGCGGCGCCGGCCCGGTACCGGGCGGCGCGCTCCCTCGCATCCGACATCCCTCCACGCTAGATCGGGCTCCTCGCCCCGGGCAACCACCCCTCCCGCCGTCTCCGTGGTCGGCGGGGCGCCGCGGGTCGACATCGCCGGACCGGCGTGCGTAGTATCGATACTCGATAACATCGACGATCGATAAGGAGCACGCCATGACGAGTGTCATCCCCAGCGGACCGGTCCGGGAGCGTCCGCGCGTGTTCCGGGTGGCGAGAGCGGTCCTGCTCATCGTCGCGGTCTTCTCCGTGCTCACCGCGCTCCTGCAGACCTGGACCGTCACCACCGGGCGCACCCTGCTGGTCTTCGGAGGAGCGGACGGCCGCCTCCCGCTCCGGAGCCTCCCGCAGCTGCTGCAGGCCGAGCCGCGCGAGGGCACCGCGCCCACGCTCGCCGACGCCGCCCTCTCCCTCCGCCTGCTCGGTGCGCTGCCGAGCCTCCTCCAGGCGGTCACGATCGTCCTCGCCACGGTCTTCCTCCTGCGGGTCCTCCGCGGCATCGCGGCCGGACGCCCGTTCGACCCCTTCGTCCTCGCGAACTGGCGCCGTCTGAGCCTCGCCCTGCTGATCGGAGGAGTGGCGCAGGGTCTCGCCGACACCGCGGCCGGCCTGTACCTCAGCTCCGGCATCGGCCTGCTCTTCGCTGCCGGCCGGGTGACCGACGAGCAGCGCGACGCCTTCCTCGGCGGCGACTACCAGGCCATCGGGACGAACCTGCCGCAGTGGCCCGTCCCCGTCCTGCTCGCCGGAGTGGTGGCCCTCGCCCTGACAGCGGCGTTCCGCGCCGGCGCGAAGCTCGAACGGGACGTCGACGGCGTTGTCTGAGCCCGCCGACGACGAGAGGCACCGGATCGACTGCCACCTCGGAGCAGTGCTGGCCGAGCGCGGCGTGACCCTCACCGCCCTCTCGGCCCGCACCGGCATCACGATGGCGAACCTCTCCATCCTCAAGAACAACCGCGCCCGCGCGATCCGCTTCACGACGCTGACGCTCATCTGCGACGCGCTCGACTGCACGCCGCAGGAGCTGTTCTCGATCCGGGCCGTCGACGGGCGGGCGTAGCGGCGGGCGGATCGGCCAGGGGATCTCTGCGGGGCCGATGGTGTGGACGCCGTCCCATCGGATCGTCGATCGAGCAGGCCCCAGTCGCGCTCCGTGTCCGCCCCTCCTGGGATCGGCCGGAGCTCCCCGGAGCTCGCTCTCGTCCCGACCCGTGGATGAGCCTCACCAGCGCGGACGGCGGCCTCGGCCATCGACCTTCCACAGGGGAGCGAGCTCGTCAGCGAGACCGTCGAATGCGCCTCCGGTGGATGCCGGCGGCTGCTCGCGGTCGTCCCGCCCGAGGCGATGACTCCCGAGCAGTTGTCGAGCGAGCTCGAAAGGACCCCGCAGACACGCATCGCGGGAACCCTCCGGGACCCTCGCTCCATCTCGGTGGCTTCCACCGTCGAGGGGCCCCTCCTGAAGATCCGGGCCGACTACTGGTCCCAGGAGTACATCCCCTGGGGACGTGTGCGAAGCGTCCTCGTGGGTGCTTCCGCGAACCGGTCCCGTCGCGCTGTGCGATCTCCCTGAGACGGCGGCGGTGTACCCGTCGACGAGGCCGCCGGTCATCGTCCCCGCGAGGAGCGCCCGCTTCAGACCCGCACCGACGACGAACACGTCGATCGACCCGGGGTTCCCGAACGGGGGACGGACCGTGATGCACGTCTGGTCGTGCTGAGCGGCGGTCAGCGGTCGAGGACTTGACGAATGACGAGGACTCGGTTCTCCGTCGACTCCCGCCCGACCGGGTCGAACCCGCTCGCCGTCATCACTGAGACCCTGCTCGAGCTGGTCGGCGTGCTCGTGCGCGCCGCGCTGCGGCCGCGTCCCGCCCGCTCAGTCCAGCGGGTAGCCCGGCAGCCCGTCGATGCTGACCGCGTTCCGCGTGGCGCGGTACTCGGCCATGCCGTCGGGGCCCTTCTTCTCGGCCTGGAGGAGGAGCAGGTCGCGCTCGCCGACCGGCTCCATCACGGGCACGCCCCAGCCGCACGCGTCGCTGATGCGGGTGAGCTCGACGGTGACGACCGCGCGGGTGCTCGGGTGCTCGGGGTGCTGCTCCGCGACCTCGGTGAACGCCTCCGAACCGGGCAGGTGCACGGAGCCGGTGCCGTGCAGGCGGACGATGCGCGGACGCGATCCGAACGACGCGAACATCAGGCACACGCGCCCGTTCTCGCGCAGGTGCGCGATCGTCTCGACTCCGCTGCCCGTGTAGTCGACCCAGCCGATGCGCCGCGGGCCCAGGATCGAGAACGAGTCGTGGCCGCGCGGCGACATGTTGACGTGCCCGTCCGCGGCGAGGGGCGCGGTGGCGACGAACCACATCGGCTGCTCGTGGATCCAGGAGGAGAGGCTCTCGTCGATCTCGTCGTAGACGTGCGCCACGGGGTCAGGCCCCGGCCGCGCGGCGGACCAGCTCGGTGACGGCGGCGCGCGTCTCGGCGTCGGCGGAGACGAGCGCGTAGGCGGTCGGCCAGATCGTGCCGTCGTCGAGCTGCGCGCCGTCCTGGAAGCCGAGGGTCGAGTAGCGCGTGCCGAACTTCGCGCCGGGCTGGAAGAAGACGATCGCCTTGCCGTCGGAGCGCGCGTAGGCGGGGAAGCCGTACCAGGTCTTCGGGAGGAGGTCGGGAGCGGTCTCGCCGACGACGTCGTGCAGCATCTGGGCGATCGGCCGCTCCTCGTCGGTCATCGCGGCGATCGCGGCCTCCGCGTCCCTGCGGTCGGCATCGGCCTTGTCGGCGCTCTTCTGCCGCTTCGCCTCCGCCCGCAGCTCGGCCGCGCGCTGCTTCATCGCCGCGCGCTCGTCCTTCGAGAAACCGTCTTCGGAGGCCATGTCCGCCCGTCCCGTCCGTCTGCGGCTCCCGGTCCGGGAGCGTCCCCGCACATCGTGACAGCGCCGCACTCGCCGCACAACGGCGGGACCGGGCGCCACCGTGCCCCCCGGAAGCCCAGCCTCCGCGGTTAGCGTGGGCGGATGCGCCTCCTCCTGATCCGCCACGGCCAGACCCCCTCCAACGTCGCCGGGCTCCTCGACACCCGCATCCCCGGACCCGGGCTCACCGACCTCGGCCGCACCCAGGCCGCTGCGCTGCCCGGTCAGCTCGCCGGCGAGGGGATCGGCGCGCTGCTCGTCTCGACGATGGTCCGCACCCACGAGACGGCCGCCCCTCTCGCCGCGGCGCTCGGGCTCGAGCCGATCGAGCGCGACGGCATCCGCGAGGTCGCGGCCGCGGGGCTCGAGATGCGCGGCGACGACGCGGCGGTCGAGGAGTACATGGGGACGGTCTTCCGCTGGGCCGGCGGCGAGACGTCGATCCGGCTGGCGGGCGGCGAGACGGGCGACGAGTTCGCGGCGCGCTACGACGCGGTGGTGGCGGAGGCGGAGGCGCTCGGGCACGAGGTCGTCGCGCTGGTCAGCCACGGCGCGGCCATCCGCTGCTGGGCGGGTCTGCGCTCCCTCGACCTCGATGCGCGCTTCATCGCCGACCACCTGCTCGACAACACCGGCGTCGTCGTCCTCGAGGGCTCGGGCGACGCGTGGACGCTCGTGTCCTGGCAGGGCGAGCCCGTCAGCGGAGTCGGCGCGGCGGCCCCCTCGGGCCCGGCGGGCGAGACCACCGTCTGAGCGACAGGGCCTCCTCGCCGGTCGAGTAGCGGCGTATCGAGGTCGGCCGGAACGAGCGCCGCCGCCCGCGCCACGACGGTAACGATCGCGCAACAGTACGAAAAGCAGCTCCGACCAGCACATTCACTCGCGCCGATCGGTTCACCACCACCCCTGGACCCGCCCCCGCAATTGTCCGACGTTTGCCCCTCGGCGGCTCCGCGGCTACCGTGGTCGGCGGTCCTCACGGGCCCCGATGAACCGGTCCGCGCTCGCACGGCGTCCCCCAGGACGCGCCGCGATCGTACGGTCAACGGGAGTGGAGGCGGCCCCGAGGCCGCCTCGGACGCTCTCGCCTCCACCCCCTGCCGCGCTGTGCGGCGGGACGCACGCGGAGGCTCGACGCACGGCTGTCCCACGCTCCCGACCCGGCACCACGAGATGAGCGCAGGGCGTCGTCCCTGCGCGCCGACGGAGTGTACGTGCACCAGAACCAGCAGATCATCAGCGAGCCCCGGAGCGAGGCGGGCGCCGATCCCGCGACCCCCGCTCTCGAGGCCCGCCACCTCTTCAAGGTGTTCGGCCGGAAGCCCGACGAGGTCGTCCGCCGACTGGGCGAGGGCGCCGACCGCGGCGAGCTCGCCGGACTCGGCACGGCCGCGGTGATCGACGCGTCCTTCACCGTGCGCCGCGGCGAGATCTTCGTCGTGATGGGCCTCTCCGGCTCCGGGAAGTCCACCCTGATCCGCATGCTGAACGGGCTCCAGGAGCCCTCCGCGGGCGAGGTCCTGATCGAGGGCTCCACCATCACCGGCGTCTCCGAGGCGGAGCTGCGCCGCGTGCGCCGCTCGTCGGTGTCGATGGTGTTCCAGCACTTCGCGCTCCTCCCGCACCGCACCGTGCTCGACAACGTCGCGTACCCGCTCGAGATCCAGGGCGTCCCCGCGGCCGAGCGCCGCGAGCGGGCCCTGCTCGCGGTCGAGCGCGCCGGTCTCGCCGGCTGGCACGAGAAGATGCCCGACGAGCTCTCCGGCGGCATGCGCCAGCGCGTCGGCCTCGCCCGGGCGCTCGCCGCCGACACCGACATCGTGCTGATGGACGAGGCGTTCTCGGCACTCGACCCGCTGATCCGCCGCGAGATGCAGGAGCAGCTGATCGAGCTGCAGCACGAGCTCGGCAAGACCATCGTCTTCATCACGCACGACCTCAACGAGGCCATGTTCCTCGGCGACCGCATCGCGGTGATGCGCGACGGCCGCATCGTCCAGATCGGCACCCCGGAGGAGATCCTCACCGATCCGGCGAACGACTACGTCGCCCAGTTCGTGCAGGACGTCGACCGCGCCCGCGTGCTCACCGCCTCCGCCGTGATGGAGCCCGCCCGCTCCGTGGTCACCCTCGCGGCCGGTCCCCGCGCCGCGCTGAGGAGCATGCGCGACCTGCAGACCTCGGCCGCGTTCGTGGTCGGCGGCGGACGACGCCTGCTGGGCACGGTCCGCGACCGCGACGTGATCGAGCAGGTGCGCCGGAGCACCGGCGACCTCTCGGCGGTCCTCACCTCCGACGTCGTCACCGTCGGTCCGGACACCGCCCTCAGCGAGGTCATCGAGCCCGCCGTCGAGTCGGCGCTGCCGGTCGCCGTGGTCGACGCCGACGGGCGTCTGCTCGGAGCGATCCCGCGAGTGACCCTGCTCGCGGCGCTCGGCAACGTGCCCGCCCGCACCGGCGAGCACCCGGTGATCGAGCCGCCCGCCACCGTCTCGACCGAGGTCGTCACCGCGACCCTGCACGCGACCGGAGGCCCCGTCGACGACGCCGTCCTCGCGGCGGACGGAGGTGCACGATGACCGATCTCGGATTCCGCCTCCCGCTCGGCGCCCTCGCCGAGGGTGCCGTCGATGTCCTCACGCAGACCTTCCAGCCGGTCTTCGACCTGCTGCGCACCGTCTTCGGCGCCCTCTACTCCGGCGTCGACCTCGTCCTCGCGACACCGCCCTTCTGGGTGATCGTCGCCTTCCTCGCCGTACTGGCCTACGCCGTCCGCGGCTGGGTCTTCGCGGCCGGCACCGCCGTGGGGCTCCTGCTGATCGTGGGGGTCGACCAGTGGGAGAACGCGATGGACTCCCTCGCGCTGGTGCTCGTCGCCTCCGTGATCGCCATCGCGCTGAGCGTGCCGCTGGGCGTGCTCGCCGCGCGCAACCGCACGGCCTCCGCGGTCATCCGGCCCGTGCTCGACCTGATGCAGACGATGCCGGCCTTCGTCTACCTGATCCCCGCGCTGATCCTGTTCCGGGTCGGAGTGGTGCCGGGCATCGTCGCGACCATCGTGTTCGCGATGGCGCCGGGCGTCCGGCTCACCGAGCTGGGCATCCGCGGCGTCGACCGGGAGCTCGTCGAGGCGGGGGAGTCGTTCGGCTCCTCGAAGTGGCGGATCCTCCGCCAGATCCAGCTGCCGCTCGCGCTGCCCTCGATCCTGGCGGGCCTCAACCAGGTCATCATGCTCTCGCTCTCGATGGTCGTCATCGCGGGCATGGTCGGCGCCGGAGGGCTGGGCGGCGACGTCGTCGCGAGCCTCAACCGGATCGATGTCGCGCTCGGCTTCGAGGCGGGCATCTCCGTCGTGATCCTCGCGGTCGTCCTCGACCGGATGACCGGCGCGCTGGGCTCGCCCTCGCCGGCGAGGGTCGCCCGGGCGAAGAACCGCCGCGCCGTCGTGGCGACCCGCTCGGCCGTCGGCGTCGTCTCGATCGGCCTGGTCGCGTCCCTCGGGGCCGCGACCCTCGCCGCTCCCGCCACCGCCGCCTCCGTCGACAACGGTGACCGCACCGACGTGACCGTCGCCGTGTTCCAGGGCTGGGACGAGGGGATCGCCGTCTCCGCTCTGTGGGAGGCGGTGCTCGAGGAGCAGGGCTACGACGTGACCCTGCAGAACGCCGACGTCGCCCCCGGCTTCCAGGGCCTCTCGACGGGCGACTACGACCTCGCCCTCGACACCTGGCTGCCGCTCACCCACGCCCGGTACGTCGAGCAGTACGGCGACTCGATCGTCGACCTGGGCGCGTGGAACGACGAGGCGAAGCTGACCATCGCGGTCAACGAGGACGCCCCGATCGACTCCCTCGAGGAGCTCGCCGCCGACCCGGGCGTCGTCGGGAACCGCCTGATCGGCATCGAGCCCGGCTCCGGTCTCAACAAGACGACGACTGAGGACGTCATCCCCGGCTACGGCCTGGAGGGGATGGACTACCTCACCTCGTCGACGCCGGCCATGCTCCAGGAGCTCTCGAGCGCGACCGCCGCGGGTGAGAACATCGCCGTCACGCTCTGGCGCCCGCACTGGGCCTACGACGCCTTCCCGGTCAAGGACCTCGAGGACCCGAAGGGCCTGCTCGGGCAGGCGGAGGGGATCCACTCCTTCGGCTCGGCCGCCTTCGACGCGGACTACCCGACGATGAGCCGCTGGATCCGCGACTTCCGGATGGACTCGAAGACGCTCTACTCGCTCGAGAACGCGCTGTTCAACGACGGGGCCGACGACCGCTCCGCCGCCCTCGCCGCGTGGATGGACGAGAACCGGGAGTACGTCGACACGCTGATCACCTGATCCGCCGCCACGACGGAGGCCGAGAGGCCGGGCGGCCCCGGACCAGGGCTGTCCCGGCCTCTCGGCCTTCGTCGCGCAAAAGTCAGGCGGCGCTGACCCGGCGTCCCGCGGTGGCGCGGACCAGGAGGGTGACCACCAGCACCACGGCGGCGGCGACCAGCGCGGCGATCCCGGCGGGGACCGAGACGAGCTCGCCGGCGAAGCGGCCGACGGCGACCCAGGAGAGTCCCCAGACGAGCGAGAGCATCGGGGCGATGCGGCCGCGGCCGGTGACCGCGATCAGGAGTCCGACGAGCGCGGCGACGGCGAGGACGACGACCGCCCAGACCGCGGCGCCCGGACCGTCCGCGCTGCCGACTCCCGCGCCGACGAGCCCGGCGGTGACGTTCGCGGCCGTGGCCACGCACACCCAGCCGAGGTAGAGCCCGAAGGTGCCGTCCGTCACGATCGCGTCGACCACTCCGGCCGAGCGGGTGGTCCGCAGGATCACGAAGATGCGCGCGAGCACGGCGAGCAGCAGGGCGATCACGACGACGCTGAGCGTCAGGAAGCCGGCCTGGACGACCAGGATCCACGCGGCGTTCAGGAGGAGGCTCGCGGCGGCCCAGTAGCCCAGCCGGCGGTGGCGGGTGCGGGCGGTCTGCGAGGGCAGGAACTGCCAGATCGCGTAGGCGATGAGGCCGGTGTAGATGACGCTCCAGATCGCGAAGGCGGGGCCGTCGGGAGCGATGGGGGTCGAGGACGCGGTCAGGGCGCCGCCGGCCGCGTTCTGGATCTGCGTGCCGCCCGCGGCGCCCGAGCCGATGAACGAGCCGATGAGGGCGAGCACCGCGCTCACGGCGACGACGACCTGGCGGATCCGGTCGGCGCGGTCGGGGGTTCGTGTGGCGGTCATGTCGCTCCTCCATTAGTCAGCTGGCTGAGTAATGAGAGTAGCGCGATTCCGCTCCCCGTCCACTGGGGCTTGCGGCGAGGCCCCGACCCTGGAGAGGGCCGGGGCCGGATTCTCAGGCGCGGGCGGCCGCGTACTGCTCGCGGATCACGGGGCGGTGGTCCGGCGCGGGCTCGGCCACCGAGGTGACGGTCCACGTCGGACGCGATCCTGTCAGCGCCCAGGCGGCCTGCACGGCGGCACCGTCGGCCACGTACTCGCCGGGCGTCGGCACCTGCACGGGCACGTCGAACACCTGCGAGGCCGCGAGCTGCACGGCGCGGTTCTGCGCGGCTCCGCCGATGAGGAGGATGCGCCGCGCCTCCACTCCCTGCGCGCGAACGGCGTCGAGGCCGTCGGCCAGTCCGCAGAGCATGCCCTCGATCGCCGCGCGGGCGAGGTTCGGCCGCGTGGTCGAGGCGATGGTCATCCCGTGCAGGCTCGCGGTCGCGTCCGGCAGGTTCGGCGTGCGCTCGCCCTCGAAGTAGGGGACCAGCACGAGGCCGTCGGCACCCGGCTCCGCCTCGAGCGCCAGTGCGGCGAACTCGTCGAAGTCGCTGCCGAACAGGGTCGCGGTCGAGGCCAGCACGCGCGCGGCGTTGAGCGTCGCGACCAGCGGCAGGAAGCGCCCGCTCGCGTCGGCGAAGCCGGCGACGGTCCCGGAGGCGTCGCGCACCGGGTCGTCCGTGACGGCGAAGACGGTGCCGCTCGTGCCGATGCTGACGACCACGTCGCCGGGGCCGGCGCCGAGGCCGAGCGCGGCGCCCGCGTTGTCGCCCGCGCCGGGGCCGACGACGAGTCCGCTCTCGGTGCGGCCCGCCTCCTCCGAGGGGCCGAGCACGCGGGGGAGCAGCGGGCGGTGGCCGAGGGCGCGCTCGAGCAGGTCGAGGTCGTAGCCGTCCGCTCCCCAGTACGAGGTGCCGGACGCGTCGGACCGGTCGGTCGTGAGCGCGTCGAGCTGCGGACCACGGGCGGAGTCTGGGCCGTAGCCGAGCAGGCGCCAGGTCAGCCAGTCGTGGGGGAGCGCGACGGCGGCGACACGGGCGGCGTTCTCGGGCTCGGCGTCGCGCAGCCAGCGGAGCTTGGTGGCGGTGAAGGAGGCGACCGGCACCGATCCGGTCCGCTCCGCCCAGGCCTCGGCTCCGAGCTCCTCGATGAGCGCGGCGGCGGCGGGCGCGCTGCGGGTGTCGTTCCAGAGCAGAGCGGGGCGGATGACGGCGCCGCTCTCGTCGAGGACGACCATGCCGTGCTGCTGGCCGCCGACCGAGATCGCGGCGACGTCGTCGAGCCCGCCGGCATCGGCGAGGGCGAGCTGCAGCGCCTCCCACCACGCGGCCGGATCGACCTCGGTGCCGTCCGGATGGCTCGCCCGGCCGGTGCGCACCACGGCGCCGGTGTCGAGGTCGCGGACGACCACCTTGCAGCTCTGGGTCGACGAGTCGATCCCTGCGACGAGCGTCATCGCTGTCCTCTTTCGTTGGGGGGTGCGGGTTCGGGCGTCCGGTGCGGAACCGGGCCGGACGCAGGAGAACGGACGAGACCCCGTGCGGGTGCAGGGGATCTCGTCCGTCTCAGGTCGTCCCGCGGCGGACCGCGGGCTCAGGGGGTGCGGGTCAGCCGCGGGCGCCGAGCAGGTGCTCGGTGGCCAGCTGCTGCAGGCGCACGAAGCCGAAGCCCTTGCCGCCGAGGTAGGCGTCGGCGTCGAACGACTCGTACGAGGCGGTGTCCGCGAGCAGGTCGTCGTACGACTCGCCCTCGTTCAGCGTCGGGGTGGAGAGCTCGGCGACCTTGGCGGCGGCCAGCGCCTCCTGCACCTCGGGGTCGGCGCGGAAGGCCGCGGCGCGCTCCTTGAGCAGCAGGTAGGTGCGCATGTTCGCTGCGGCCGAGTCCCAGACTCCGGTCTCGTCCTCGGTGCGCGAGGGCTTGTAGTCGAAGTGGCGCGGGCCGTCGTAGGCCGGGACGCCGCCGGGGCCGCCGTTCTCGAGGAGGTCGACGAGCGAGAACGCGTTGTGCAGGTCTCCGTGGCCGAAGACCAGGTCCTGGTCGTACTTGATGCCGCGCTGGCCGTTGAGGTCGATGTGGAAGAGCTTGCCGTGGTACAGCGCCTGGGCGATGCCGGCGGTGAAGTTCAGGCCCGCCATCTGCTCGTGGCCGACCTCGGGGTTCACGCCGACGAGCTCGGGGCGCTCGAGGGAGTCGATGAACGCGATAGCGTGGCCGAGCGTGGGCAGCAGGATGTCGCCGCGGGGCTCGTTCGGCTTGGGCTCGATGGCGAAGCGGATGTCGTAGCCCTTGTCGGTGACGTAGTCGCCGAGCAGGTTGACGGCCTCGCGGTAGCGCTCGAGCGCGGCGCGGATGTCCTTGGCGGAGTCGTACTCGGCGCCCTCGCGGCCGCCCCACATGACGAACGTCTTCGCGCCCAGCTCGGCGGCGAGGTCGATGTTGCGGAGGACCTTGCGCAGCGCGAAGCGGCGGACGTCGCGATCGTTCGAGGTGAAGCCGCCGTCCTTGAAGACCGGGGCGCTGAAGAGGTTGGTGGTGACCATCGGCACGATGAGGCCGGTGGACTCCAGCGCGCCCTTGAGGCGGTCGATCTGGGTCTGGCGCTCGGCGTCGGTGGAGCCGAAGGCGAACAGGTCGTCGTCGTGGAAGGTGAGGCCGTACGCGCCGAGCTCGTCGAGCTTCTCGACCGCGTGGACGACGTCGAGCGGCTCGCGGGTCGGGCCGCCGAACGGGTCCGTCCCGTTGTAGCCGATGGTCCAGAGGCCGAACGAGAACTTGTCGGCGCGGGTGGGGGTCAGGGACATGAGATCCGAATCCTTTCCGGCGACGTCGCCGAATTGTTGTTGAGCCCAACATATCCCCTGAGGGTCGGGAGGCGCAACGAGCGGAAGGCCCGGCGCGTCGCCCTCCGGCCCCTCGCGGGTGCCGCCCGCTCATTCCGCGGAACCGCTCGCGGAGCGGGCCGACGCCCGGGGAGGTCGTCGCGAGGATCGCTTGCGCAAGCGCTTCGACTGTGCGTACAGTCGCTCCAGCGCGACCGGTCGAAGCGCTTCGAAGCCCGACCGCGACCGACGACGACGTCCGGCAGGAGGAGCCATGGCGACCATCCACGACGTGGCCCGCGCTGCCGGAGTCTCGATCAGCACCGTCTCCTACGCCCTCTCCGGCAAGCGCTCGATCGCCGCCTCCACCCGGCAGCGCGTCGACGACGCGGTGCGCCAGCTCGGCTACCGGCCCCATGCGGGAGCCCGGATGCTCGCCGGGGCGCGGACCCACATCCTCGCCCTCTCCGCCCCGATGCGCGGCGAGCTGCATCTGCCGACCCACATGCGCTTCGTCACCGAGGTGCTCGAGCGCGCCCGGGAGTCGGACTACGACGTCCTGCTGCTCGTCACCGACGAGGCCTCCAGCGGCATCGGGCGCGTGTCCTCCTCCTCGCTCGTCGACGGCATCGTCCTGATGGGCGTCGACGACGACGACGACCGCGCCGAGCTGATCCGCGCGGCCGGGGTCCCCGCCACCTTCATCGGCGTGCCCGCCGACTCCCACGATCTCGCCTGCGTCGACCTCGACTTCGCCGAGGCCGCCCGCCAGAGCGTCCGCCGGCTCGCCGAGCTGGGCCACCGCTCGCTCGGCCTGCTCGAGCACCCGCAGTCCTACACCGACCGCAACGCCGGCTTCGTCCGCCGCTTCGACGAGGCGTTCCGCGCCGAGGCTGCGGCGCTCGGAGTCGAGATCGCGGTCGAGCGCCCGCACATCGGCCGCCCGAGCGCACAGGCCGCGATCGACGCGATCCTCGCCGCACCCGTTCCGCCCACCGCGCTCGTGCTGCACTGCAACGAGCCCGTGGCGGAGGCGGCGATCGAGCGCGTCCTCGAGCGCGGCCTCTCCGTCCCCGGCGACCTGTCGATCCTGGCGGCCTGCGCCAGCTACGACGGCGGCGCCCTCCCTGTTCCCACCAGCAGTCTTCCCCTCCCGTTCGACGCGATGTGCCGAGCGGCCGTCGCGCGGACCCTCCAGCAGATCGACTCCGGCCGCACCGTCGGCGTCGAGCTGCTCCCGCCCTCCTACGTCGACCGCGGATCCCTCGCGGTCGCTCCGACCGGCGCTCCGGTGCCGGCGGTCCCGTCCGGCACTCCCGCGCCGGCCTCCCTCTAGTCCTCCACCCTCTTCCTGCCCGCTCCGGCTCTGCGCACTGTCGAAACGCTTCGACACCACGCCCCCGCGAGAGAGCGCTCCCTGCACCACCTCCGCAGCACCACCGCACCGTTCGAAGGAGAACCACCGCAATGTCGCTCCGATCCCGCTCCGCCTTCCACCGCCCGACCGCCGGTCTCAGCCGGCGCAACCTCCTCGCCGGCGGAGTCGGCCTCAGCGCGATGTTCGCGCTGGCCGCCTGCTCCGGTGGCGGCTCCGACGCCGGCTCCGACGCGCTCTCGACCACGGTCGACGGCGCCGGCCGCACCCTCACGCTCTGGGACTTCGAGACGCCCGACAGCGACCGCGGCATCGCCTGGCTCGCCGCCCGCGACATCTTCACGCAGGAGACGGGGGCCGAGATCGCGTACGAGTTCAAGGCCTTCGAGCAGCTGCGCACCGGCGCCAGCCAGATCTTCAACTCCAACTCGGCGCCCGACGTCGTCGAGTACAACAAGGGCAACGCGACCAGCGGACTCCTCTCGAGCCAGGGCCTGCTCACCAACCTCGACGAGGCGGTCGCGTTCTACGGCTGGGACTCGCTGATCCCCGGCGCGCTGCAGACCACCGCGAAGTACGACGAGAACGGGATCATGGGCTCCGGCTCCTGGTACGGCATCCCCAACTACGGCGAGTTCACCTTCGTCTACTACAACAAGGACGCCTTCGCCGCGAACGGCCTCGAGGTCCCCACCACCTACGAGGAGTTCACGGCCGTCCTCGACGCCTTCGTGGCCAAGGGGATCACCCCGCTGGCCGAGGCCGGCGCCGAGTACCCGCTGCAGCAGCTCTTCTACCAGCTCGCGCTGCTGAAGGCCGACCGCTCCTGGATCACCGACTACCAGACCTACACGGGCGAGGTCGACTTCGAGGACGCGGCCTGGAGCTACGCGGCCGACCAGCTGAAGACCTACGTCGACAAGGGCTACTTCTCGGCCGACGCCTCCGGGCTGAAGGCGGAGGACGCGGGCACGGCGTTCATCTCGGGCGAGTACCCGATCTTCTTCTCGGGCTCCTGGTGGTTCGGCCGCTTCAAGACCGAGATCACCGGATTCGAGTGGGACACGTTCCTCTTCCCGGGCGCCGAGTTCACGATGGGCTCCGCCGGCAACCACTGGGTGATCCCGGAGACGGCGAAGAACAAGGACCTCGCCTACAAGTGGATCGACATCACGATGCGACCCGAGATCCAGAACCTCATCGGCAACAACGGAGGCATCCCGCTGGTCGTCGACGAGAGCGCCATCACCGACGAGAAGAGCAAGGCGCTGCTCTCGCAGTGGAAGACGGTCGTCGACGGCGACCAGCTCTCCTTCTACCCCGACTGGCCCACCGCGACCTTCTACGACGACCTGGTCGCCGCCACGCAGGAGCTCATCAACGGCTCCTCCGACGAGTCCGCCATGCTCTCCGACCTCCAGGCCAAGTACGACGACGGAGTCGCCGACATCAAGTGACTCGGAAGCGTCACGTGATGTCGGCCGAGGCGGCCGACCCCGCGCCTGCAGGCGCGGAACGGCAGCGGAAGACCTGAGGACGTGACGGCGACCCCTCGAGGGGGTCGCACGAACACCGCCGAGCCTCCACCCCACCGCGGTATGCCGCTCCGGTCCGCGACACGCCGTCGCCTCCGTACCGGAGCGGCATCCCGCGGCAGCACACCCACGACCCCGTCCGACCTAGGAGTACCCATGACGACGACAGCACCTCGTCGCGCGGAGAGCGCGCCGCCTCCCACGACGCCGCCCCGCGAGAAGCGCTCCGGCGGCTACTGGCTCTACCTGATCCCCGGGTTCGTGCTCTTCACGTTCATCGTGCTGATCCCGCTGATCTGGAACGTCTACATCAGCTTCACGTCCTGGCGCGGCATCAAGCCGCCGATCTTCATCGGCCTCGACAACTGGATCGAGCTGATGGGCGACGACCAGTTCTGGACCTCGTTCCTCAACTCGGTCTACATGATCATCGCGATGGTGATCGTCCCCACGATCCTCGGACTCCTGCTCGCGGCGATCCTCTTCGATCTCGTCGGCAAGAAGTTCGGCGGGCGCCTGGCGAGCTTCCTCCGCGCCACCTACTACCTCCCGCAGATCCTGCCGACCGTCATCGCCGCGATCGTCATCGGCTGGATCCTCCGCCCCGACAACGGCGCGCTGAACTCGATCCTCGAGGCCGTCGGGCTCGGCTCCCTCGCGCACGACTGGCTCGGCAAGCCGGACACCGCGATGCTCTCGATCATGGTCGTGATGATCTGGGTGCAGCTGGGCTACCCGGTCGTCATCTTCATGGCGGCGCTGCAGCGCGTGGACCCCGAGCTCTACGAGGCGGCGGAGCTCGACGGGGCGAACTGGTTCCAGCGCTTCCGCTGGATCACGGTCTCGATCATCCGGCCCGAGATCTTCGTGGTCACCCTCACCTGCACCATCGCCGCGCTGAAGGTCTTCGGCCCGATCTACGCCCTGACCCGCGGCGGCCCCGGCGACTCCACGATCGTCCCCTCCTACTACTCGTACACCGAGTTCTTCCAGAAGCAGCAGGTGGGCTACGGCGCCACCATCGCGACCGCGCTCACGATCGTCATCGTGATCCTCGCCGTGCTGTTCATCCGCGCCCAGGAGCGCGTCGAGCGCAGCGAAGGAGCCCGCTGATGTCGGCCATCGAGACCCTGCCCCTCACCCAGGCCGGCACGGAGGACGCGGACCTCTCGTCCTCCCGTCCCGCCAAGCCCGCGAAGGGCACGACCAAGCGCACCCTCGGCGACTGGGTGATCCTCGCCGTCGCCGTGGTGATCGGGCTCGTGATCATCAGCCCGGTGCTGCTGATCCTGCTCAACTCCTTCAAGACCCCCGCGGAGTACTCGGCGAACGGCCCGCTCGCCTTCCCGACCGGCCTCTCCTTCGACGGCCTCTCGACCTTCTGGAGCCGCGTCGACTTCCCCGAGAAGCTCGGCAACTCGATCCTCATCGCGGGGTCGGTCGCGATCCTCGCCGTCGCCCTCTCGGTGCTGAACGCCTACGCGATCGGCATCGGCCGTGTCCGCGGCCGGAGCTGGATCATCGTCCTGTTCCTGCTGGCGAACATGCTCCCGCAGGAGGCCCTGCTCTACCCGCTGTACTACATGTTCAAAGCGGTCGGGATCTACGACACCCAGCTGTCGGTCATCGTCATCTTCACCGTCATCCAGTCGGCGTTCGGCACCTATCTGCTCTCGAGCGTCTACGGCACCTTCCCGAAGGAGATCCTCGAGGCCGCGGCTCTCGACGGCGCCTCGAAGTGGCAGGTCCTCACCCGGGTGATCGTCCCGATCTCGCGGCCCACCCTCTCGGTGCTGATGATCTTCTTCTTCATCTGGACCTGGAACGAGTTCCTCATCCCGCTGGTCTTCCTGGTGAGCGACGCGACGCAGACCGTCCCGATCGCGATCTCGAGCCTCCAGGGCGACAAGATCATGGACGTCACCACGACCAGCGCGAGCGCACTCCTGGGCCTTCTCCCGACGCTGATCTTCTTCCTGATCTTCCAGCGCACCCTCACCCGCGGCATTACCGCCGGCGCGGTCAAGTAGCCCTCTCTCCCTCCGTCGGCGCCTCCCTCGCGGGATCCGCCGGCGCGCCATCGAAAGGCACCCCCATGAAGTTCACCGACGGGTTCTGGCAGACGCGGGCCGGATTCACGCCCCTGTTCGCGCAGGAGGCGTACGACATCCGCACCGACGGCACCTCGCTCGAGGTGATCGCCCCGACCCGGGTCATCCAGGGCCGCGGCGACGTCCTCAACCGGCCGGCGCTCACGGTCACGGTGTCCTCGCCGGCCGAGGGGGTCGCGCGGGTGCGGATCGAGCACTGGCGCGGGACGGCGGTGCGCCCCGGCTTCGAGCTGGCCGAGGGCGACGTCGGAGCGGCGGAGGTGACGGAGTCCGGCGGCGTGCTGCGCACCGGCGACCTCGAGGTCCGGATCAGGCAGGGCGCTCCGTGGTCGCTGGAGTTCTGGGACACCTCGACCGGCACGCGCCTCACCGGGTCCGGGCACAAGGCGCAGGGCTACCTGACCGGACCGGACGGAGCCGCCTACCTGCACGAGCAGCTCGACCTCGGCGTCGGCGAGCTGGTCTACGGGCTCGGCGAGCGCTTCGGCCCCTTCGTGAAGAACGGCCAGACGGTGGACGTGTGGAACGCCGACGGCGGCACCTCCTCCGAGCAGGCCTACAAGAACGTCCCGTTCTACCTCTCCAGCCGCGGCTACGGCGTGCTCGTCAACGATCCCGGCCTCGTCTCGTTCGAGATCGGCTCCGAGGCGGTCGAGCGCGTGCAGTTCTCGGTCGGCGGCGAGGCGCTGGAGTACCTCGTGATCCAGGGCCCGACGAAGAAGGACGTGCTGCGGCGCTACACCGGTCTCGCTGGCCGCCCCTCCGTCGTCCCCGCCTGGAGCTACGGGCTCTGGCTGACGACCAGCTTCACCACGAGCTACGACGAGGAGACGGTGAACTCCTTCATCGACGGCTTCGCGGAGCGGGAGCTGCCGCTGTCGGCGTTCCACTTCGACTGCTTCTGGATGCGCGAGTTCCAGTGGACCGACCTCGAGTGGGACCCGCGCACCTTCCCGGACCCCGAGGGGATCCTCGCCCGCCTGCACGAGCGCGGGCTGCACACCTGCGTCTGGATCAATCCGTACATCGCGCAGGCGTCGCCGCTGTTCGCCGAGGGGCGCGAGAAGGGGTACCTGCTCAGAACGGCCTCCGGCGACGTCTGGCAGTGGGACATGTGGGTCGCCGGCATGGCGCTGATCGACTTCACGAATCCGGAGGCGACCTCCTGGTTCCAGGAGAAGCTCCGCGTCCTCGTGCGCCAGGGCGTCGACTCCTTCAAGACCGACTTCGGCGAGCGGATCCCGTCGGAGGGCGTCGTCTGGGCCGACGGGACCGACCCCGAGGCCATGCACAACTGGTACACCCAGCTCTACAACCGCGCGGTGCACGAGGTGCTCGAGCAGGAGCTCGGCGAGGGCCGCGCGGTCCTCTTCGCCCGCAGCGCCACGGTCGGCGGGCAGTCGCTGCCGGTGCACTGGGGCGGGGACAACACCTCCTCCTACGTGTCGATGGCCGAGACCCTGCGCGGAGGCCTCTCGCTCGCGCTGGGCGGGTTCGGCTTCTGGGCGCACGACATCGGCGGATTCGAGGGCACGCCCGATCCCGGAGTGTTCAAGCGCTGGCTCGCGTTCGGCCTGCTCTCCTCGCACTCGAGGCTGCACGGATCCTCCTCGGTGCGCGTGCCGTGGGCGTTCGACGAGGAGGCCGTGGAGGTCACCCGGCTCTTCACCCGGCTGAAGCTCTCGCTGATGCCCTACCTCTTCGCGGCGGGGGCGGAGGCGGCGCGCACCGGCGTCCCGATCATGCGCCCGATGGCTCTCGAGTTCGAGGACGACCGCAGCGCCGCCCACCTCGACACGCAGTACCTGCTCGGGCACGACCTGCTCGTCGCTCCGGTGTTCACCGAGGACGGCACGGTCGAGTTCTACCTCCCGCGGGGGACGTGGACGAGCTGGTGGACGGGCGAGCGGATCGTCTCGACGGGGGAGTGGCGCCGTGAGGTCCACGGCTTCGACTCGCTGCCGCTGTACGTGCGCGAGGGCGCGGTGATCCCGGTGGGGGCCCGCCAGCACTCGGCCGAGTACGACTACCTCGACGGGCTCGAGCTGCGGGTCTTCCCGGGGCCGGACGGAGCGACGCCGGTCCGGGTCGTCGCGCACGACACGGGGGAGGAGACCGTGTTCACCGTGAGGCGCTCCGGCGGCGACGTCTCGGTCGACGGCCCGGCCGGCACCTGGACCTGGGTCGAGGCCTGAGCGGCGCCCTCCTGCTGATCGAGCAGCGGGCGCAGCCCTCCCCTCGAGACCCCGGCCCCGCCCCCGGCTAGGCTGACCCCCGCAAGCAGAGGAGACCGCGGATGCCCGACCACGCGACGCGCGGCAACAACCTCGACCGCGTCCGGCGGCACAACCTCTCGGCGATCCTCCGCCTCGTGCACCGCGGCGGCCCCCGCTCCCGCTCGCAGCTGACCCGCCTGACCGGCCTCAACCGCTCCACGATCGCGGCGCTGGTCGGCGAGCTGGTGGAGCTCGGCATCGTGCGCGAGCGCGAGCCCGCCACGCCGAACCAGGTCGGCCGGCCGAGCCCCGTCGTCGAGGCCGATCCCGGAGTCGTCGCGCTCGCCGTGAACCCCGAGATCGACGCCGTCACGGTCGCCGTGGTCGGGGTCGACGCCGTCGTCCGCCGCCGCATCCGCCGCTCCGCCTCCGTCCCCACCGCCGAGGCCGCCGCCCGTCTGGCGGCCGAGGCGGTCGCCGAGCTGCTCGCCGAGCTGCCCGAGGAGACGCGGACGGTCGGCATCGGCGTCGCGGTGCCCGGCCTCGTCCGCGACGCCGACGGCCTCGTCCGGGTCGGCCCGCACCTCGGCTGGGACGACGAGCCCTTCTCCCGCATGCTCGCCGACGCGACCGGCCTGCCCGTCCTCTCGGCGAACGACGCCAACCTCGGTGCACTCGCGGAGAGCGTCCTCGGCGCCGGCCGCGACGTCTCGCACCTCGTCTACCTCAACGGCGGCGCGAGCGGAGTGGGCGCCGGCGTCATCGTCGGCGGCGCGCCTCTGCACGGCATCGACGGCTACGCGGGGGAGATCGGCCACACCCTCGTCAACAGCGCGGGCATCGACTGCCACTGCGGCGCCGTCGGCTGCCTCGAGACCGAGGTCGGCCGCGCCGAGCTGCTCACCGTGCTCGGCCTCGACGAGAGCGAGCGGCTGGAGGAGGCGCTCGCCACCTCCGAGGACCCGGCCGTCCGTACCGAGGTCGAGCGCCAGCTCGGGCACCTCGCGGTCGCCCTGCGCAACGTGATCAACGTGTTCAACCCGCAGCTCGTGGTGCTGGGCGGCTTCCTCGGGGCGCTGGTAGGAGTCGCGCCGGGATTCCTGGAGGAGCGCCTGGGCCGCGGCGGCCCCTTCCGGGTCGCGCTCGACTCCGTGCGCATCGTGCGGACCGAGCTCGGCGCCGATCTGCTCATGCTGGGCGCCGCCGAGCTCGCCTTCGAGCGCCTGCTCGCCGACCCGCTCGGCACTCCGCTCCACCCGGTCTGACCCGACGGCGGGCCGAGGGGTGGCGCCGCTGTCCGACGCATGATCGAATTGATTCGACCGAGCGGCGTGGAGCCGACGAGGTCCGCTCCCGCGCCGAGGACGACACCGGCCGCACCCCTCCCTCCCACCCCGCTGCGCCCTGCGCAGGAAGGCACTCCGTGTCCACTCCCGCCTCGACTCCGACCGCCTCCCTCCCGGTGCACCGCCACCCGGGCGACGCCCTGACGGCCCGCCAGCGCCTCGTCTACGTGATCGTCCTCGGCTCGCTGACCGCCCTCGGGCCGTTCACGATCGACCTCTACCTGCCGGCGTTCCCCGCGCTGCAGAGCGAGCTGAACGTGTCGGAGGCGGCGGTCCAGCTGACCCTCACCGGCACGACCCTCGGCTTCGCGCTCGGCCAGCTGGTCGTGGGCCCCTGGAGCGACGCGGTCGGCCGGCGCCTGCCGATCCTCCTGGCCACCTCGCTGCACGTCCTCGCCTGCGTCGGCGCGGCGCTCGCCCCCGAGATCGTCACGCTCGGCGTCTTCCGCTTCCTGATGGGAGCCGGTGCGGCGGCGGGCGGCGTGGTCGCGATGGCGATGGTCCGCGACCTCTTCGGCGGACGCCCGCTGGTGCGGATGCTGTCCCGGCTCGCCCTGGTGACGGGCCTCGCGCCCGTGCTCGCGCCGGTCATCGGCTCGCAGCTGCTGCTGATCATGGACTGGCGCGGGATCTTCGTCTTCCTCGCCGCCTACGGCGTGCTGGTCGTCGCGGCCGTCGGCCTGCTCGTCGTCGAGACCCGGCCCCGCGCCGCCCGACACGAGCGCGAGCACCGCTCGCTCGTGCAGCGCTACCGGGCCGTCCTCAGCGACCGCGTGTTCCTCGGAGTGGCGGTGATCGGGGGCATGACCTTCGCCGGCCTGTTCACCTACCTCTCCAGCTCCTCGTTCCTGTTCCAGGGCCTCTACGGATTCGACGCTCAGCAGTACGGACTGCTCTTCGCCGTGAACTCGCTCGGCGTCGTCCTCGGCGTGCAGGCGTCCTCCTACCTCAGCCGGAGGATCGGGCCGCAGTGGATCCTCGCGATCACGACGCTGACGCTGTTCACCTCCGCCGGCCTGATCGCCCTCTTCGACGTGCTCGGGCTGGGGCTCTGGGGCACGCTCGTCCCGCTGTGGTTCTTCATCGCGTCGTGCGGCTTCAGCTTCCCGTGCGTGCAGGTCCTCGGCCTGGTCAACCACGGCCGGGAGGCGGGGACGGCCGCGTCGCTGCTCGGAGCGGTCAACTTCGGCACCGCCGGACTGCTGTCGCCGATCTCAGGGGTCTTCGGCGCCGGCTCGGCCGTGCCGATGGCCCTGGTGATGATGGCGACGGCGACCGTGTCGATCCTGGCGCTCTGGCTGATCGTCCGGCCGAGGAGCGTCCCGGCGCTGCAGGACTGAGCGCTCGGCTCCGGGTCCCGGCGGTCCGGCACGCCCCGCGCCTGCGGCTCCTCCCGGGTGCTCCGGCCCTCGCTGGATCCGCTCCCGAGCGCCGCTGCTACAGTGCCCTCCCATGTCCTCCCGCGACTCCTCCGCCCTGCTCGCCGAGCTCTCCGACCCCGACCGCGACGTCCGCCTCCGTGCGGCGATGACCCTGGGCGAGCTCGCCGAGCCCGCCACCGCCGAGCCCCTCGCCGCGCACCTGTGGGAGGAGCCGGACTTCTTCGTCCGCGACGTGCTCACCTGGTCGCTCGGCCGCCTCGGCTCCGCCGCCGTCCCCGTCGCCCGCGAGGCGCTCGGCCGCGAGCCCCGAGTGCGCACGCAGGCGCTGCACGTGCTCAGCAAGATCCTCGACCCGGCGACGCTCGACGACATCGCCCCGCTGGCCGCCGACTCCGAGCCCGCCGTCGCTGCGAAGGCCCGCTTCGCGCTGGGCCGCCTCGGCGACGAGCGCGCGCTGCCGGTCCTGCTCGGCCTGCTCGGCGACGACGACGCGGAGGCGCAGAACGTGCTCACCGACGTCCTCGCCTCCTTCGGCGCCGCGGCCGTCCCCGGTCTGGAGCAGGCCCTCCGCGAGGGGTCCGCGCCGGTCCGGCGTCACGCCGCCGCCGCGCTCGGCTACCTGGGCGACGACGCGCGTCCTGCCGTCGACGCGCTGGACGGGGCCGCCGGCAGCGACGACTCCGCGCTGGCGGTCTCGGCCGTGATGGCGCTCGGCTCGATCACCGGTCCCGACGCGGCCGCCGCCCTCGAGCGGGCCTCCGCCTCGGACGACTCCCGCGTGAGCGCCGTCGCCGCGCGGCTCCTCGCCCGCTCCTCCGAGCCGACCCGGCTCGACGCCCTCCGCGCCGCCCGCCTGGCCCGCGCGGCCGGCTGAGCCGCGCCGCGAGACCCCCGCGGGGGAAGGCCGGGCATCCGCACGGCCGGTCGAACCGTGCCACGAACCCGGCGCACGGACGCCGGGCTTCCGAACCGTCGGCCGAGCCGCCCCGCAACCCCCAGCGGGGGAACGCCGGGTGACGGCATCATGTCCGGATGGATCACCGCGACGACCGCCTGTCGACCGAGCCCGGAATCGCGCGCCCCGACGCCGTCCAGCGTGCGCGGATGCGCGAGCAGGTGCCGTCCGACGACGTCGCCGCCCGGCTGCTGACGAAGGAGGCGGCCCACCGGGTCTCCCGCCGCTGGCCGCTGATCTCCGCGTCGCTCGCGATCCTGCTCACGGTGCTCCTCGCCGTGCTGATCGCCTTCCGCCCCACCTCGGCCTTCCGCTTCGACGTGGAGTGGATGGACGAGATCGTCGAGCACCGCTCGCCGGTCTGGGACATCCCGGCCCTCGTCATGAACACGGTCGGAGCGGGGCTCGTCGGCACGACGCTCATCCCGCTCGGCATCGTCGCCGTGCTGCTGGTGTTCCGCAGGCGGTGGGCCGCGCTCTACTACGCGATCGCCGCGCTGGTCAGCGTGGGCGCCACCCAGCTCGTCAAGGAGCTGGTGGGACGCGCCCGCCCGGCCGACATGCTCGTCACCAGCGACTACGGCTCCTTCCCGTCCGGCCACACCGCCAACGCGGCGACGACGGCGATGGTGCTGGCCCTGGTGTTCCCGCTGCTGTGGGTCTGGATCGCGGGCTTCCTCTACACCGTGGCGATGATGGCGAGCCGCACCTACCTCGGCGCCCACTGGCTGAGCGACACCGTCGGCGGCCTGCTGCTCGGGATCGGCGTGGCGCTCGTGGTCTGGGCTCCGCTCGCCGGCCGCCTGCGCACCGAGGCTGAGCTCCCGCACCCGCCGATCTGGATCCGCCGCATCACCTGACCGGCGCAGCGCTCCCCGCGAGGGCTTCGAGCCCCTGAGGGTCGGCGCCCGAGGAGCGCGGAGGCTCGCCGATCAGGCGAAGGCGGCGAGGGAGTCGAGCTCGTTGAAGGTGTACACGTGCAGGCCCGCGAGGCGGTCGCCCGCCGCCGCTTCCAGGCGCGCGACGAACGAGGACGGGTCGAAGCGGCGTCCGCGGAGGAGCCCGCCGGCCACCGAGGTGCTCCGTTTCAGGAAGCCGAGCGAGGAGCCCACTCCGATCCGCGCGCCCAGCGTCAGCAGCCGCGAGCGCTCGACCGGCCCCGGCACGCCCGCCCACAGATCGGACGTGATCCCCGTCTCGCGGAGCCGATCGGCGTAGCGGACCACCGCGTCCACGTCGAAGCACATCTGCGTGACGATCGAGCGGATGAACGGAGCGCGCTCGCGCAGGTGCCGCTCGATGCTCTCGTCGGAGAGGTGCGGGTGGCTCTCGGGATAGCCTGCGATGTCCAGGGCCAGCCCGGGTGAGATCTCCCGGGCGTCGCGGATGAGCTCGAGGCTCGTGGAGTAGGTGCCGGCCGCCGAGGACGCGTCGCCCGAGATCACGAACGCCTCGTCGATCCCCGCCTCGCCCATCCGCCCGAGGACCCGCTCGAGTGCGGCGCGGCCCTCGACGTTCCGCGCCGCCAGGTGGGGCACCACGCGGAACCCGCGCCCGGCCAGCGCGACCGCGCAGTCCACGGTCCGCTCGGTCCCGTGCTTCGGCAGGCTCGTCACGGTCAGCGTCACCGAGGAGGGGTCCGGGAACGCCCGCGCGGCGCGCTCGCCGATGTCGTCGGCCGGGATGATCTCGAAGCGCGCGCGGGTCATCGGCCCAGCCTGCCACGCGGAGCCGGAGCGGTGCGGGTGGTGGCCGCGGCCGCACGAGTGTCGGAGGGGCGCCCTAGCCTGGAGCCGATCGCCGCCCGGTGGTCGCGGAAGGAGTCGCGTGTACCTGGAGTCCGGCCGCGTGGTCACGAGCCCCACCGACCTGTCGAACTGGGCGGCCTGCGAGTGGGCGGTCCTCCGCCGGTTCGACGCCCTGCTGGGCCGCGCCCCGCGCCTCGAGGCCGAGAGGGACGGGATGCTCGAGCGCACCGCGGTGCTCGGCGACGAGCACGAGCACCGCTTCCTCGCCGAGCTGAAGCGCACGCACGAGGTGCTCGAGTTCGAGCGCCCCGAGCCCGCCGGCTACCCCGCGGCGGCCGAGGCGGCCGTCGAGGCGATGCGCGCCGGGGTCGACGTGCTCTACCAGGCCACCTTCTTCGACGGCGAGTTCCTGGGCTTCTCGGACTTCCTCCTCCGCACCGCCGACGGCGCCTACGAGGTCTACGACACCAAGCTCGCCCGGCACACGAAGATCCCGGCGCTGCTGCAGCTCGCCGCCTACGCCGAGCAGATGCAGGCGCGCGGCATCCGCGTGGGGGAGCAGGTGCACCTCGTGCTCGGTGACGGCTCCGTCACCAGCCACGAGCTGGCCGTCGTCGCCCCGGTCCAGCGGGTGCAGCGCGCCCGGCTCCGCGCCGTGCTCGATGAGCGCCTCGCCGCCGACGAGCCGCTGGAGTGGGGCGATCCGCGCTACCCCTCCTGCGGACGCTGCTCCGTCTGCGCGCCCGAGGTCCAGGCGCACCGCGATCCGATCCTCGTCGCCGGGATGCGGCTCGACCAGCGGGCGAAGCTCACGGCGGCCGGCGTGCTCACCATCGACGCCCTCGCCGAGCACGACGGCCCCGTCCCCGGGCTGGGCGCGGGCACGCTCGAGGGCCTGCGCGCCCAGGCGCGGCTGCAGCTGCGGTCGGAGTCCTCGCCGGTGCCGGCCGTCGAGGTGATCGACGCCTCCGTGCTCGCCGGGCTGCCCGCCCCCGACCCGGGGGACCTCTTCTTCGACTTCGAGGGCGACCCGCTCTACACCGAGGACAACCGCGAGTGGGGCCTCGACTACCTCTTCGGCATGGTCGACGACCAGGAGCGCTTCACCGCGCTCTGGGCGCACGACCTCGCGGCCGAGCGCCGGGCGCTCCTCGACTTCCTCGCGCTCCTGCGGGCGCGCCGGGCCGAGCACCCCCGGATGCACGTCTACCACTACGCCTCCTACGAGCGCAGCCACCTGCTCTCGCTCGCGCTCCGCCACGGGGTCGGCGAGGAGGAGGTCGACGCGCTCCTGCGCGACGGCGTCCTGGTCGACCTGTACCCGGTGGTGCGGCGGGCGCTCCGCGTGGGCTCGCGCAGCTACTCGCTCAAGAAGCTGGAGCCGCTCTACATGGGCGAGGAGGAGCGGGACGCGTCCGGCGTCACGAACGCCGCCGACAGCATCGAGATGTACGTGGAGGCGCGCGCCGCACAGAGGGTCGATCCTGTCGAGGGGCAGCGCGGGCTCGACCTCGTCGCCGAGTACAACGCCTACGACTGCCGCTCCACGCTCCGCCTGCGCGACTGGCTCCTGGAGCTCGCTCCGCCGCGCGAGGAGCTGCCGCCGCTGCTCGAGGTCGAGATCCCCGTGCCCCGCGAGCCGCACCCGGTCGCGGTCGCACTGCTGGCGCAGGTCGAGGGGATCGAGCCGCGCGAGCGCACGGCCGACCAGACCGCGCTCGCCCTCGCCGGCGCGGCGATCGACTACCACCGCCGCGAGGCCAAGACCTTCTGGCAGGAGCACTTCGACCGCCTCCGGCAGCCGCTGGACGAGTGGGCGGACACCCGCGACGTCGTGATGATCGACCGGGTCGAGGTCGTCCGCGACTGGGCGAAGCTCCCGCGCGCCCGCACGCAGTCGCGCGAGCTGCGGATCCTCGGCCGGCTCGCTCCCGGCAGCCGGCTCGGCACCGGCTCGTCGCCGTACCTGGTCTACGAGGCCCCGGCGCCCCCTGGTGCACCCTCGCCCGGTCCCGGTCTGCGCGGCGCCTCCGAGCGCTCCGAGATCCTCGCGGTCGACGACGACGGGGAGCGGATCGTCCTGCTCCTCAAGGAGGGCCTGAAGGCGGGGGAGGATCCGCACGACGACGCTCCGGTCGCCCTCGCCCCCGCGCCGCCGCCGCGCGCCGCGCCCCAGCCCGAGGCGATCGCGGAGTGGGGCGGCGAGGTCCTCGACGCGCTGCCCGCGATGCTGGCCGACCCGGCGCTCGACGTCCTCCGCCGCGTGCCGCCGGGAGCCGTCGCTCCGGTGCAGGGCGACGACGTGATCGGCGCGGTCGTCACCACTCTGCTCGGACTCGAGCGGGCGACCCTCGCCGTGCAGGGTCCGCCCGGCACCGGCAAGACCTACGTCGGCTCCCACGTGATCGCACGGCTGGTGAACGAGCACGGCTGGCGCATCGGCGTGGTCGGCCAGTCGCACTCGGTGGTCGAGAACGTGCTGAGCGCCGTCGTCGGCCGCGGCGTCGATCCCTCCCGCGTGGCGAAGGTGCCCAAGAACGGCACATCGCCCGAGGCGCTCGCGGCGGCGCCCTGGGCGCCGGTGAAGAACGCGGCGGCACTCACCGCGGTCCTCGAGGAGGGCGGCGGCTGCGTCATCGGCGGCACCGCCTGGACCTTCGCGAACCCGGTCACCCTGCCGCGCCGCTCGCTCGACCTCCTGGTGGTCGACGAGGCCGGGCAGTTCTCGCTCGCCCCGACGATCGCGTCGGCCGTCTCCGCCCAGCGGCTGCTCCTGCTCGGCGATCCGCAGCAGCTGCCCCAGGTGAGCCAGGGCGCGCACCCGGAGCCGGTCGACGAGTCGGCGCTCGGCTGGCTCGCCGACGGGCACGACGTCCTCCCGCCGGAGTACGGCTACTTCCTCGCGCAGACCCACCGGATGCACCCGGCGCTCTCCGACGCCGTCTCCGAGCTCTCCTACGAGGGCGCGCTGCGGTCGCGGGCGCCGCAGGTGCGCCACCTCGAGGGGGTCGAGCCGGGCGTGCACTCCGTCCCGGTCGAGCACGCGGGCGACACCACCTCTTCGCCGGACGAGGCGAGGCGCGTCGTCGAGATCGCCCTCTCCCTCGTCGGCCGCGCCTGGACCGACGAGCACGGCGAGCGGACGCTGACCGCGGCCGACGTCATCGTCGTCGCGCCCTACAACGCCCAGGGCGGGCTCCTCCGCACCGCCCTCGACGCCGCGGGCCTCGAGGAGACGCCGGTCGGCACGGTCGACCTCTTCCAGGGCAGGGAGGCGGTGGTCGCCATCGTGTCGCTCGCCGCGTCCTCCGGGGCCGACGTTCCGCGCGGAATGGAGTTCCTCCTCCTGCCCAACCGCCTGAACGTCGCGGTCTCGCGCGCGAAGTGGGCGGCGTACCTGGTGCACTCGCCGGCGCTCGCCGCCTCGCTCCCGACCTCGCTGACCGGCCTCGGGCACCTCTCCGGCTTCCTCCGCCTGCTCGAGCGGGGGGAGCGGGCCGCCCTGTGACGGATCCGGTGGCCGGAAGGCGCGCTCCGCTCCGATTCCGTCGGTGCTCGGCATGGTGGACGACGCGATCCGTCGCTACGGTGTCCCCATGAGAATCCTCCTGGTCGGCGCCGGCGGCGTCGGCGACGCCTTCGCGAAGATCGCCGCGCGCCGCTCCTTCTTCGAGCAGATCATCGTCTGCGACTACGACCTCGCTCGCGCCGAGCGCACGGTCGCCTGGATCGCGGAGCGGCACGGTGCCGACGACCGCTTCGTCGCCGCGCGGATCGACGCCTCCGACGCCGAGAACGTCGAGACCGTCGCCCGCGCGCACGGGGCGACCCACGTGATGAACGCCGTCGAGCCGCGCTTCGTCTCGACGATCTTCGCCGGAGCGCTCGCCGCCGAGGCCGACTACCTCGACATGGCGATGAGCCTCTCGCTCCCGCACCCCGAGCAGCCCCACGGGCTGACGGGGCTCAAGCTCGGCGACGAGCAGTTCGCCGCGGCGGAGGAGTGGTCCTCCCGCGGCCGCCTCGCTTTGGTGGGCATGGGCGTGGAGCCGGGACTCTCCGACGTCTTCGCCCGCTACGCCTCCGACCACCTCTTCGACGAGATCGACGAGCTCGGAGTGCGCGACGGCGCGAACCTCGTCGTGCACGACGCGGACGGCCGCGAGATCTTCGCTCCGTCCTTCTCCATCTGGACCACGATCGAGGAGTGCCTGAACCCGCCGGTGGTGTTCGAGCGCGACCGCGGCTGGTACACCACCGCCCCCTTCTCGGAGCCGGAGGTGTTCGAGTTCCCCGAGGGCATCGGCCCGGTCGAGTGCGTGAACGTCGAGCACGAGGAGGTGCTGCTGATGCCGCGCTGGCTCGATGCGAAGAAGGTCACCTTCAAGTACGGCCTCGGCGAGCAGTTCATCGGCGTCCTGCGCACCCTCCACCTCCTCGGCCTCGACAGCACCGAGCCCCTGCGGGTCCGCTCGGCCGGCGGTCCCGTCGAGGTCTCGCCGCGCGACGTCGTCGCCGCAGCCCTGCCCGACCCCGCCGGCATCGGCCCGCGGATGACGGGCAGGACCTGCGCCGGCCTCTTCGTCTCGGGCACGAAGGACGGCGCCCGCCGCGAGGTGTACCTCTACCACGTGAGCGACAACGAGTGGACGATGGCCGAGTACGGCACCCAGTGCGTGGTCTGGCAGACGGCGCTCAACCCGGTGGTCGCGCTCGAGCTCCTCGCGACCGGCGTGTGGACCGGCGCCGGAGTGCTCGGGCCGGAGGCGTTCAGCGCCGACCCGTTCCTCGAGCTGATGGCCCGACCCGAGGCCGACGGCGGGTACGGACAGTCCTGGCACGTCCGCGAGGACTGACCGGCGCCGCCGACCTAGGCTGAGCCCATGAGTGACGACGACGGGCTCGCCTCGGCGAGGGACGAGGCGCGCGCGGCCCTGGAGGCCGCCCGCCGACTGCAGGCGGAGGCCGCCGAGGCCCTGGCGCGAGCGGAGGCGGCGGCCGCGGCGCTGAACGCGGCGGCCGGCCCGGAGGAGGCGGAGGCCGTCGCGGACGACGTGCGGCTGGTGGCGGCGTCGGGGAGCGGAGCGGAGCAGTCCGCTGCTCCCGTTGCTCCGGACGCCGTCGCTTCCGGTCCGATCGCTCCGGATGCAGATGCTCCGCCCACCCCCTCGGCGCC
>NZ_PSWC01000027.1:0-38168 GCF_002931535.1 Rathayibacter sp. AY1C6 | reverse complement strand
GGGCGGGGCGTCAAAGAGGGGGGTTGTAGGCGGGAGCGTCACTGAACTCGTCGGGACGCGACCGTCTCCGTGACGACCCGGACGACCTCGTCGGGGTCCTCGTGCTCCCAGAAACGAAGTGCGATCCAGCCTGCCTCTCGGAGTAATCGGTCGGTGTCGCGGTCCCGTTCGCGATTCCTCGTCACCTTCTCCGCCCAGAAGCCGGCGTTGGTCTTCGACACCGTGTGATGCACCGGGCAACCGTGCCAGAAGCAGCCGTCGATGAAGACCGCGATGCGCTGTCGGGGGAAGGCGACGTCCATGGTGCGCCGGGACGACCCCGGCACCTTGCGTTGGAGGCGGTACCTGAGTCCCGCGGCGTGGAGCGCCGATCGGATGCGGAGCTCCGCCTTCGTGTCTCGGCCGCGGTTGCTGCGCATCGAGCGCCGGACGCCGTCGCTCGAAGCCCAGGACATGATCCGAGCGTAAGAGGATCCACCGCCTCGGGCCTGCGGTGCCGCCGTTTTCAGTGCGTTTGTCACAGTACGTTTGTCACATGGAACGCGGCCCGATTCGAACCCTCGATCTGTTCGCCGGCGCCGGCGGCCTCACCGCAGGGTTCCACTCCGCCTCGTCCCGGATCGAGACGGTCGCGGCTGTCGAGTGGGACATCGCGGCCGCTGCGACCTTCGAGGCCAATTTCGGCAGGGGCAAGGCCTGGGCGGGAAGCATTCAGAGCTGGTTGGCCGACGCACCGATGCCGACGGACATCGACATCGTCATCGGCGGTCCGCCCTGCCAGGGCTTCTCCACCCTCGGCAAGCAGGACGTCGAGGACGAGCGGAACGACCTCTGGAAGACCTACGCCGAGACGATCAGTCGCGTGCGGCCGAAGTACTTCGTCGTGGAGAACGTCGCCGCCTTCATGAAGTCGCCGCAGTTCCGCGAGTTCGAAGCGGCGGTACAGCCGGGCGAGGTCCTCGAGGACTACGCCTTCGAGTGCCGGATCCTGAACGCCGCCGACCACGGCGCTCCTCAGGCACGGAAGCGCGCCGTACTCATCGGTCACCGTCGCGATCTCGTCACGCCGGGCTTCCCCGAGCCCTCCCATCTCGGACGTCACCGGACCGTTCGCGACGCTCTGATGGCGGAGCACCGGATCTCCTTCGAGACCATCGATGAGAGAGACCTCCCCGAGCGGTCGATCGAGTTCGCGGGAAGACTGCTCAAGGGTCCGTATTCCGGTCTCGAACTGCACACCGGGAGGAATTACTCATCACTGTCCCTCCAGCGCTTCGCCCGGATCCCGCCCGGCGGTAATCGGTTCGACCTCCCTTACGAGCTGCAGGCGAACTGCTGGAGGAACCACCGCACAGGCTCGGCTGACGTGATGGGACGGCTGCACTGGGACAAGCCGGCCGTGACCATCAGGACCGAGTTCTTCAAGCCGGAGAAGGGCCGCTACCTGCACCCCGAAGCGATGCGGTCGATCTCCCTCTTCGAAGCGGCCGTCTTGCAGGGCTTCCCCACCGACTACCGATTCGTCGGGTCCCGGACGGCCATCGCGAAGCAGATCGGTAACGCCGTGCCCATCCCGCTCGGCGCTGCGATCGCGACTCACCTCATCGGCGCGTTGGACGGCGACGTCCTCGTCGCCGGTCCTCGCGAAACGGATTCGATCTCACTTTTCTGAGGGTCGACTCGAATGCCGCTTCATCGAGCTGAACCGGTTCGACTTCGAGTTGCCCATGTCGGTGGGCCTCAATAGGCTGCACGAGCATCATCGTCCGACGAAGGATAAGTGGTCTCGATCAGCATCGACATGTTCTACGGAATGTTCGCCTCGTACGCGCGCCGGCACGGCGTCGAGGCCGCAGAAGAATCGATGTCAGGTGTACTGGACGCGGGCGTACTCGCCCAGCTCCGCGATCGGTTCGAAGCGGATAAGAAGAAAGTGGTGACGGGCGGACCGGTCATCATCGCCGCGGGCAAGGCGGACTGGTACCCGGGCCCCACCCCGGACGACAAGTTCTGGAGCGGTCTGTACGAGCAGTTCCGCTCGGAAGGCTGGAACGACGACCGCCTGATGAGCGTCAACAGCTCGTCGGACAAGGTCGTCGCTCACACCGAACGACCCGACAAGGCCGGCTGGGGTACCCGCGGTCTCGTGGTGGGCTACGTGCAGAGCGGCAAGACGACGAACTTCCTCGCCACGGCGGCGAAGATGGCCGATCTCGAGTACGGGCTCATCATCGTCCTCTCCGGTATCCACAACGCCCTCCGCAAGCAGACGCAGATGCGCTTGGAGGAAGCGCTCGCGCGGGTTCCGGCGAAGGACTGGTTCCGACTGACCGAGCTCGACCGCGACTTCCGACTCCCTCCGTTCGACGCTGCTGCGCTCCTCTCCGGGAACAAGACCGGAGTCGCGGTGGTGAAGAAGAACGCCTCCGTCCTGAGGAAGCTGAAGAAGTGGCTCGAGACGGACGGAGCCCGGACGGCGCTCCGGGAGCGCCCGATGCTCGTGATCGACGACGAGGCGGACCAGGCGTCCGTTGAGACGTCGACCATCAATCCGCTCATCACGGATCTGCTCGGCCTCGCCGCCAAGTCGACCTACATCGGCTACACCGCGACTCCCTTCGCCAATGTCTTCATCAACCCTTACGACAAGAGCGATCTGTACCCGCGGGACTTCATCCTCAGCCTGCCAAGGCCTGACGGCTACTTCGGACCCGAGAAGATCTTCGGTCGTGACACGGTGACGTCCGACCTGGCATCGACCGATCAGCCCGAAGACGGATACGACATGGTGCGGATCGTGCCGGACGACGACGTCGCGAAACTGCGGCCCGGCACCAAGGACGCCGCGACCTTCGTACCGGAGGTGACCGCCGAGTTCGCCGACGCGCTCGACTGGTTCTGGCTGGCGACGGCTGCCCGTCGAGCACGCGGCGACCGCGGCCACAGCTCGATGCTGGTGCACACCACGGTCAAGACGTCGGTGCACGAGGCCTTCAAACCGGTCATCGAGCAGTACCGGGGCGCCACAGCGCTCGGTCTCGCCACTGAAGGGTCCGGGACGGAGGATCGACTGCGCGCACTCTGGGCGACGGAGAGCACGCGAGTGCCCCTCGAGGATCCTACGAAGTCCGTCTCGACGTTCGACGAGATCCTCCCGTTCCTGCGATCGAGCGTCGACGAGTCCCGGGTCGTCCTCGACAACTTCCGCAGCACCGACCGCCTCGACTACAACTCCCGGCCCTCGCAGGTCGTCATCGCCGTCGGTGGAAACACTCTCTCGCGCGGCCTGACCCTTGAAGGACTGGTCGTCAGCTTCTTCATTCGAGCCGCCAGCGCGTACGACACTCTGATGCAGATGGGGCGCTGGTTCGGCTACCGGACCGGCTACGAGGACCTGCCCCGGATCTGGATGACGGCGGAGCTGCAGGACAACTTCCGCCATCTCTCCCGGGTCGAGTACGAGATGCGCGACGACATCGACCGATTCCAGCGGGAGGACATCACGCCGGAACAGGCCGCTGTCCGTATCAGTACGCACCCGGCGCTGCGGATCACCGCGAAGATGGGAGCCGCCTCCCCTCGATTCGTGTCGTTCGAGGGGCGGCGCTTCCAGACGCGGTACTTCCGGAACCACGACCGGACGTGGCTGCAGAATAACCTCGACGCCGCGACCGCACTCCTCGACGCGTGCGGACGATCGGAACGACCTCTGGAGACCGGAGCGACAGGAGCGCGACTCTACCGTCACGTTCCGGTGGATCTGGTTCAGAGGTTCCTGTCGGACTACTCGGTGCACACGGAGTCGAAGGACGTCGATCCCGACCTCATGCGGCAGTACATCGAGAAGTGCACCATTGCTGAAGAGAAGAGCCTCGAGACATGGTCCGTCGCGATCGTCGAGAGCCCGGAGGGTGAGACCGTCCAGGTCGGGGATCTCGACGTGCACATGGTCACGCGCGGCCGGGTGAACGGGAAGGAGAGCTTCGAGGGGGCCGACATCAAGACCCTGATGAGCAAGGAGGACCGTGTCGCCGATCTCGGTCTGTCCCGTCAGGACGCGCGCAAGGCCAGTGAGGAGGACCTGATCAGGCTCAGAGACCTCGATCCCGTCGCCCGTGCGGAGGGTCTGCTCGTCCTCTATTTCATCGCTCCGAAGGGTGGGGCGCTGGGCGGCAGGGACGGACTCCGCCTGTCCATGGACGCCGAGGTCGTCCCGGTCGGTATCGGCGTCGTCTTCCCGGGCCAGCGTTCCCCTGAGCTCGTCGTCGCGGCGACGAAGGTCTCGGTCGATCTGTCGAACATGGAGATCGAGGAGCCCGACGATCGCGTCGAAGGCGTCGATGAGGACACCGAAGCGGAAACGACGGCGTGAGTCCGACGGGAACGACCGTCGGCGCCTGGGCGGTCCTCGTCCGTCCCTCGGGGAATCGGCTCGAATCCTTCCCGATGAAGGACGTGGGTCCGAGAAGTGTCCGTCTCGGTGTGGACGGTGACGGTCGACGTCACCTCTTCGTCCCTCTCGTCATCGCACCTCCGTCGCTCCCGGGGGACGGGGACGCCGTTCGTTTCGCCGTTCGCCACCTGGCCTTCGGCGTCGACAGCGGAATCGTCCTGGACGTCGCGTGCGGCGACTCCTCCGTCCACGCGGAGTTCGACCTCCTCATCGAGGACGTCATCGCGAGCGTCGACGACCCGCGGTCAGCGGGCGCGGCGGCTCTCGAAGCGATCGACCGATGGCGGCGTCTTCTCGCCCTGGAGCGAGGGAAGCGGTTGTCGTTCATCGAGCAGATGGGGATCGCGGCGGAGTTCGCCGTTCTCGATCGGGCTCTGAGCATCGACGCGACCGTCGCGGACGCCTGGCGTGGGCCCTTCCGAGAACCGCACGACTTCGAGTTCCCCTCCGGCTGCGTCGAGGTCAAGGCCGTGGCGGACTCGGACTCCATCGAAGTCCACGGCCTCCGACAGTTGGCGAGGCACGACGGGCGAAGCCTGCACCTCCTTCTGATCGAGGTGTTCGAAGCGGAGGACGGTGCCACCGTCCTCGAGACCGCGGCGCGACTCCGCGAGGTTCACGACGTCGATCTCGACCGACCGCTCGCTCTACTCGGCTTGTCGACCGCGGTCGACGGTCCTCCACTGACTCGATTCCGGACGGGCTCCGTCATCGTGCTCGATGTCGAAGACACGACACCCCGACTCGTCCCCTTGCCCGGTAGTGCCGAGGAGGACTACTCCGACGTGAGTTATCAACTGCGGACCGCAGCGCTTCTTCCCTTCGCCTCGGCACGCGGTGTCGACGAACTCCTGCAGGAGGTCCTACATGCCTGAATGGTGGTCCCAGCGCTTCGCGCCGGAAGGCTCGGCAGCGGCCGACGGCATCAAGAAGCAACTCGGTCAGCCCAGACTCGATCCCCTCACCGTCCTGGCGAGAGAAGCCGCTCAGAACAGTTGGGACGCTCGGGCCGGGCTCGAGGTCCGGTTCTCCATCGACATCTCCCGCCTCGGTGATCGTGCCGCTGTGTGGCAGGAGAACTTCGAGTCGAAGCTTCCGACGGAGAGCGGACTCTTCGAGAAGACCGAATGGACCCCCGACACTCTCGTCATGACGGTCAGCGATCGAGGGACCGTGGGACTCGGTGGTCCCGCGCGCGCTGATGCACGCGTCGAGGAGGACGAGCGCCCCGACTTCGTCCAGTTCCTCCGCAACGTGGGCGAGCCACGGAACCAGTCGCTGGGGGGCGGGACCTACGGTTTCGGCAAGGGCATCTACTATTCGGTCAGTCGGGCGAGCGCCATCCTGGTCGACACCCACGCGGTCGATCGGAAGGCCGGCCGGCGAGTCATGGGCGCAGCGATGACGCACAAGTGGATGGACGGGAACGACGTCTACACGGGCCGTCACTGGTGGGGCGACGTGGTGGACGGCGTGCCCGACCCGGTGACGGGGTTCGAAGCGGCGGACCTGTCTGCGCGACTGGGGCTGCCGGGATTCACCGAGGGCGAGCACGGGACGGACGTCGTCATCATCGACCCCGACCTGGGGATGTTCGACTCGGAACGACCGAGGACCGTCGATGAAGCGATCGCCTTCCTCCGTTCCTCCATGGTCTGGCACCTCTGGCCGAAAACGGTCCCCGCGCCGGAAGGAGTCCTCCTCCTCTCCACGAGTGTCGACGGGAAGCAGGAAGCGGTCCCTTCGGCCGATCGGATTCCGACGGTCGCACCCTTCGCGATGGCCCTCGAGAAGGCCCGTCGACTCGACGGCCACCGTTACACCCGCCAGCGAGCGCCGTTCGACGTGGGAACGATGGCACTGCAGCTGTCCCCGGCCGTTCCCTCCGAGGACGACGAGTTCGACGCGGCATGTCCGATCAGTGGGCCACGCCGTCACATCGCACGGATGCGCAGGGTCGAACTCGTCGTCGACTACTTCATCGGCGAAGAGCACCCCGACCCTCGATTCGGCTACTCCGGTGTCTTCATCGGGTCCGAAGAGGCCGACGACGTCTTCGGTCGTGCCGAACCTCCGACTCATGACGCGTGGGTACCGGCCGGACTGCGCGGCACCGACCTCGGCGTCGTCAACAATCTGGGCGCATTCCTCCGGGGGGCGATCCAGAAGGAGACGGGACCGAAGAAGACGTTCAAGTCCTCCACAGAGACGGCGGGCCTCGGTCGACTGGCCGCCCGTCTCGGCTCCGTCACTCGCAGCTTCTCGGGGACGGGTGCCGGGTCCGACGGTCCCGTCGCGGACAAGCGCTCGGGAGGCGGCGGTGAAGGCGGCGGGGGCGGCGGCTCTCGGCGTCGGCGCGCGACGAAGCCGCGCATCGTCCAAGGTCCGAGTGTCGTGGTCGAGGACGGGATCGCTGTCCTGCGCGCGTTGGTCGAGGTCCCCCCGTCGGAGGACGAGCAGACCGTGGTCGCCTCGGCGCAGGTCGTCCTCGACGGCGGTGGCCTCGAAGAGGACCCGCCCGAGGGCGCCGCAGCGCCCGACTTCGTCTGGCGTCGGCAGGAGGGCGACACCTCCGTCGTTCAGGGACCCGTGTTGTCGCCGCAGACCGATGCGGCGGATCGGTGGTGGCTCTCCGTGACGATCGTCGACGACGCCGCCCTGCGTCTCACTGTGGATTGGAAGAGCTGACATGGCGGACGCACTCGCGCCCTATCGCACACCCTCACCCGCGACGATCAGCTGGTCGGCGCCGGATCTCCTCGACGGGGACGCGTGGGTTCCTCTCCGGGACGAGATCGAGGGGTGGGACCCCTCGATCGACCTGGTGATCCGCGGCTCCGTCGAGATCGACCCTCGCGCCGTCGAGACGGAGACCGGTCTGACGCTGCGCGAGATGGCGCTCGCCGTCTCCTGGTCCTGTTCGTCCAGTAGGTTCCGCGCGGCCGCTCCCCGGATCCCACTCGCGGACGCCGGAGTCACTGACTTCACGGTCACGATGCCGGGAGCCCGCCTCGACGGGAAGGTCGAGATCACCACCGCCGTCGTCGCTCTGCCGAACGCGGACGTCGGAGCCGGGACGGCCCGCCGTCGCGGCTCCGTGCTGGCTGAGCGCCGGTACTCGGTGGCACTCGAAGGCACCATCGGCATGTTCCCCGTCGAGGTCGTCGACTTCGTCAAGACGCGACTGCCGAACGCCGCCAGTTGGCACCTCGAGACGTCTCAGGAGCTGGACCAGGCCTTCCTCGCGGGCTTCCGGCTGCAGATCAACGAGCGCGATGCGGAACTCACGAAGGCCATCGGATCCAGGAGGCCCACCGACCGCGAGAAGATGCTGCTCGACGGCCTCGAGGAAGGCGTTCTCGGACTGCTGCTGGAGTCCGCCTCGATGCTACAGCACGACCTGATGGAGAACGACTGGGAGGAGGAGACAGTCGGTCACGTGCTCCGCTCACTCCTCACCCGGGCGGACGACCTCGGATCCGTCCCCGTCGTCCCCTCCGAGCTGGCGATGTGGCGGGCGGCGATCATGTCGAAAGTGCGCACGCTCGGCGTCGGAAGGCAGCTCTCGTGATCATCTGGCCGAGGCTGAGCAGGGCGATCGCGGCAGGGGAATGGGACCGGGTCAAGAACGACGGGTCCGCGAGCGGACGGCAGTTGATCCGCGACGCCCACTGGCGCGCGATCGGGAACCGCGCCGACGAGCAGGAGTTCGAGACCCTTCGAGAGCGGGTCACCGCTCTCGCGGAGAGCCACGGATTCCCGGACTCCGCCGGAGACGACCTCGGGCGTTTCGACCGTGAGGCCGCGTTCGTGGTCCGCGAGCTGATCGACGTGCCGTTCGCCGAAGCGGCGACCGGGGACGTCTGGTCCTTCGTCTCGTTCGCGGTGCTGCCCGACGTCACGGAATGGCGGTTCGGGCACCGCAACAAAGAACGGTGGATCGGAAGCGACCTGACCCGTCACACCTGGGCTCGCCTGTGGTGGCAGGGCGAAGCGTTCCGACAGGAGCCCGAACTGCTCGGCCCGTTGTCGGAGAGCGACCTCAACCAACTGTTCGAGCGTCGGTCGATCGGCGGCGACAGCGCCCTCGTGCGCGCGCTCGCCCGGTCCTTCGTCACCGTCACCGGTGATCGTCGGGCGATCGTCCGGGACGCGACGAAGAGGATCCGCCGACTCCTCGCCTTCGTCCAGACGCCCGCCCTCGACGAGGACGAGATCCGCGCCCTGGCGGACGAGGTCGTCGAGCAGTCGACCCTCCAGGTGACGGGCGGCCTGAACGCGTCGCACGACACCGGAAGCACCATTGGCGCCTCCGTCTCCGTCGTCCCCGAGGAACAGGTTCCCGAGCGTGCACTCGGGCTCGTCGAACCGGAGTACATCGCCTACGTCCGTCCCGCCGCCCTGTCCGCCACGCAGTTGCTCGAAGAGTCCGCGCTCGAAGGAGTGGTCGAAGCGGCGATCGCGGCGGAAGGACCCGTCCTGCAATCGCGCCTCCGCCGCTTGATCGCGGGCACTGTGGAGGACGAGTCCATCCTCGGATCGGCGGACGCGGCGATGAACGGAGCGATCGCCTCACTGCTCGACTCCCGCCGCATCGAAGCCGACGACTTCGAGATCCCCCTCCTCGGGTCCCAACGCACCCTGCGCATCGCGGGAACGCCGGCACTCCGCATCCGACCGCTGGGGGTCCGGCGCCTTCTGGAGGTGCCTCTGCAAGAGGTACTCGCCGTGTCGCGACTGGCTCCGATGCAGACCGCGGCCGGCCGGATGGAGCACATGGTCGACTTCTACGGGCTCGTCGACATCGATGTCCTCGACAGGATGATCCTTCAACAGCTCGCCGCCCACGGTGCCGACGACTCGGATCGCGGATCCTGATCCTTCGCGACCACCGCCCACCGATCGGCCGAGTTCCCATCTCGGTGCACACACCAGCAGTAGCGCCAGAACAAGGAGACCCTCGATGGATGAAGGACAGGTGGCTGACCTGCGCGGATACGTGCTTGAGCTGCAGGCGACGGCGATCGACACCTATCGTCGCAATCGGGATCTGATGGAGGAACATGTTCGGCAGGAGGACAGCTACCGCTTCGGCGGATACGGCACGCGCCAGGTGAGCGAGCTGCTCCAGAATGCCGCCGACGCCCTAGGATCCACTCCCGGCCGAGTCGAACTGAGAGTCGCCAACAGGGCGCTCTATTGCGCGAACGAGGGTGCACCATTCACCCGGGACGGTGTACGAGCTGTCTCCATGGCGTTCCTCAGCGAGAAGCGCGGCGACGAGATCGGGCGATTCGGCCTGGGATTCAAATCTCTCCTCGGAATCACGAACAATCCGCAGATCCACAGCAGAGAGGCGTCCTTTCAGTTCAACGGTGACGACGTCGTCGAGCTCTTCGAGGGGATGCAGTCACAGTCCGGCCGCCTTCCTGTGATGCGTGTACCGACCCCGATCGACTCCGGTGCGGCGCAAGCCGAGGATCCGCATCTGGCTGAGTTGCTCGGCTGGGCCTCGACGGTCATCAAAGTCCCCTTGGTCTCCGGCGGCCCGCGGATCAGAGAGGAACTCCTCGAACTGAACACCGAGCTGCTGCTCTTCATGCGCTCGATCAGCGAGCTCGCGGTATCCACGCAGAACGCCGACGGCACCTTGACCAGGGTGCGGCACGTGCGCGAGGACGCTTCTGACCGTGGTGAGGTCTTCCTCATGGGGCCGAGCGGGAAGAAGGTCCGCTGGCTTGTCGCCGACAGGCGGTTTGAGCCGTCCCCGGAGACTCTTGCAACTCTGCCGGATACGGCGCGAAGAACCGCCATGACCGTCTCCTACGCCGTACCGCCCGGTGTCCGAGCCGGCCTCGGGCACTTCTGGGCGTGGTTCCCTCTCAACGATCTCACTACCGCCAGCGGTATCTTCAATGCGCCCTGGCAGGTCAACGACGACCGGACGACGATGCTCGCCGGAAGCCGCCTCAACGGAGAGATGTTGGACGTCTGCGCCGAGCTCTTCCTCGATGTGGCGATTCGCTCATCGGATCCGAAGGACCCGGCGGCTCATCTGGACCTCTTCCCCGGACGTGGACGAGAGGTCCGGGGCCCCGGCGATCACAGGCTCTCCGAGGCGATTCCACGCCTCGCAAGGTTCCGCGAGATCATTCCTGATGCCTCGGGAGCACTACGGGCGCCAGGCGAGTTCTCCAGGTTCCCCGAAGCGGCCGACGAGGACGACGGCCGTGCAGCACCCGCCACGGAGCAGATCGTCGCGCTCTGGCAGGACCAGATCTCTCGAATCGACACCCCGCACTCGAGTTGCTATCGGACACGGACCCGCTCCTCCCGGTTGCGAACACTGACGAGAGAGTCCGGCGAACGCACCGGCGGCGAGGTCCGCCTCGATCAATGGTTGGAGGAGCTCGCTGCGGTAGGAACGCCGGCAGCTCTCGTCGCCTCCCTCGAGATCGTCGGTGCGCTCAAACGGACTCGCGGCGACGACGCCGTTCGGCACGCCGCGATCGTTCCGACCACCGCGGGTCGGCTCTCGATTGAGCGGGCAGTCGCTACGGCGCTGCTTCCAGTGGAGGGCTTCGAGTCGCCCGAGAGCATTCCGTCCGTCGACCCACGCTTTGCGACTGACGAGGCCGTTCGGACACGACTGTCCGAGCTCGGCATGAGGAGCGCGTCGGCGACCACTGCCTTGAAAGCCCTTGTCTCTCGCCTCGGGGAGCGGTCACCCGATAAGGATTGGAGCATGTTCTGGAAGCTCGTCGAGAGCGCAGAACGTGAGGAGTCCGCGAAAGTGATCGACGCGCTTCGACTTCGAGTCGGAATAAAGGTCATCTCGGAGACCGGCGAGCTCAGGCCCGCGTCCGACCTCTTCGCCTCCTCCCCCTTCTCCGGGATACCACCCGAACGACGAGCTGCAGCGGCAGGAGTCCCGCTCAACACCCTCGTCGCCGCGGGATGTCTCCAAGCGGCTCCTCGCCGTGCCGCCGCCGAGAACGACAGGCTCTTCCCGAGCTACCGCACGTGGCTCGCCTCCGAATTCGCGCAGGCCTTCAGAGCGGAGAGCCTGCGGATGGACCGAGTCGAGCTCCAGGACCTCGCCTCGTTCGGTCCCCTCGACATCCTGCCCGGCTTAGCGGAAGCCCCTCGAGACGCCGCGACGTGGACACATGAGCTCGTCATGCGCGGCGCTGAACCGCGACGCCGATACACCGCCGTCGCGGTCGGCGGGCGCAAGGCGTCCGCATCGCACTTCTCCTTCGAACGATGGGTGCTCAGTACCCACGGCCGAGTCAAGACGTCGAACGGGATCCGGAGACCTGGAGACTTCGTGGGCTCGAGCCTCAAGCGGTTCGGTGCCTTCCTCCCGGTCGCGGACGAGCGGATCTCCGAATTCTTCGAGGCTCCGGAGCGATTGATCGACGTCTCCGACACTCTTCTCCTTCGGTCCTTCTCTCCCGCGGTCATCGAACGCGGGGCTTCGCTAGGCCAACGCGAACTGGTGGAATTCATCGTCGCCGTCGCCGGCCGGCTGAGGAACCGACCGGCGGAAATGCCCGCTTTCAGCCGCGGATCAGTGACGTGGGCTTCCACGGGCTCCGTGTTCATCGCCCAGAACGAGGACATCGCCGACCTGGACGAGTTGCAGATCGCCTGGTTGCCTGTACACGTTCCAGGGGTCGAGGCGCTCGCGGAGAGTTGGCGCCTCCAGGAAGCGCAAGTCGCTCTCGCAAGATCGATCGACATCGAACCAGGAACTCCTGCGGAGCTGGTCGAGGACGTGCACCCGTCACTGCGATTCCGGTACGCGAAACTCGACAACGTCAAAATCGTACGAAGCCCGAGGATCGTACGGCGCCTGTCCGGGCCTGACGGGAGCACCGAGCAGCGCCAGCGGCGTGCTCTGTCGGAAGATCGGCTCACGATCTTCGTCGACTCCGATCTGGACAGCATCGACACGCTCCTCGAGGTGTCGAACTGTATAGGACTCGGACTGACTCTCGACGAAGTCGAGCGCGTGCTCAGCGAGGACGAAGCACTACGGAGGACGGAGCTGGTGAATCAGTGTCGCGCCGCTCCATCCGACTCGCTGCGCCTCCTTCTCCTGGCCGGACCGAGAGCGCTGCGAGAAGAGCTTCCGCGCGGGCTCCTGGAGGTCGTCGAAGAACGCTTAGGCGCACAATCCGACGCGCGCGTCGCTGAGATATTCCTCGAGATCCATGGGGACGATTCTCTCTGGGTGCTCCGTAAGCGGCTCGACGATCTGGACGGCGTCCCGAAAGCCTGGGCAGGCGCGGACGCCGCGCGCGGTTTCGTCGAGAACCTCGGGTTCCCGATCGCTTTCGCCGGTTCGCAGCAAGTCACGAAACCGAGGTCGGTTCAGATCCAGGGAAGGATCCAGCTCTCGGAGCTGCACGACTTCCAAGAGGATCTCGCCGCCCAGATCCGCGAACTCGTCTTGAAGCCCGGGACTCCGCAGCGCGCACTACTGACGCTACCGACCGGTGCAGGCAAGACCCGAGTGAGCGTCGAGGCTGTCGTTCGTATGGTCTTGGCCGGAGAACTCAGTGGCCCCGTTCTCTGGATCGCGCAATCCGAAGAGCTGTGCGAACAGGCCATTCAGACCTGGACCGACGTCTGGAGAGCGCTCGGGGACGCTCGGGTCCTCGAGATCAGCCGGTTCTGGGGCGACTACGCCGTGGAGGAGGCCGACGCCGACTTCCAACTCGTCGTCGCGATCGACGACAAGCTGAGTAGCCAGATCAACACCGCGGCATCCCGTCTGCAATGGCTCGCCGACCCCGCGCTCGTCGTCATCGACGAAGCCCACACCGCGACCTCGAAGACCTACACCGAGATCCTTTCCTGGCTCGGGCTCACGTCGTCCCAGACTTCCCGACCACTACTCGGACTCACTGCGACAGCTTTCAAGGGCCGAGGATACGAGAACAACAGAACTCTCGCCCTCCGCTTTGGAGAACGGCGCCTCGAGGCGTTTCCAGCCGACAGTGCCGTCAGCGAATTGCGGGCTCGCGGGGTTCTTTCCGACATCGACCACCGAGTGCTCGCCGGCGGCGATTATGAGGCAACGGCGCAGGAGCTCGCCGACCTCCGGAAGTTGAACGAGGTCAACCGCTCGCTGCTCGAGCGCATCGGCGCCGACCTCGACCGGACCCAGCTGCTCCTCGACGACCTCCTCGCCCAACCGACCGAGTGGCCGATCCTCGTCTTCACCCCCTCGGTCGCGTCCGCTCATACGTTGGCTGCTCTACTTCGCCTCGAACGCAGGACGGCGGAGTCCGTTGACGGCGGGATGCGACGTCCCGCACGGCGAAGGGCCGTCGAAAGATTCAAATCCGGAGACGCTCAGTTCCTCATCAACTGCGATCTCCTGACCCAGGGCTTCGACGCACCGAAGGTACGTGCTCTCTACATCGCACGCCCGACCTTCAGTCCTAATCGTTACATCCAGATGGTCGGTCGCGGACTTCGCGGCCGGATAAACGGCGGAACAGACGTCTGCACAATTGTGAATGTAGCTGACACGTTCGATCAATTCGGCGCAGATCTCGCCTATACCGAGTTCGACTACCTGTGGGAGGACCGGTCATGACGGCGGAACCGACGATGGAACAGAGCCGCGACGCCATGGTGGAGACACTTCGGGCGGCTTGGCTGGGGCCCAGGGGCGGTAGCGATGAGCTTTTGGACCAGGATCCGGTGTACGCCTACCTGGTCGGAACTCTTTACCCGACCGAGAAACGCAGTGGTCGAGGTGAACTCTCCCTCTCCATGGACGAGGACGCGGTTCTGCGATCAGACCTTCTCCCCGATGAAGAGGTGGTAGGTGGATACGCAGCGGAAGAAGAGGAGTCCGAGGAGGGACTCGACTTGACGAGCGCGTTCGGATGGGCACCGAGCACCCTGGGGATGTCATTCCTCCACGACGGTGAGTCGTTGGCCGTGCAGGTCGAAGCCGCGCTCTATCCGATCGAAGGGGACGGTTGGCGTCGATCGTCTCTGCCGCCCGCGACTGTACCGATCTCCTCCGAGGTTCTCGCCGGCTCGGTTCTCGTCTTCGACGGCCGAGCTCGAATCGACTGGCGGAACCGCCCTTTCGGCGGTCTGACATTGACGACCGTTTCCCTCGCGAACGCTCGTGAGGTCGAGGAGGGCAGGGCGAAATCCGCGAGCGCGGACTGCCTGTTCCAGGTCGGCTTCGGCTGCGAGGTCGTCGGCGGCCGTCTTCACCCGTACCCTGAGGCCCTCTCTTTCACTCGGACTCCCGAGGAGGACGAGTTACGCCTGAGGTATCGCGGGCGGCGTACGTATGGCGTCGGACACGGGGTCTCTGTCGAGTGGGACGAGACTCCGGGTGAGCCTGCGGGCTTGCGCTCCGTCACGATTCCCGTGAAGACAGTACCCGCCATCAAAGCTCGGGAATCGTCCGCTTCGTTCCTCCGGCTGGATCGTCTCTCCGATCGAGGTGTCGCTCGCACCGACGTCATCGACGGCCTTCGCCGGTTCATCGACGAATACTCCGATTGGGTAGAGGCGCGACGAGAAGAGGCCAGCGGCTTGAATGATCGACGCACCGCTTCATCGCTTCTGGAGAAGATGACGTCCGCCGTCAGACGCATGTCCGAGGGCGTCGACCTCCTCGCCTCGGATGAGACGATCTTCCAGTCCTTCCAGCTCGGGAATCGAGCCATGCGGGACCAGATGCTCCGTGGCCGCGTTCCGGTCGTGGGCGAAGAGCCGTCCTGGCGCCCCTTCCAGCTCGCGTTCATCCTGGTCGGGCTCTGCTCCACGACCGACCCTCAGCATCCCGATAGGGACCTCGTCGATCTCATCTGGTTCCCGACGGGAGGCGGCAAGACGGAGGCGTATCTCGGGCTCGCCGCGATCGAGATGATCCGGCGTCGCCTGGTCGAACCGATCCACGGAGGCGGCACGGCAGTAATCACCCGTTACACGATGCGACTCCTGACGGCACAGCAGTTCCAGCGTGCGTCTCGGCTGTTCTGCGCCCTCGAGCTGATGAGGGTGGATGAGCCTCTCCTTCGGGGGACTGCGGAGTTCTCCGTCGGCCTCTGGGTGGGGAAGAACGCAACGCCGAACACGTTCGCGCAGGCCAAGGAACGCCTCGAGCTGCTCCGCGGTCAACATCGTCCCCAGAACAGCTTTCAGATCCGCGAGTGTCCGTGGTGTGACACCTCCCTGGTCCCGCAGGAACGTAGCTCGAATTGGGACGAGTACGGCTTCGACGCGACGAAGTCCTCCTTCCGCATCCACTGCACTCGAGCACAGTGCCCCTTCTTCAAGCGCCTACCTGTGCAGGTGGTCGACGAAGCGATGTATGCGCACCCGCCGACCATGGTCGTCGGAACGGTCGACAAGTTCGCTCGCCTCTCGCGTCTCGCGACGGCAGGCACACTGCTGGGTCTGGGAACACAGAACCGTCCGCCGAGCCTGGTCATCCAAGACGAACTTCATCTTCTCTCCGGCCCCCTCGGAACCGTGGTCGGCACATATGAGGCAGCCATCTCCGCGATGTTGTCCTCGAACGGCCGACCACCGAAGATCGTGGCGTCTTCGGCGACTGTGCGAGCTGCGTCGGATCAGGTACGCGGGATTTTCGCTCGACCGCGGACTGCCGTCTTTCCTCCGAGCGGGTTGAACGCCGACGACAGCTTCTTCGCCGAGCCCGACCGGGACCGCCCCGGCCGCACATACGTCGGCATCATGCCCCAGGCTCACAGCCCGGCCTGGGCCCTCGGCAGGCTCGCGATCGAGGCGGGCTCAGCGCCTGACGCGCTCGGACTCACCGGCGCGCAGAGAAGCGCATATTGGACGCTGGTTCTCTACCACAACAGCCTTCGAGAGCTTGGGCGCACGGTCACGATCCTCCGTGACGACGTCAAGAGTGATCTCGACCGTCGAGCGCAACTGACTTCATCGGCGGCCAGGACGTACGCTGTGGAGGAGTTGAACAGCAACGTGCGCGACTCGGAGCTGATCGAGCTGTTGAACCGCCTCGGCGAAGGTCCCGGCTCCGACGGAGTGATCGACGCGCTCGCGGCGACGAACATCCTCTCCGTCGGCATCGATGTCGACCGACTCGGACTGATGCTCGTCAACGGACACCCCAAATCCACCTCCGAGTACATTCAGGCGACGAGTCGAGTCGGGCGCGGATCCGTTCCCGGAATCGTCATCACGTTGTTCCGGAGTCACAAGCCGCGAGACCGGTCCGTCTTCGAGAGCTTCGGCGTCTACCACGACTCCTACTACCGTTTCGTCGAGCCCGCGTCAGTGACGCCGTGGTCTCTCCAGGCGCGTCAGCGGTCCCTCAGGGCCGCCTTCGCGATGCTTGTGAGGCAACTGTCGTTGCGGCAGAACGACGCGGCTCGTCGATTCGAGGTCGATTCGGCTGCGGTGAGACAGGCGTACACCCTGATCCTCGAGCACATAAGCGTTTCCGACCCTCGAGAATCCGAGGCCTCCCGGCGGGAGCTCGATGCCGCCATCGCCGAGTGGGGTCGTCGGGCACAGAACGCTCGAGACACGAACGAGGAGCTCCTCTATGAAGGCTCCGAGCCGAACGAGCGCCTCCTGAAGAACTTCGACGAGGCGGGGATCGGATGGCCTGCGATGAACTCAATGCGAACTGTCGACGCGGTCGTCCGAATCAAAGCGTGGGGAGAGAAGTCGTGACCGGCAATGGTGCGAAGAAATGGACACGGAAGGGCGTGATCGACGCGCGCACTCTGCGGCTCACTGAGACCATCGCTCCTTTCGGACCAGGAGCGGTCGTCGACATCCTCGGGGAATCCTTCATGGTTCCTACGGGCGAAGCGTGGCCCTCACCGCAGGCACTGCCCGCGGTCGACTGCCCTCGTCTTCTCGAAAAGTTGCAGATCGAAGGGCGGACGGTGAGCGAGTTGCGGTCCGCTCCTGTCTACGACGATCAGGACCAGACGTCGGTCGCCCTCGAGTTCACCAGATTCCCGGCGTGGATGTTCTGCGACAGATGCAGCCTCATGAACAAGTGGAAGGCGTCGGACAACGTCAAGGGCGGTTCGGCACCGACGTGCGCGGACTGTGCTGGCCGGCTGGTTCCGATGCGTTTCGTCCTGCTCTGTACGACGAGAGGACATGCGGAGGACGTGCCCTGGGACCGCTGGGCCCATCGTCTTGGAGAAATGTGCGGAAGCCCGAAGCTGCGATTCATGACGAGCGGGCGAGGCGCAGGGCTTTCGGCGCTTCGCGTTGAATGCGATTGTGGCCGCAGCCGCTCTCTCGGCGACTTGAACAAGAGCAGGCTGGCTCGCGACGGCTACACCTGTCGAGGACGACAGCCGTGGGACCGTCGTCGCGAAGAGACATCTTGTGGCGAGCCGCTGGACGCCCAGCAACGCGGCGCGACCAACGTCAGGTTCGGTGACGTGGTGTCAGCGATCGACATTCCGTGGGTTCCTTCCAGAGCCGATGAGGCGACCGACGCCATTCGCTCCCATCTGATGCACGAAGCGCTGCTCGCGGCTCAATCGCCAGGCAAGATCGATCAGATCGCTCGAATGATCGCGGACGACCTCGACGTGTCTGTGGAGGCGGTCCTACAGTTGCGATCCGGGCGACCGTCGTTCGACCACGCGCAAGTCAGTCGCTCGATCCTCGACGAAGAATTCGAGGCGTTCCACGCCGCGCAGCACGGATCAGCAGCGACCCAGGATTTCGTGACCCGGACTGACGAGATGACAGGAGCCGGGGAGGTGGGTGGCATCTTGTCACGAACGTTCGACGCCGTGGTCATCGTCGACAGGTTGCGTGAGGTCCGCGCCTCGGTCGGGTTCCGTCGATACAAGCCCGACACCGCACTCGTCCCTTCGGTGCCTGTCTCCACGATCTCCAAGAGCTGGCTTCCAGCGGTAGAGAACTACGGAGAAGGTGTCTTCATTCGCTTCGCTGCCGCACCGGTCGATGACTGGGCGGACCTCCGAACGACAGCGGATCGGTACGACGCTTTGCGGCGGAATCGAGACGCGTCCAACCTCCGATCGCGGCTCGCCGATCCTTCTCCGCAGTACATGTTGTTGCATTCCTTCGCCCATGTCGTGATGGCGAGGCTGGCACACACAGCGGGATACACCGCTCCGGCTCTTCGCGAGAGGGTTTACGCCTCGCAGGGCGACTACGGGATCCTCGTTTACACGACGACCGGTGGCACCGCGGGCACGCTCGGTGGTCTTGCTCGAGAAGGAGAGCATGACCGCCTTCCCGAGGCGGTAGTCAATGCGCTGACGGCCATGACATGGTGCGCCAACGATCCGGTCTGTGCCGAATCCTCCCCGCAGAGCATCGACGGCTTGAATCTCGCCGCGTGCCACTCCTGCTTGATGGCGCCGGAGACGTCCTGCGAATCGATGAATCTGCTTCTGGATCGGAGTTCACTCGTCGGCGAGAACGGCTTCTTCCAGCCCCTCGTCAGCGCAGCGCAGGCGGCAGCTGTAGCGGAGGTCCGCTAAGAGCTGCACAATGTGTCCCGAGTCTCGTAGGTTCGCGCGGATTCGACGGTGAGGTAGTACCTGTTCGAGACTGCCGTGTCCGGATGAGCTCGTCGCGCTCGATTCAGGCCTCCACCCCTCACTCCCCGCACCCCGCCAGCACCGCCTCCGACGCCGCCCGGTCCCGCGCGTCGATCCCGAGCCCGTAGACGCTGAGCACTTCCACGAACTGCTCCACGTACCCGCAGCGCAGCTCCGGGGCCGGTGGCAGCCACTCCCCCGGGCCGGCGTCGCTCTTCGCGCGGTTGGTCTGCTCGGACGCGGCGACGAGGTTCGCGGGGTCGTTCGCGAAGGCGAGGCGCTGGTCGTCCGTCCACGACCAGGCGCCGTGGTGCCAGGCCCAGCCGAGGGCGACGACGTGGTCGATCTGCACGAGGCGGGAGGTGTCGGTCCCGGAGACGAAGGCGACCGAGGTGCCGTCGTAGGGGTCGATCAGGGTGCCGGTGAGGACCTTGCAGTCGCGGGTGCCGGGCTTGAACACGGGGGCGAGCAGGTCGCGGCCGAGGACGTCGTTGCGGGTGTCGCAGCCGTTGCGGTCGACGTCCGACCACGCCTGTCCGAAGAGGTCGCGGTCGTAGGGGACGGCGGCGGGGCCTTCGACCGAGGGGAGAGCGGCCAGCGTCCCGAGGAACGGAGCGGACGGCTCCGTTTCCGGAGTGGACGGCTCGACGTCCGCCGAGGGGCTGCTCGGCGCGGGAGCAGCCGGGCTGCTCGACGCCGCAGAAGCACCGGCCGAGGAGGACACCACCTCCGGTCCGCCTCCTCCCGCCGTGTCCGACAGCGCGACGGCGGCGACGGCGAGCGCCGCAGCTCCCAGCAGAGCGAGGATCGCACCGGCCCGTCGACGAGGGCGCCGGCGCACGGGGAACGTAGGCCAGTGGCGCATGATCGACCCTCCTGCGATGAGACCCGCGATGCGGTCGACGCGACGCGCCTCCTCAGTATGCGGAGTGGCCCGCTCCGGGCTCGACGGTCGGGCGGAGGGTCGGGAACAGGGGGCGGCCGCGCGGAGCGACAGCGTCGACGGCCGGGATCGAGCCTCCCGGAGGCCACCTCGTCGCGCCCGCGCCGTCGACCCGCGCCTGCTTGACTGCTCCCATGGAGATCTTCATCGGAGTGGTCGGCCTGCTCGGCGGGCTGGTCATCGCCGGGCTCGCGGTCGTCGCGGTGGTCATCGGACGGCGGCGGGCGGTGCCGGCGTCGCTGGTCGACGTCGAGGTGCGGCTGACGCACGCCGGGGACGACTGGTGGCGGGTGGGCGCGCGGGTGCGCAACTCCGGCCGCTCGCTCGTGCCGGTGACGAGCTACAGCGACGGGCGGCCGATCTCGGTCGATCTCGGCGGGGCCGTGTCGGCGGAGTGGTACGGGTCGGCTCCCCGGTCGGACGCGTGGCGGATCGATCCGGCGGTCGGGCTCCTCCTCGGACCCGTCGCGCTGGAGCGAGGGGCCGACCTGGGGGCGACCATCGTCGTGCGCGGGCGGCCGCAGGTGCGGATCGACGCGCCGCTGCGCTACGTGCCGGTGCGCGAGAACGTGATCGAGTCGCAGACGCCGGACGCCGCTCCGGTCTGGGGCGTGTCCGAGGCCGCGACCTCTCCGGCAGCAGCGCCTGCGTCGGCTCCCCCCGCGCCGATCCGCCCGCGCCAGCAGCGTCCGATGGACGCCGACCCGTCACGTCCCAAGCGTGAGAGCGTCCTCCGCGGCGGCTTCGGAGTGTGGGCGGCCATGATCGCGGGGGGCGCCGGAGCCGTCGGCGTCGCGATCGGGATCGCCCTCGAGCTGGCCGGCGTCGAGGCGTCGGGGCTCGGCGGCGCGGGCATCATCCTGATCGCGGCCGGCTTCCTCGGCCTCGTCGGCACCCTCGTGATCCGGCTGCTGCGCCGCTGGCTCGAGCCGCCGGCCCTCTGGCGGACGCCTGCGCAGCGCCTCCGCCGTCCCGGGACGATCACCGTCCTCATCCTGAGCTACGCCGGGCTGGCGCTGTTCTGCACCGAGTTCGCGGCGCAGTCGGTGACCGGCGACACGACCTGGGTGGCCGGGATCGCCGTGCTGATGCTGATCGCCGCGCTGATCGGCATGGGACTCGTCGGGTTCCTCCGCCTGGTGGTCCTGCTCGGCGTGCGCCGGGCCTCCCGGGAGACCCCGTGACCCGAGAGGTCGTCGTCGTCGTCGGAGCCGGCCTGGTCGGAGCGGCGACGGCCCGCGCACTCACCGAGCGCGGCGATCGCGTAGTGCTCGTCGAGCAGTTCGAGCGGGGTCACGACCGCGGCTCGTCCCACGGCGAGACGCGCATCTTCCGCCGCGGCTACCTCGAGGACGACTACCGCGCCCTCACCGGACGGGCCGGGCGCGCCTGGGCACGGCTCGAGGCCGAGACCGGCCGCCGCCTGCTGCACCCGGTCGGCGCGATCGACCACGGCGACTCCGCCGTCCTGGCCGCCGTCGAGGCTGTCCTCCTGCGCGACGGGATCCCCGTGGTGCGGATCGAAGCGGACGAGGCGGAGCGGCGCTGGCCGGGACTCCGCTTCGAGACCGACGTCCTGCTGCACCCCGAGGGTGGACGCCTCGACGCGGCGGCCGCGATCGACGCGATGCTCGACTCCGCCCTCGGACGCGGCGCCGTCCTCCGGACGCAGACGCGGGTGCTGGGCATCGAGGAGCGCGCCGACGACGTGCGCGTGCTGACCACCGACGGCGCCATCGAAGCCGACGCGGTCGTCGTGGCCGGCGGATCCTGGACGCCTCCGCTCGTGGACGGCCTCGTCCGCGCGGCCGGCCGACGCCTCCCTCCGCTGCGCGTCACGCAGGAGCAGCCCGCGCACTTCGCGACGGACCTGCCCCTCGACTCCTGGCCGAGCTTCGCCCACCACCGCGTCGGCCTGCCCGTCGTCTACGGGCTCGCGACGCCCGGAGTCGGGGTGAAGGTGGGCGAGCACAGCACCGGAGTCGTCGTCGATCCGGACGAGCGCTCCTTCGAGCCCGAGCCCGGAGCGCTCGCCCGCCTCGTCGGCTACGTCGCGGAGTGGATTCCGGGCGTGGACGCGGCGAGCGCCACTCCGATCAGCTGCCTCTACGACAGCACGCCCGACGAGGACTTCGTGCTCGACCGCGTGGGCCGCGTGACTCTGGCGACCGGGTTCTCGGGGCACGGCTTCACGTTCGGTCCGGTCCTGGGCGAGCTGCTCGCGGACCTCGTCGCCGGCGGAGTGGCGCGGGAGCGGTTCCAGCTGCTGCCGGCGTGAGGGGCGGGTGCGTCCGGAGGAGTGGCTTCCGACCGGGGAGCAGCGGCTTCTGACCGGGGAGCAGCGGATGGATTCCGACGCAGCAGCGTCTGCTCAGCGGCCTGCCGGGCCTGTTCCGCGCTGCTCGCGGCCGTCCGGGTCGAGGAGGACGGCGTCGTCCCAGCCGCTCGCCGCCTCCGTCGCACGGGCCTTCGCGGGCGCGCGCCGAGCCACCGCGACGACGATCAGCACCCCCAGCATCACCAGGGCGGCGGTCTGCAGCGGCGGCGCGACCATCGCGAGCGCCTGCCGCACGTAGAGCTCCGGCGGGACCGTGATCGAGTCGCCCTGGTACTGGTTCGGCAGCAGGAGGACCACGACCGGGAGCGCGAGCACTGCGGCCCAGAGGACGACGGTGACCGCGATGGCGGCGGCCCAGAGCAGGCGGACCCGCGTCATCGGCGGGGAGCCCTCAGCAGCGGGACCACGACAGCCAGGCCGAGCGCGATCAGGCCGACGGTGAGGAACGGTCCGATCGCGTTGTCGCTGAGCACGCGCAGGTACTGCTCGGGCCCGAAGGCGCTCTGCGACGGCGAGTAGTCGTACCAGCTGTGGGAGCTGTTCCAGAGGGCGAGGAGTCCGACGAGGACGCTCACGGCGCCGACGACCCCCAGGGCTCCGGCGATGCGGCGAGTGGGGACGGCGGGGCGGGGGTCGGCGTCGGTCGCGTCGCGACGGTCTCCGGAGCCGGGTGCCGCGTCGCGGGGAGCGGAGTCGGGTTCGGCGGAGAGCGGGACGGTCGGCTCGGTCGGGAGTGGGACTGTCGGCTCCGCGGGTCGCGGCGCGGTCGGCTCCGCGGGTCGCGGCGCGGTCGGCTCCGCGGGTGTCGGGACGGCCCGCACCGCCGATCTCTCGCGCTCCGGAGCCGTCCGTCGGCCGGAGGCTCGGGAGCCCGTCGGGCCGCCGACCGATCGCACGTCCTCGTGCTCGGGAGCGGACCGGCCGCCTCTCCGGCCGGCCGAGCGCCCGGTGCCCGCGGCGCCGCCCGACAGGAACGGGGAGCGGAGGCGCTCCTCTCCGCTGCCGCGCCGCTCGGCGACGCGTCCGTCGTAGCCGCGCTGGAAGCCCGCGTGGTAGCGCGGGTCGGTGCCGCCCTCGTCCGTCCCGCCGCTCTCGCGTGGGGAGCCGTCCGCTCCGGTGCTCCGCGCCATGCCGTCTCCCGCTTCGTGCAGTCGGGCCATCATGTCGCACCTCGCCCGCTGCGGGGAGGTGCCGGGCGGAGCTCGGGGTGCGGTCGGCGGACGCGGGGGTTCAGCGCCCGGCCGCGGTGGTGCGGGACGGGAGGCTGACGATCCCCGCTCCGACCAGCAGCAGGCCGATCGTCACCGCCGTCAAGGCCGGCCAGCCACCGGCTCCGACGGCCAGGCCGAGGAGCCAGCCGCCGGCGGCCGAGCCCGCGTAGAAGGCGATCGTGTAGACCGCGCCGGCGTGCCCGCGGAGTGCCGGAGCCGCCCGCGCTCCCGTCCAGGCGGCGCCGGTCGCGTGCAGGGCGAAGAAGCCGGCCGTGAAGACGAGGAGTCCGGCGATCACCACGGCCACGTTCTCGGCGAGCATCACCAGCAGTCCGACGATCATCAGGGCGACGCCGATCCGCATGACGAGGCGGGGACCGATCCGCGGCCCCCATCTCCCCGCGAGCCGGGAGGAGACGGTTCCCGCGAGGTAGGCGGCGAAGAGGAGGGAGACGAGCGCGGGCGCGAGTGCGAACGGGGGCGCCTCGAGCCGGAACGCCAGGTAGTTGTAGACCGCGACGAACACGCCGACCGCGAGGAACGTCTGCAGCGCGATCGCGACGAGCATCGGATCGCGGAGCACCTGCGCCGTCTTTGCTCGCCAGCCGCCGGGAGCAGTCTCGCGCGCGCCGCCGCCCCGGGGCGCGAGCACCGCGAAGACGATCGCCGCCGCTGCGCAGACGGCCGTCACGACGAGCAGGGCTCCGCGCCATCCGAGCGCCGCCGCGAGCGGTCCGGCGAGCAGGCGTCCGGCGGCACCGCCGATCGTGGTCCCGGAGACGTAGGCGGTCGCGGCGGCCGTCGCTCCGGCGCCCCCGACCCGGTCGTGGATCGCCGCGACGGCGAGCGCCGGGACGGCACCCAGTGCCGCTCCCCCGAGGAAGCGCAGGACGAGGAGGAGCTCGAAGGTCGGGGCGACGCAGGCGAGCAGCGCCAGGACCACGGACGTGAGGACCGCGATCCGCATGGATTCGAGCCGTCCGATGCGCTCGGCCACCGAGGCCCACGGCAGCACCGAGAGCGCCAGTCCGAGGGTCGCGGCCGAGACGGTGAGCGCGGCGTCGGACGGGGCGAGGGCCCATTCCCGCGCGAGCTGCGGGAGGACGCTCTGCACGGCGTAGAGCTCGGCGAAGGTCGCGACTCCGGCGGCGAGGAGGGCGATGGTCAGCCGCCGCTGCGAGAAGGGTGCCGCTGCGCGCATCGGTCGGGTGCGTGCGGCGGTGCTCATGATTCCGACGGTAGACCGCCTCCGGTTGCATGACTAATGTGCTTTCTCGTACTGTTCATGCGTTCTGGTCATGTCCGGATCTAGGGTGGTGGCGTGTCCGACGACTGGCCCGCGACCCTCCGCCTCCTGCCCCTGCTCGTCGCGGTCGCCCAGACCGGGAGCGTCACGGCGGCGGCAGCCGAGCTCGGGATCCCGCAGCCGACCGCGAGCCGGTCGCTCGCCCGGCTGTCCGCTCTGGTCGGCACTCCCCTGGTCCGCCGGGAGGGCCGTGGGGTGGTGCTGACGGAGGCGGGGACCCGTCTCGCCGAGGCCGCTCAGGACGGCATGTCGGTGATCCGCGCCGGGCTCGCGGAGGTGCGGCAGGCGGGCGACGTGGAGCACGGCCGGATCGACCTCGCCTTCCAGACGCTCCTCGGGGAGAGCTTCGTGCCGGATGTGATCCGCCGGTTCCGCCGCCGCTGGCCGCAGGTCGGCTTCGGGCTCCGTCACGGCTCCCGCGCCCTCTGCCTGCGGGCCGTGGCGGAGGGCGAGTCCGAGCTGGCGATCGTCGCGGATCCGCCCGATCTCCCCGGCACCACCACGACGACCCTCTACTCGGAGCCTCTCCTCGCGGTCGTGGACCCCCGTCATCCGCTGGCCTCGCGGCGCTCGGTCACGGTGGAGGACCTCCGCGGCCTCGACCTGATCATGCTGGCGCCCGGCTACGGCCTCCACGAGTCGGCCCGGCGCCTGCTCGCCGTGGACGGCCGCGACCCGGTGCCGGCGTTCGAGGTCGGCGACTACCGCGCCGCCCGGGGACTCGCGGCAGCCGGTCTCGGACTCACGATCCTGCCGCCGAGCCCGTCCTCGGTCGACGACGACGTCCGCGAGATCCCGATCGACGATCCGGGCGCGAGCCGTGAGATCGGTGTGCTCGCCCGCGACACCGGAAACCCGGTCGTCCCCGAGTTCCTGCGGGCCCTGCACGCCGCGGCGGCCGCCCGGCGCCGGTGACCGCTGCTCGGCTCTGCTGTCAAGCACAGGAAGCGGAGGCCCTTCGTGCAGCAAGCTTCGAGAGGATCCCCGCACCGCCAGCGACACCCCCATCCCCCCGCTCCTGCACCACGTCACCGAGGACGGCCCCGGTCATGATCCTTCTCCGCACCCACGCCAACCGCTGGACCGCGCGCGCCCGCCGCAGCGGCGTCGTCCTCGGCATCATCACCCTGGTCTCCGATCTCCCCCGCCCGGCCTACCGGACGGTCCGCCTCGACCCGACGAGCGGCGAGCGCTTCCTGCTCCGCGACACCGCCGAGCTCGAGGAGGCCTTCGCCGTGCTCCTCGCCGGGCTCGAGCGCTCGCGCATCGCGGCCTCGGCGCCCCCGGCCGAGTCCGCTCCCCCGTGCGCCCCGGTCGACGCGCCCGTCGCAGTCGAGGACGACCTCGAGGAAGCCGCCTGACCCGACGGCGTCCTTGCGGGGAGACCCTCACCGCGCATCAGGCGCCGAGCTCTCCGCCCGCCTCCTTCACACTCGACGTGTCGGATCGACGTGCCGTGACACCTCGACCGGCGGATCCGTCCTCGGCAGGTCCCGCGGACCGATGACCCGTCGGAGCCGGGCCGACCTGAGCGACCGCAGGAGAGCCCGGCGCCAGCGCGGATCGGTGCGGGCCCGGAGGCGGGGGTCGAGCGGGCGGAAGCCTCCCGCGGTCCGCTCCTCGATCAGCACGATCGTCGCGGTCGCGAGGTGCAGTCTCCGGATCGGCTCCCTCTCGGGATGCGGATGCCCGGAGCGCGTGCGGAGCTGCTGCTCCAGCTGCTCCGGGTCGGCGGACCACCAGGTGCTGACGCCGACGCGTCCATCGGGGAGAGGGAAGCGCTCGGTGATGCGGTACGGGAGGCCGTGCTCGGTCATGCAGTAGTGCCTTTCGAGGAGAGGGTCCGGGAGCCCGGGTCGCGCTGCAGCGGCCCGGGCTCCGGTTCACGAGGTGCGGGTCGAGCGACGGCGCAGCGCCGTCAGGGCGCCGCCGGCCAGGAGCAGAGCGCCGGCTCCGGCCGCGAGGGGCCCGGCCGCCGCTCCCGTCGAGGCGAGCACCGTCGGCACGAGTCCGACCGGAGGCACCGCCACCTGGGCGCAGCTGGCTCCGCCGTCGTCCGCGCACGGGTGCAGGACGGTCGTCGGATCGAAGCCCTCCGGGACCTCGGTCAGGCGTGCCCGGTTGGGGATGGTCCACGCGTCCACGCCGTCGGCGACCCGTCCGGTCACGGTGAACGTCGTCGACGCTCCCGGGGCCAGAGACAGGTTCTCGACAGTCAGGTCGGACGACGCCGGGCCGCCGTCCCGGGAGATCGTGACGTCGCTCAGGTGCGCGAGCTCGGGGATGTCGGTGAGGGTCACCCCGTCCGCCGGCCGAGCCCCCTCGTTGGCGACCACGATCCGGAACCCGGCACGCCCGCCGTGGTCGACCTGATTCCCGATCGCCGTCTTCTCGATGGAGAGCCTTCCCTCGACGGGCGGCACCGGGATCTCGGCGCAGGACGACGTCGCATCGTCAGCGCAGGCGTTCTCGACCGTCGGCGGGTCGAAGCCCTCGGGCTGGTGGGTGATCGAGACGCGGTTGGGCAGGGTCGCGGCGTCGTACCCGTCGGCGACCCGGCCGCTGACGTGCAGCGACACCTGGCCGCCGGCGGGGATGTCGAGACCCGTGACGGGCTCCGTGGCCGGCTGCGTTCCTCCGGCGCCGTTCTCGATGGTCGCCTCGAGCAGGTGGTCGAGCGTCGGGACGTCGGTCACGGTCACGTCCGTCGCGTCGACCGTTCCGGTGTTCGCCACGACGATGTCGAAGCCCGCCGTGCCGCCGTGCTCGGCGCTCGTCTGGGACGCGGTCTTCCGGATCAGGAGCGACCCCTCGCCGATGTCGTGCGGGACGGTGGCGCAGGGGTTCGCGTCGGTCCCCGTGCCGGACGAGGCGGGAGCGAAGGGCGCATCGGCGAGGCAGGCCGTGTTCGTCAGCGCGCGGTCCCCCTCGCCGGTCACGATCACGTCGAAGGTCAGCTCGGCCGTCGCCCCGACCGGCAGGCTGCCGGCCGCCCAGGAGATGCGGCCCGTCTCCGCATCGATCGTGGCCGTGCCCTGCGAGGCGCGGAGGGAGCCGGAGTCGAGCTCGGCGTCGTCGAGCACGCCCTTGTCGAGGTAGTCGATGACGGCGGCGTCGGAGTAGTCCCCGGTCCCGTCCGAGGTCAGCGTCACCCGGTAGGGCACGCGGGCGCCGCGGAGCAGCGGAGTGGCGGAGTCGACCGACGAGGTCTTCGCGATGGTCACGTGCGGCGCGAGCGGATCGAGGCGTGCGACCGCGACCGCACCGTCCGAGCCGTAGGCCCAGTCGTCGATCGCCCGCAGGTCGCCGTAGGAGCCGTGCACCGAGTCGTTGGCGTTGGGGACGCGGCCCCGCCCGGAGTCGTCGCCCTCCCAGCGGTGCACCCCGCCGGACGAGTCGGTGCCGCCGTCGCCGGACGTCACCGAGGAGGTGCCGGAGTACCGCTCCGAGTTCGATCCGGCGAGGAGCGAGTCGTCCCAGTGCACCGTCGACGGGTCGTCGCCGCCGCCGGTCGACCTCACGACGGACACGCCGCCGGCGGACGTCTCGGCGTCGACCCGCGTGAAGTGGAACTCGTTCGTGCGGCCGATGGAGGCACGGAAGGTGACGTCGGGGTCGGTCACGTCGACCGTCCCGCCCTTCGCGTCCCGTCCGTCCCAGTCGACCGAGAAGGGACCGGTCGTCCCCGCGATCCGGGTGAGGTGCACGTCGCGCTCGCCGTCGTAGGCGCCGTCCCCGTCCGCATCGACGTCCACGACGACGGTGCCCGGCTGCGTCCCCAGGACGCCCGTGAGCGTGCCCGCGTCGGAGCCCGCGGACGACCGCCGGAAGGCGAGGCCCTCGATTGTCGGCGCCTGGTAGGCCGGAGCGATCGACTCCGGCAGGTCGGACGACGGCGGGTCCAGGAAGAGCTTGTAGGTCTGCAGGCCGTCGATCCCGGAGCGTCCGGACGCCTGGACGTACTGCGCCCCGATGCCGCCCGCCTCGCTCGACTGCGGCATGGGGACCGAGAGATAGGACGGATCGGACGACCCGACCTTCACGTTGCCCTTGTTCGTGGCCTGGACCGTCGAGGCGACCCCGTCGTAGCCGCGCAGCCCCAGCTCGTAGCGGGCGCCCGTCTCCGTGACGGCGTGGAGCGTGAAGGACGAGCGCCGCTCCTCGGGCGAGGAGTAGGACTCCTTCGCCCCGGACTGGATCGCATAGGAGTCGGACCACACGCGGCCCGCGACCGCCGCGCCCCGTGCGTCTTGGACGCCGATGCTCCAGACGAGGTTCACTGGGGCCGTCACGTCGTCGTCGGACACCCGGATCTGGAAGACGCCGGTCTCGTCCGCCACGAACGAGCCGCCGGCGGACACCGAGGGCGCCGCTCCGGGCGCGAAGTCCTGCTCGTCGAGGACGGCTCCGCCCGGAGCCGTCACCCGGGCGGTACCGCCGCCGGTCTCGCCCTCGCCGGTGCCCGAGCCCGCCTGGAGCGGGTGGAGGTCCACCCGGAGCGTCTCGCCCTTCTGGACCCAGGCCGAGACGGTCGTCACGCCGGCGTTCGTCGCGCCTCCCTGCAGGAGGGTGTTCTCGATCGTCGTGTGAGGACCGTCGGCGGCGAGGGCGGGCGGCGGCGCGAGGCCTCCGCCCAGCAGCCCGCTCACGAGCACGCAGCCCGCCGTCGTGCCGACCAGCGCTCGCGCCGTCCGCGCTCGGTGTCGTCCGCGCTCGTCCCGCCCCGACTGTTCCGTTCGACTCATCCGATGTCCTCTCCTCTGCCGACCGAGCGCACTGCGTCGGCGGCGACCGTTCAGCCCCACGGAAGGAGAGTATTGCTCGGTTCGACGTCACCGCGGCCGGTACGGCTGCATCCGTGGAGAACGGCGCGAGATGGGCGCTGTGGAGGAGGAAACGGCGCGCGAGAAGAGCCGAGCGGCGTGCTCGCGACGGGTGATCGCAGAGCCCGCGAGGAGTGATCGCGAGCACGGGCGCGGACTGATCGCGGATGCGGGCGGAAGACGATCGACGTCGTCGACGGCGCGAAGAGGCGTCCTGCGAGGCGGAGAACCGGCTGTTCCCTCGCCCTGCACTCACCGGGAGACCGACGCCGACGGCCACCGGAACGAGCGACCGTTAAAACGAGAACGGCCCGCCGAAGCGGGCCGTTCTGCTCTGTCTCAACCAGAGTGCGCCCGGAGGGATTCGAACCCCCAACCTTCTGATCCGTAGTCAGATGCTCTATCCGTTGAGCTACGGGCGCAGTCCATCGCGTGGGCCAGAGGCGCACGCAACGAGGTACGACTATACATGCCGGGAGCCCCCTCCGCGAATCGGCGGCGGGGGCGCAGACGGCTCCCTCTCGGGACGCCGCCGCAGCCACCAGAACCCAGGCTCCGTCGGGGTGTCCCGGAGCGCCTCGCAGAGCCTCCGACCGGCGGACGCCGCTGCTCCCCCTCACGGCGTACCGTGGGCTCATGGAGGCCGCCGCGATCGAGCTCGTGGGCTTCGTCGTCTCTCCGCTGCACCGCTACGAGGGCCGCCCCGCCGATGGCCCGGTGCCGTCCGAGGGCAACGAGCAGCCCGAGCGGATCGAGATCCGCGCAGGCCTCGGCATCGTCGGCGACCGCTTCTTCGCCCAGCGCGCGCACCGCCCCGCGGCGATCACGCTCTTCGCGGTCGAGACCCTCGAGCACATCGCCGCCGAGCTCGGCGCAGGGCCCTTCGACCCCGCCGACACCCGCCGCAACATCATCGTCCGCGGCGCCGACGTCGATGCGCTCGCCGGCCGCACGTTCGCGATCGAGCAGGGCGGGGAGCGGATCGAGTTCCAGGGCGGACGACCGGCCAACCCCTGCGCCTGGATGGACGTCGTGCTCGCCCCCGGGGCGTTCCGGGCGATGCGGAGGCGCGGCGGCGTCCGGACCGCCCCCCTGACCAACGGCGTCCTCCACACCGGGCCGGCCCGTCTGATCCTCCACAGGTCGGACGACATGCTGATCTGAGCCCGGCGGCGAGCGCCTAGGCTCGCAGCGACCGACTCCCCCGATCGAAGGAGGCCCCGTGCTCCGCCCGAGCGACCTCCTCCCCACCCTCGCCACGACCCTGCGGCGCGGAGTCCGCGACGTCTTCGCGACCACGCGCTCCCGGGGGCGGGATCCGCACCGCCGCACCCGCAGCACCGACGTCTCGGTCCAGCGGGTGCACCACCGAGACGTCTGGGCGCGGGTGAGCACAGTGGGGCGCGACGGCGAGCGCACGTTCGTCCTCGTGCCGGGGATCGGAGTCGCGGCCACCTACTTCGAGCGCCTCGCGCCCGCGCTCAACGAGTTCGGTCCGGTGCACGCTCTCGACCTGCCGGGCTTCGGCGGCGTACCGCACCCGATCGACGCGCGGCGCATGGACATCGGCGACTACGCCGAGCTGGTCGGCGCGGTCATCGACGAGCTCGGCCTCGACGATCCCGTCGTCCTCGGCCACTCGATGGGGACGCAGGTGGTGGCCGAGCTCGCCGCCCGCCGTCCGGAGCTGACCACCATCGTCCTGCTCGGACCCGTGATGAACCGGCACGAGCGCCGCCTCCCGACCGCCGCGCTCCGCTTCGCCCAGTCGAGCGTCCGCGAGCCCCTCAAGGTCGCGATCCTCGCCGCGGGCGCCTACCTCCTCTGCGGACCGCGCTGGTTCTCCCGCGTGCTGCCCGAGATGATGCACTACCGGATCGAGGAGACCGTCCCCCGGATCCGCGCGTCCGCCCTCGTCATCCGCGGCGAGTTCGACCGGCTCGTTCCGCGCGAGTGGGCGGAGGAGATCGCCCGGTCGATGCCGCACGCGCGGGCCTGGGAGATCCCCGACGCCTCCCACTCCGTGATGCACGCGCACGCGGAGGAGGTCGCCCGCCTCTGCGTCGAGCACGCGCGGGCGCCGCAGCCCGACCGGGACGAGGCCGCCCTCCGCCGCTACCCCGACTCGGGGGTCGACCACTCCGAGGAGGACGCGCCCACCGAGGACCCGATCGGCGCTCTCCGGGGACGCATCACCGAGCTGGCCGGGATCCTCGTCGACGACGACTCCCTCATCGCCGAGGGCAAGACCCTCCACGCCGAGGCGAGCGATCCGGAGGCACTGCACCAGGTCGCTCCGGACCCGGGCGACGGCGAGCTCGTCGAGGGCGGCGGATCGAGGGAGGACGGCGAGCAGGACGGCTGACCACCGCAGGCCACCACGAGCCGCATGTCGCGCGGCGTGAGACGCCGAGCGCAGCAAGAGCAGCCCTCCCGCCGACCCCACTCGGCGCCCGCCCGTCAGGACTCCGCGCCGACGATCTCCTCGCGGATGCGCCGCAGGTCCTCGGCGAGCGCCCCCAGCAGGATCCAGTGCTGCGGATGCGGAGTCGCGATCACGAGCGGCGCGGTGAGAGCGGGCAGCTCGTCGGTGATCGCCTCCGGCTCGGGAACGTCGACCGAGGACTGCACGAGGAGCCGCAGATCGTGGGCGGCCCGGTGCAGCTGGACGGCGATGTCGGCGATCGTCGGCTCCCCGACGAGCTCGTCGTCGTAGAGGTCGTGCACGGTCCGCGTCATGCCGCGGACCCGGGTCACGATGCGCCCCAGCCGCGGGACGACGGAGTCGAGGGCCAGCAGCCGGTCGCGGTGGGCGGAGCGGCGCGGGTTGAGGCGGAGGGACTCCTCGCCGGTCGCGATCGCCTCCTCCGCCTTGCTCTGCATGGTCTGCAGCAGCCGGGCGTTGATGAGCAGCTCGTCGAGCCGGCGTCGCGGGACGGGGGCCTGGAGGGCGTCGCCGAGGTCGTCGAGGGCAGCGGCGAGCTGAGCGGTGAGATCTCCGATCGCCCGCTCGGCCGGCGCCAGCACGACCGGAGGGACGATGAGCACGTTGATGACGACTCCGACGGCCGCGCCCAGCAGGGTCTCGAGGATGCGGTCGAGCGCGTAGTTCGGCGTGACCGCGCCCACCGAGAGCACGAGCATCGCGCTGATCGGGATCTGCACCGCGGAGGCGGGGGTCAGGCGCACGGCCCACCCGACGGCGATCGCGGCCACGATCGCGAGGAGCACGATGATGCTCTCGCCGCCGAGCACCGTGCCGATCACGGATCCGACGATCACGCCGATGATGACGCCGACCGAGCGCTCGAGTGCCTTGGAGAACGACTGGTTGATGCTCGGCGCGACGACGAGGAGCGCGGCGATCGCACCGAAGACGGGCAGCGTCCCCGGGAAGACGACGCCGGCGAGGAGCCAGGTGACGACCGTGGCCGCCGCCGTCTTGACCAGCTGCAGCACCGGCGGCCGCGTCGGCACGGTGAAGCTCGAGGTCAGGCGCATGGGACCACGGTAGCGAGCGCCCGCCGCCTCGCGGTCCCCGCGCGCATCACCGGCTCGCGGCCGCCTCGACGCTCGCGAGCACCGCGCGGAGCGAGCGCGACGCCTCCGCCCGCAGATCGGCGGGCACCCCCGAGAGCAGCGCCCGCTCGGCGTCGAGCACCTCGGGGAAGGCCCGGCCGACCAGCTCCTCCCCCTCGCGAGTCAGCGTGATGAGCGAGCCGCGCCCGTCCGCCGGGTTCGCGGCGCGCCGCACCAGGCCCCGACGCTCCAGCGAGTTCACGCGCTTGGTGATCGCGGGAGCGGAGGCGAGGGCGATCGTCCGGAGGGTCGTCGGCGACTGCGGAGCGCCGGCGCGACGCAGCGTGGAGAGCACGTCGAACTCGCCGCGAGTCAGCCCGTGGGCGGCGAGCAGCTCCTCCGTCGCCCGCGCGATCAGCGCGGAGGCGCGGATCACCCGCCCGACGACGTCGACGGCGGAGGTGTCGAGCTCGGGCCGCAGCACCGCCCAGCCCGCCCTGATCTCGTCGACCGCGTCACCCGGCTGGCCTTCAGAGTCATTCACGCGTAAAGTATATCTGCTTCACCCGTGAACCACTTCTCCGGCCGCCGCCGCTCGGACCCCGATCAGAGGACCCGATGGCCACCACCCCCGTTCTGCCCCACCCCCGCGAGCTCCTCGCCTTCGGCCCGCACGCCGGCGCCCATCGCGTCGCCCTGCGCGCCGGCGTCTCGATCGCCGTCCCGCTGCTCGTCCTCTGGGCGCTCGGCCGCACCGATCTCGCCCTCTACGCGACCTTCGGCGCCTTCACGGCCCTCTACGGACGCCAGCACACGCACCGGCCGCGCCTGCTGATGCAGCTGTCGGCCGCCGCGTTCCTCGTCACCACCGTGACCCTCGGCACCGTCGTCTCCCTCTCTCCTCACCGCGACTGGCTGATCATCCCCGTCGTGGTCGCCGTGACCGTCGCGGCCGCCTATCTCAGCGACGCCCTGCACTGGCATCCGCCCGGCCCGCTGTTCCCGGTGTTCGCCGTCACGGCGTGCGCGTCCGTCCCGTCCGAGCCCTCGCGGATCCCGCTCGCCGTCGCTCTCGCCGCGGGCTCCGCCGCCTTCTCGCTCGTCGTCGGCCTGAGCGGTCTCGCGCTCCGCCGCGCACGCCGCCTCGCCCCGACGCCGTGGCGCACCTCGTTCCGCGCGGCGGCGGCCCGTCCGGCGACGCGCGCCGCCCTGCTCCGCTTCGGGGCCGTCGTCCTGGTGGCGGGCACCATCCCGACCGCGACCGGCCTGGGCCACCCCTACTGGGCGATGGTCTCCGCCGTCGCAGCCGTCTCGGGAGCAGACGCCGGCGCCCGGCTCGTGCGCGCGGGCCACCGGATGCTCGGCACGATCGTCGGAGTGCTGATCGCGGCCGCGCTCCTGGCCCTGCCGCTCTCCCCGCTCGCCGTGATCGTGGTGGTGGTGCTCCTCCAGATGACCGCCGAGCTCGTCGTCGGCCGCAACTACGGCCTGACCCTCGCCTTCGTCACTCCGCTCGCGATCCTCATGGTCGAGCTCGCGCATCCCGTCGACGAGCTCGTGCTGCTGCGCGACCGGGCGCTCGAGACCGCGCTGGGCGTGCTCGTCGGAGTCGTGGCGACGCTCCTGACCCACGCCGCCTCGCAGCGCTCGCGCTCACGCTCCTAGGCTCAGGAGGATGGACCGCACGATCCCCGCTGTGCTCGCCGAGATCACGGCGGCCGTCGCCGAGGTGCGCGACGTCGCGCGGTCGCAGCAGGACGGCGCGCGGGCCCGCGTCGCGGACCGGCTCGACGAGATGTTCGCCGGAGCGACGACCCGCCGAGAGGTCCGGGCGGCGGCCGCCGACGCGCTCGGGCTCTGGGGCGGGGCGGGCTCCTTCTCGGACGTCGGCTCGGCCGAGGCCGACCACGCGGTCAGGCGCCTGTACCGGGCCCTGCGCGCCGGCCGCTCCTGGCTGCTCCGCGCCGGCTGACCCGCACGTCGCGACCGCCGCACGACGCCGAGAACGACGAAGGCCCCCTGCTTCCGTGGAAGCGGGGGGCCTTCTCGTTGGCGGTACCGGTGGGATTTGAACCCACGGTGGACGCAAGCCCACACATGTTTTCGAGACATGCTCCTTCGGCCGCTCGGACACGGTACCGGGGTCGAGTGTACGCGACGGCCGGAAGTCGCGCCAATCGAGAGGACGGGCCGCCGTCAGGCGGGGAGGAGGAAGCCGAGCACGCGGTCCCACTCCGGAATCGCGAGCAGGTGGCCGCGGCCGGGCACGACCTCGAGGCGGGAGTCGGGTAGCCGTGCGGCGTACCACTCGGCGTGGCGGCGGCCGGCGACCGCGTCCTCGGCGCCGTAGAGGAGGAGCGCGGGCGGCTCGGCGGACTCGACGGCGAAGCCCCACTCCTGCACGCCGTAGCCGATGAGGTCGGCGGCCATGCCGAGGGCGCCCTGGGCGACGGCGCGCTCTAGCATGCGCGAGAGGCGCTCGCGGACGCCGGGGGTCTCGAGCACCGCGGTGTCGGCGTCGCCGGAGCCGAGCATCCCGAGCAGGGCGTCCGGGGCGGGGGTCGGGCCGAAGGCGCCCTCGAGCGTGCGGGTGAGCGAGCGGACGGCCTCGTCGAGCGGGAGGTCGGCCAGGCGGGCGAGCTCGGCGCGGTTCTCGTCGCCGACCCACGGCACGGCGTCGTCGGGAGCGGGCGTGCCGATCACGGCGACGCGCTCCACGAGGCCGGGGTAGTTCGCGGCGAGCGCGAGGGCCACGCGGCCTCCCGCCGACCAGCCGGCGGCGCTGACGGAGGCGATGCCGACGGTCGCGAGGTACTCGGCGATGTCGGCGGCGGCCTGCTCGGGGCTGGCGCCGACGCCCGCTCCGGCGGGGTCGAGGTCGGTCAGGAGGGAGGAGGCGCCGTAGCCCGGGCGGTCGAACGAGAGCAGGCGCACCCCGTGGCGCGCGGTCGCCTCCGGGTCGGGGTCGAAGTCCGAGGAGCCGGGAGCGGGATGCGCCAGGACGACGACCCGCTCGGCGCCCTCGGGTCCGGACCAGCTGACTCCGAGCGGGCGGCCGGACTTGAGGACGTGCACTGTCGAGGGCATGTCCCCCAGTCTCTCGCAGACGTCCGACGCCGACGGGGCGGCGCTCGGGGCGGAGTCGTTCTCCGAGGCGCGATCCTCCGCCTCCGCCCCTCCGCGACGACGCTCCTCCACAGAGGGCCTCCACGAGACCTCTCCCCCGGCCTGGCGCGCCCCGCTCTCGGCGTCGGTGGTCGACGGTACTGTCGAAGACACGTTCGAACGAGCGGCGGTGTCGGGGGTCCCCCGTAGCGTCGCCCTCGTCCCCCTCCTCCGCCCCGAAAGGACCTCATGGCCTCCTCGAAGACGCGCACCGCCCCGTACCGCTGCTCGGAGTGCGGATGGACGACCGCGAAGTGGGTAGGCCGCTGCGGCGAGTGCCAGCAGTGGGGCTCCGTGATCGAGAGCACCGAGCGCACCGGCCTCGTCCGCGCGGTCGCCGCTGTGGCTCCGGCCGCCGGCCGCATCGCGCGGCCCATCACCGAGATCGAGACCACGTCCGCGGCGCACCGCCCCACCGGCGTGGGCGAGCTCGACCGCGTGCTCGGCGGCGGGATCGTCTCCGGCGCGGTCGTGCTGCTCTCGGGAGAGCCCGGCGTGGGCAAGTCGACCCTCCTGCTCGAGGTCGCGAGCCGCGCCGCGGCCGAGGGCCAGCGGGTCCTCTACGTCAGCGCGGAGGAGTCGGCCGCGCAGGTGCGCATGCGGGCCGAGCGCACCGGCGCGATGCACGACAGCCTCTTCCTCGCGGCCGAGACCGACCTCGCCACCGTGCTCGGCCAGATCGACGAGGTCCGGCCGGACCTGCTCATCGTCGACTCGGTGCAGACGGTCGCGAGCGACACCGTCGATGGCCTGCCCGGCGGTCCCAGCCAGGTCCGCGAGGTCGCCGCGACCCTCATCCGCGTCTGCAAGGAGCGGGCGCTCCCCCTCGTGCTCGTCGGACACGTCACGAAGGACGGCTCCATCGCGGGGCCGCGCCTGCTCGAGCACCTGGTCGACGTGGTCTGCCACTTCGAGGGCGACCGGCAGACGGCGCTGCGCTTCGTCCGCTCGCTCAAGAACCGCTTCGGCCCGACGGACGAGGTCGGCTGCTTCGAGATGACCGCCGAGGGCATCGCCGAGATCCCCGACCCGAGCGGTCTGTTCCTCAGCCGCACCCGCTTCCCCACCCCGGGCATCTGCGTCACGGTCGCGATGGAGGGACGCCGCGCGCTCCCCGTCGAGATCCAGGCGCTCGTGATCGCGAACGACGGCGAGCACCCCCGCCGCGTCACGAACGGAGTCGACGCGTCCCGGGTCGCGATGATCCTCGCGGTCCTCGAGCGGCAGGCGGGCATCCCCCTGCGGCGCTGCGACGTCTACGTGTCGACCGTCGGCGGCGTGAAGCTCATGGAGCCGGCGGCGGACCTGGCGATCGCAGTCGCCATCGCCTCCGCCCACGCCTACACGCCGCTGCGGCCCGGGATCGCCGCGTTCGGCGAGATCAGCCTCTCGGGAGACATCCGGCCCGCCTCCGGAGCGAAGCAGCGCGCCTCCGAAGCGACACGACTCGGGCACTCCTCGCACCTCGACTCCAGCGCCTTCACCCTCTCGAGCGCGATCACCCACGCGCTCGTCCCCGTTCCCGAGCGCATCCGTCCGGAGCGGGTGCCCACGCACTGACGGCCGCGTCCCCGGCCCGCTGCACAGGCACCCGTCCACCGCTCGGAGCCGCGGGTGCCTCCGTCCACCGCATCGTCGAGGATCGACACCGGAGGCGAACACGGGCTCCATGGGCACTGCCCGACCGCTCCCCGCGACCACCGCACATGTCCGCTCCGCCGCAGCCGCCCGTCGCGCAGCAGCACGAGCTCGTCGACGGGATGCGCGAGCTCGACCATGAGGATCGCGAGCGGAGTGACGAAGGCGAGGGTCAGGCCGTAGT
>NZ_PSWC01000026.1:0-39121 GCF_002931535.1 Rathayibacter sp. AY1C6 | reverse complement strand
CGGGATCACCTCGGTCGGCGGAGCGGCGGGCGGCGCGGTCGCGACGGGGGTGTCGAAGCCGGCCTCCTGCTCCGGGACCAGCTCGGTCGGAGCCGCGGGGTCAGCGGAGGCCGCTGCGCGCGAAGCCCTGCACGAAGTAGCGCTGGAACACCAGGAACAGCACCACCATCGGCACGACGTTCACCAGGGCGAACGCCATGGTCGCTCCGTAGTCGCTGCCGAACTGCCCCTGGAGGAAGAGCAGCCCGATCGGGAGCGTGAACAGCGCGTTCTCCTTCAGGGCGATGAGCGGCCAGGCGAAGTCGTTCCAGGAGCCGAGCAGCGACATGAAGAAGAGCACGGCGATGAGCGGCTTCGAGAGGGGGAGGACGATGGCCGTGAACACGCGGAAGTGCCCGGCGCCGTCGATCCGGGCCGCCTCGATCAGGTCCCGCGGGATCGCGAGGATGAACTGCCGCGCCAGGAACAGCCCGAACGCCGACGCCGCCGTCGGCAGGATCACCGCCCAGTAGCTCCCGTAGAGGCCGAGGTCGGTGACGAGCCGGAACAGCGCCACCATGATCACCTGCACGGGCAGGGTGAGCGTCGACAGGGCCAGGAGGAAGAGCACTCCGGATCCGCGGAACCGCAGCTGCGCGAAGGCGTAGCCGCCGAGCAGGTTGATCGTCACGGTGATCAGGGCGGTGACCAGGCTGATCGCGAGGGAGTTGCCGAACCAGGTCGCCACGGGGAACGACGAGAACACGCGCTCGAAGTTCACCAGCGTCAGCTCGCGGGGCCAGAGGCGGAGGGTGCCGCCGAGCAGCTCGGACCGCGAGGAGAACGCGACGACGACCATCCAGTACAGCGGGAAGACGATGACCACCGAGACGGCGAGGGCGAGGGCGAGGCGGAGCAGGCGCGAGGTGCGCGACGTGCGAATCATTCGACGAGGTCCCTCGAGCGGTTGGTGCGCCACTGCACCGCGGTGAAGATCATGGTCAGTATCAGCAGCACGATGCCGATGGCCGCGGCGTAGCCCTGGTCGCGGGTGACGAACCCGGTGTCGTAGGCGTAGGTCACGAGCACCGAGGTCGCATTCTGGGGTCCGCCGCCGGTGAGCACGAAGACGATGTCGAACACCTGGAACGAGTAGATGACGTTGAGGATGAGCAGGAAGAACGACGACGGGCCGACCAGCGGCAGCGTCACGTGGCGGAACTGCTGCCACGCGTTCGCTCCGTCGAGCCGGGCCGCCTCGTAGAGCGCCGGGTTCACCCCCTGCAGCCCCGCCAGGTAGATCAGCATGTTGAAGCCGGTGCGCCACCACAGGGTGACGAGCACCACGGAGGCGAAGGCGGCCGCTCCGCCGGACTGCCAGGCGATGCGGGGGAGGCCGATCGTCTGGAGCATGCCGTCGAGCACGCCGCTGTTCTCGTCGAAGATCAGCACGCCCATCAGCGCCGTCGCCACGCCGGAGACCGCCATCGGCAGGATGAGGATGCTGCGGAACACCGGACGCGCGGGCAGCACCGAGTTCATCAGCACCGCCGCGCCGAGGCCCAGCGCCATCGAGAGCGGGGTCACGATCAGGGTGAACAGCGCCGTGTTCAGCGTCGAGCGCCAGAAGAGGCCGTCGCCGAGCAGCCGCGCGTAGTTGTCGAGCCCGACGAAGACGCCGTCGCCGAAGCCGTTCGTGCGCTGGAAGCCGATCAGGAACGCGCCGCCCAGGGGGACGAACACGAACAGGCCGAGCATCAGCAGGTTCGGCGCGAGGAACGCGTAGGCGGCCGCCGTCTCGCGGGCGGGGGCGCGGGAGGTGCGCCGGGGGCGGGCGGTCACCGCCTCCGGCGCGAGGACCGACCGGCTCACTGCGTCGCGGCCGCGATGCCGGAGGTGAGGCCGGCGATGGTGTCCTCGGTGCTGCGCCCGCCGACGAAGGCCTGCTCCAGCTGCTCCTTGAGCACCGTGATGATCGCGGCCATGTCGGGCGAGGCGACCTGCGCCGAGTCGGACGCCTGGACGGTGCCCGCCTGGCCGAGGAACACCTCGGCGAGCTCGGGGCGCACGGCGAACTCGATGCCCGACTCCGTGAGGTCGCGGCGAGTGGGGAGGAGCGAGGCGCCGGCGCAGAAGTCGCGCATCGCCTCCTCCTCCGTCACGAACGCGAGGAAGGAGGCGGCCAGCTCCGGGTTCTTCGCGGCCTTGGTCGCGACGAGGGCGTTGCCGCCGAAGTCGCCGCCTCCGCGCACGTTGCGCGGGGAGTAGGTGGCGCCCCACTCGAAGTCGAGGGTGGAGTCGGCGTCGGGGATGAGGAACGCGCCGGCGAAGGTCATCGCGGTGGTCTGCGAGTACCAGAGGTCGCTGGCGTAGGTGGTCGCCTGCACGGAGCTGCTCGGCGGCACGAGGCCGTCGGTGAAGAAGCTGCGGCTGAAGTCGATCGCGGCGCGGCCGGCGGCGGAGTCGATCGCGGGCCCGGACAGGTCCTCGGTGAGGAAGCGGCCGTCGGCCTGGAACAGCAGGCTCAGCCAGCGCGTGACGCCGTTGCCCTGCCAGTTGTAGGCGAAGGGGTAGCGCTCGGCGGGGAGCGAGGCGCGCAGCTTCCGCCCGACCTCGGTGAACTCCTCCCAGGTCCACGCCTCCTCGGGCGAGGAGGGGAAGGAGGTGACGCCCGCGTCGGCCAGCACCTGGGTGTTGTAGAGGATCAGCGAGGTGTCGGTGTGGTGGGGGACGCCGAAGGGGCTCCCGCCGCTCTGCACCGCGGCCCAGGCCGGATCGGTGAACCGCTCGGCGACGTCGGAGTCGAGGAAGCCCGACAGGTCCAGGAGCTGGTCGCGGCCGGCGTAGCTGCCGAACGTGTAGTACGGGACCCGGAAGACGTCCGGCGGGTTGCCCGCCTGCAGCTGCGCGTCGATGTTGGTGAACATCTGCTCGTACGGGACCGCGTTGAGGGTCACGGTGGCGCCGGCGTTCGCCGTCTGGAACGCGTCGATCGCGCGCTGGAAGCCGGCCAGCTCGGCGTCGGTGCCCCAGGTGGTGAAGGTGAGGGTGTCGCTGCCGGCGCTCGCCGCGGGGCCCGCGGGGGCGAAGCCGCAGCCGGAGAGGACCGGGACGGAGGCGGCGACGCCGAGCGCTCCGAGGAAGCGGCGGCGGTCGAGGACCGCGCGTCCGAGCTGCGAGAGGTCGAGAGCCCCCGCGGGGAGCCCCTTGCTGGTCAGGCCCATGACGGCCTCCTTCCGGGGGCCAGCGGCAGGCTCCCGGGGGCAGGCTATTCCGGCAGGGCCGCGGGAATCGCGGCTGGACGGATCGGCCGATCCATGAGAGGAGCGGCCGATCCGCGCGGCGGGCGTTCAGCCGCGGCGGCCGAGCATCCCCTCGAACGAGCCGTCGAGCGCCCACGGGTCGGGCGTGGAGCCCGAGCGGGAGGAGCGGGCGGCTTGATCGGCCAGCTCGCGTCCGGCGCGCTCGATGCGCGAGGGCAGCGCCCGTCCGTCCTCGGTCGCGCCGCCCCAGTCGTCCGTCGCCGCGAACACGGTGGTCGCGAGGGGCGCCGCGTGCAGGTAGGTGAAGAGCGGGCGCATCGCGTAGTCGACGGCCAGGGAGTGGCGGGGGGACCCGCCCGTGGCCGCCAGCAGCACGGGCAGGCCGCGCAGCGCCTCCGTGTCGAGCACGTCGACGAACGACTTGAAGAGCCCGCTGTAGCTGGTGGTGAAGATCGGCGTCACGGCGATCAGGCCGTCGGCGCCGGCGACCGCGTCGAGCGCGGTCTGCAGAGCGGGGCTCGCGAAGCCGGTGAGGAGGTTGTTCGTGACGTCGTGCGCGAGGTCGCGCAGCTCCACGACGCTCCGCTCGACGGCGAAGCCCTGCTCGGTGAGGGAGGACTCGGCGGCGTCGGCCAGGCGGTCGGCGAGCAGCCGGGTCGAGGACGGCTGGCTGAGGCCGGCCGAGAGGACGGTGATCCTGCGGGTGTCCATGGAGAGCTCCTGACTAGACGGTGACGGGCTCGGCCGCGGGCTGCGCGTCGCGCGCGGCCACGAGGGAGGCATGGGTGGGGGCGTCGGGCACGTGCGCGGGGCGGCCCTCGGCGAAGCCGGCGCGGAGAGCGGGGAGGATCTCGCCGAGCATGTCCATCTGCTCCAGGACGGTCTTCAGCGGGAGTCCCGCGTGGTCCATCAGGAAGAGCTGGCGCTGGTAGTCGCCGACGTACTCGCGGAAGCCGAGAGTGCGGTCGATGATCTGCTGCGGGGAGCCGACGGTGAGCGGGGTCTGCTCCGTGAAGTCCTCGAGCGAGGGGCCGTGGCCGTAGACGGGGGCGTTGTCGAAGTAGGGGCGGAACTGCGAGACCGCGTCCTGCGAGTTCTTCGCCAGGAAGATCTGCCCGCCGAGCCCGACGATCGCCTGATCGGCGGTCCCGTGGCCGTAGTGCTCGAAGCGCTGGCGGTAGAGCTGCACCATCTTCTGGGTGTGCGAGGCGGGCCAGAAGATGTGGTTCGCGAAGAAGCCGTCGCCGTAGTAGGCGGCCTGCTCGGCGATCTGCGGGGAGCGGATCGATCCGTGCCACACGAACGGCGCGACACCGTCGAGGGGGCGCGGGGTCGACTGGAAGCCCTGGAGGGGAGTGCGGAACTGGCCCTCCCAGTCGACGAAGTCCTCGGTCCACAGGCGGTGCAGCAGGTCGTAGTTCTCGATCGTCAGCTCGATGCCGCGGCGGATGTCCTTGCCGAACCACGGGTAGACGGGGCCGGTGTTGCCGCGGCCGAGCATGAGGTCGACGCGGCCGCCGGCGAGGTGCTGGAGCATCGCGTAGTCCTCGGCGAGCTTCACGGGGTCGTTCGTGGTGATGAGGGCCATCGCGGTGGAGAGCGTGATCCTCTCGGTCTTCGCCGCGAGGTAGCCGAGCGTGGTGGTGGGGGAGGAGGACCAGAACGGCGGATTGTGGTGCTCGCCCAGGGCGAAGACGTCGAGGCCGATCTCCTCCGCCTTCAGCGCGATCGCGAGGGTCGCCTGGATCTTCTCGGACTCGGACGGGGTCCGTCCGGTCGTGGGGTCGGTCGTGATGTCGCTGACCGTGAAGATGCCGAACTGCATCAGGCGCTCCTTCTGTCCTCCGGCCCGGTGGGGCCTGGTCCATGCGTTTGCATGTACATCCTCATTCAACCACGTGCGGCCGGATCTATTCCCGTGGATCCCCGGGCCTCCGCCGGCCTGTCGGAGGACGGCGCCGGTGCCGTGCCCGGACGTCGCCGACCCGCCCCGCTCGCCCCGCGGCCGCCCGAAACATCCCCGCAATACGCCCCGCACTAGAGTCGTGCCATGGGTGACCTCTTCGACGGATACGGGTCCCAGAAGGTCGAGCGGCCCGACACGGGCGCCACCCCCTGGGACGAGATGTTCGCCGACGTGGCGTCGACCGGAGGCCCCGACGGGGTCCGCGGCGCCTATCGCGACATCTACTCCTCGCTCGCGCGGATGACCCAGGAGGAGCTGCGCGGCCGCACCGACGCGCTCGCCTCCTCCTACCTCGCGCAGGGCGTCACCTTCGACTTCGCGGGGGAGGAGCGGCCGTTCCCGCTCGACGCCGTCCCCCGGGTGATCGAGCGCGCCGAGTGGAACGAGGTGCAGACCGGCATCAAGCAGCGGGTCCGTGCTCTCGAGGCGTTCCTCGCCGACGTCTACGGCCCGCAGAACGCCGTGGCCGACGGCGTCATCCCCGCCGGGCTCATCTCGAGCTCCAGCCACTTCCACCGGCAGGCCGCGGGCATCGTCCCCGCGAACGGCGTGCGGATCCAGGTGTCCGGGATCGACCTGATCCGCGATGAGAAGGGCGGCTGGCGGGTCCTCGAGGACAACGTCCGCGTGCCCTCCGGCGTCTCCTACGTCATCTCGAACCGCCGGGTGATGGCGCAGACGCTGCCCGAGCTGTTCGTCTCGATGCGGGTGCGCCCGGTCGGCGACTACCCGAACAAGCTGCTGCAGGCCCTCCGCGCCTCCGCCCCCGAGGGCGTCGACGACCCGACCGTGGTCGTGCTCACCCCGGGCGTCTACAACTCCGCCTACTTCGAGCACACCCTCCTCGCCCGCCTCATGGGCGTGGAGCTGGTCGAGGGCCGCGACCTGTTCTGCACGGGCGGCAAGGTGTTCATGCGCACCACCTCCGGCCCGACCCGGGTCGACGTGATCTACCGCCGCGTGGACGACGAGTTCCTCGATCCGCTGCAGTTCCGCGCCGACTCGATGCTCGGCTCGCCCGGGCTGATGCTCGCGGCCCGGCTCGGGAACGTCACGATCGCCAACGCGGTCGGCAACGGCGTCGCCGACGACAAGCTCGTCTACACCTACCTGCCCGACCTCATCCGCTACTACCTCTCGGAGGAGCCGGTGATCAAGAACGTCGACACGTGGCGGCTCGAGGACCCGGGAGCGCTCGAGGAGGTGCTCGACCGCCTCGACGAGCTCGTCGTGAAGCCGGTCGACGGCTCCGGCGGCAAGGGCCTGGTCGTCGGGCCGGCCGCCTCGGCGAAGGAGCTCGCGGAGCTGCGCTCCCGCCTCCAGGCCGACCCGCGCGGCTGGATCGCGCAGCCGGTCGTGCAGCTCTCCACCATCCCCACCCTCGTCGACGACGGGATGCGTCCCCGGCACGCCGACCTGCGGCCCTTCGCCGTGAACGACGGCACCGACGTCTGGGTGCTGCCCGGCGGCCTGACCCGCGTCGCGCTCCCGGAGGGGCAGCTCGTCGTCAACTCGTCGCAGGGCGGCGGATCGAAGGACACCTGGGTGGTCGGCCTCGAGGAGGCGCGCAGCGCCGAGCCCGAGGCGCGCGACATCCAGGCGCTCGTCGCCGAGCAGGCCGCTGTCACCAGCTCAATCCCGATCGTCTACCCGCTCAACCACACGCCCGACCACTCGCCGCAGGACGCACCGAACACCGACCAGGACCAGCAGCAGCAGCAGACGCTCGCGGCGGGGGAGGACGACTGATGCTCTCCCGGATCGCCGAGTCGCTGTTCTGGATCGGCCGCTACATCGAGCGGTCCGACGGCACCGCCCGCATCCTCGACGTCCACCTCCAGCTCCTGCTCGAGGACCCGTGGATCGACGAGGACACGGCCTGCCGCTCGCTCCTGTCGGTGATGGGCTCGACCCCGCCCGACGACATGCGCGAGATCACCCGCGCCGACGTGCTGGCGATCCTCGCGATCGACCGCACGAACCCCGCCTCGATCGCCTACTCGCTCGGCGCGGCCCGCGAGAACGCCCGCCGGGCGCGCGAGATCGTCTCGACCGAGCTCTGGGAGTGCCTCAACACCACGCGCACCCGGATGCCGCGCCGCGTCTCGGGCGAGCGGGTGTCGGAGTTCTTCAGCTGGGTGAGGGAGCGCTCCGCCCTCGCCGTCGGCATCATCGAGTCGGCGACCTCGCGCGACGAGGCCTGGCAGTTCTTCACGCTCGGCCGCTCGATCGAGCGCGCCGACATGACCGCCCGCCTGCTCGCCACCCGCTCGCTGACCGAGGCGAGCGGCCCCTCCTGGACCACGATCCTCCGCTCCTGCGGCGCCTACGAGGCGTACCTGCGCACCTACCGGGGCGTGCCGAGCGCGCGGAACGCGGCCGAGTTCCTCCTCCTGGACCGGCTGTTCCCGCGCTCGATCCTCTTCTCGGTCTCGCGGGCGGAGGCGTGCATGCGCGACATCGAGCCGCGCACCGGCCGCATCGGCCACTCCGGCGACGCGCAGCGCGTCCTCGGGCGGATCCGCAGCGAGCTGGAGTTCCGGCCGATCACCGACATCCTCGAGGACCTGCCGCGGCACATGGACAGCGTGCAGGAGGCGACCTCGGCCGCTTCCGAGGCGATCCGCCAGCGGTACTTCCCCACCAACGTCATGCCGAGCTGGATCGGGGAGGCGCTGTGAGCAGGCTGCGCATCAGGCACACCACGGGCTTCACCTACGCGGGGGACGTGGTCGCGTCCTACAACGAGGCGCGGATGCTCCCCGCCTCCTCGGACGGGCAGCTGGTGCTGTTCTCGAACCTCGACATCCGGCCGGTGACCTCGGTGCACGCCTACACCGACTACTGGGGCACCCGCGTCTCGTCGTTCGACGTGCTCGACGCCCACCGCGAGCTCTCGCTGACGGCGACCTCGCTCGTCGAGATCCGGCCGAAGCAGCACCCCGACCACCCGACCGGGTGGGATCAGCTGTCCGAGCAGGTCGAGACGCGCACCGAGTACGTGGAGCAGTCGAAGCAGACCCACCGCACCGCGCCGCCGGAGGACCTCTCGGCGATGGCGCGCTCGCTCGCGGACGAGGCGGCCGGACCGTGCGAGGCCGCGCTCACGATCGCCGAGACGATCGGCCGGGCGATGACCTACCGGCAGGGCGTCACCGGCGTGCACTCCACCGCGACGGAGTCGTGGACCGCGCGCGAGGGCGTCTGCCAGGACATCACGCACATCGTCCTCGGGGCGCTGCGCTCGGTGGGCATCCCGGCGCGCTACGTCTCGGGCTACCTGCACCCCAAGCCGCACGCCGAGATCGGCGAGACCGTGGTGGGGGAGTCGCACGCCTGGGTCGAGTGGTTCTGCGGAGGAGCCTGGCGCGGCTACGACCCGACGAACCTGATCGACATCGGCGACCGCCACGTCACCGTCGGCCGCGGCCGCGACTACAACGACATCGCGCCGCTGCGCGGGGTGTTCGCCGGGCCCCGCTCGTCGAAGCTCTTCGTCCGCGTCGAGATCACCCGCGAGGCCTGAGGGCGGGCGGCGGTCGCGCCCCGCGTCGGGGGCGACCCGTCGAGTGGGCGGTCCGCGGATCCGCCCGGCGTGCGGACCGGCCGACGGAGCCTAGGCGCGCGGGCGCAGCAGGGGGACTCCGCCGGTGGCGGGCAGAGCCTCCGGTCCGGGGGCCGCGAGCCGGGCGGCGCGGCGCAGGCGGAGGTGGAAGGCGAGTCCGATGGCGGCCGCCGCGATCCCGGAGGCGGCGCCGACCAGCATCGCCTGGCGCGGACCGTAGGCGTTCGCGACCCAGCCGATCAGCGGTGCGCCGATCGGGGTGCCGCCGACGAAGATAGCCATGTACAGCGCCATGACCCGGCCCCGCATCTCGGGGGCGGTCGAGAGCTGCACGTAGCCGTTGGCCGAGGTCATCAGCGTCTGCGCCGCGATGCCGACGAAGGGGAGCAGGATCGCGAACGCCCAGACCGTCGGCATGACGCCGGCCAGCGCGAGCGCGACGCCGAACGCCGCGGAGGCGCCGACGATGAGCCGGAGCCTCGGGCGGTCGCGGCGAGCCGAGAGGAGCGCCCCCAGCACCGAGCCGACGGCGATCGCGGAGGAGAGGAGGCCGAACTCGCTCGCCCCCATGTCGAACTCGACCGTCGCCATCGTCGAGGCGAAGATCGGGAAGTTCAGGCCGAAGGTGCCGATCAGGAACACGATCGCGAGCACCACGAGGATGTCCGGCCGCTTCGACACGTAGCGGAACCCCTCCAGCAGCGCACCCGGGCCGCGCGTGGCGCGCGGGGCGCTGCGGAGCTGGTCGCGGTGGAGTGCGCGCAGCGAGAGCAGGACGGCGAGGAAGCTCGCGGCGTTGAGGAGGAAGACCCAGCCGGAGCCGACCGCGGCGATGAGCACGCCCGCGAGGGCCGGTCCGATCATCCGCGCCGAGTTGAAGGAGGCCGAGTTCAGCGAGACGGCGTTGGTGAGGTCGCGCTCCTCGACCAGCGCCGAGACGAACGTCTGGCGCACGGGCGCGTCGATCGCCGCGGCGAAGCCGAGGAGCAGGGCGAAGAGGTAGACCATCCAGAGCTGGACGATCCCGGTCACGACGATGAGTCCCAGGCCGAGCCCGAGCGCGCCCATCGCGCCCTGGGTGGCCATCAGGAGCTTCCGCCGGTCGAAGCGGTCGGCGATGAAGCCGGAGAAGGGGACCATCACGAGCTGCGGTCCGAACTGCAGCGCCATGGTCACGCCGAGCGCCGTCGCGTCGTGGTCGGTCAGGTCGTTGATCACGATCCAGTCCTGGGCCGTGCGCTGCATCCAGGTGCCGACGTTCGAGACCATCGCGCCCGCGAACCAGATGCGGTAGTTCGGCACGGCGAGGGAGCGGAACATCGCGCTCATCGGTCGGCCACCGCGCGCAGGACCGCCGCCGCGTCGTGGAGCAGGCGCAGGTCCTCGGGAGGGAGTTCCTCGAGGCGCGCCACGAGCCACGCGTCGCGGCTGCGGCGCACGTCGAGCACCAGTGCGGTGCCGGCCCCGGTGGGGCGGATGCGGGTGACGCGGCCGTCGGCGGGGTCGGCCAGGCGCTCCGCGAGTCCTTCGTCGACCAGGCAGCCGACCGTGCGGGTCATCGAGGGCGGGCGGACCCGCTCCGCCTCGGCCAGCTCGCCGAGGGTCTTCGCGCCCTCGCGGTGCAGGAGCGCGAGCACGCTGAACTGCGGATCGCTGAGCTCGTGCTGGGCCTTCTCCTGCCGGAGCCGCCGTCCGAGCCGGCCGACCGCTGCCCGCACCTCGCCCGCGAGGGAGGTCAGCGGGAGATCGGTCTGCGGGGTGTCGGTCGGAGGGGTCTCGGTCTGCAGGGTCTCGGTCGATGGCACATAGTTAGCCTAACAAAAGAACCGCCGCTCAGGCGGAGGTCCGCGCGGTCCGCACCGCCCCGATGCTCGCGGCGACCACGAGCGCGATCCCGACGGCCTCGACGGCGCTGAGGCGCTGGCCGAGCACGAGGAAGCCCGAGAGCGCGGCCGCCCCGGGGGAGAGCGACATCAGGATCGAGAAGGTGGAGGAGCGCAGGCGCCGCAGCGCCAGCAGCTCCAGCGCGTAGGGCACCGCGGAGGAGAGCACCGCCACGGCGAGCCCGAGGAGCAGCACCGGCGGCACCACCAGGGCGGGTCCGGCGGAGGCGAGGCCGAACGGCAGCGACACGATCGCGCCGGCCGCCAGCGCCAGCGCGAGCCCGTCGATCCCCTGGAACCGCCCGCCGGTGCGGCCGGCGAAGACGATGTACGCGGCCCAGAGCACTGCGGCCCCCAGCGCGAAGCCGACGCCGACCGGGTCCAGCGCCGAGAAACCGCCCTGCGACAGGGTCACCACCCCGGCCAGCGCGAGCACCGCCCAGACCAGGCTCAGCACGCTCCTCCCGGCGATCACCGAGAGCGTCAGCGGCCCGAGCACCTCGAGGGTGACGGCGGCGCCCTGCGGGATCCGGGCGATGGCCTCGTAGTAGCAGGCGTTCATCCCGCCGAGGGCGAGACCGTAGGCGGCGACGGTGGCCCAGTCGCTCCGGCTGTGGCCGCGCAGCCGCGGACGGCAGACCAGGAGCAGCACGACGGCTGAGAACACCAGCCGGAGCGTGACGGTGCCGATCGGCCCCGCGGCGGGGAAGAGCAGCACGGCGAAGGAGGCGCCCAGCTGCACGCTCGCGACCGACCCGAGCACCAGGCCGATCGAGCCCGCGCTCGCCGGGCGCCGCTCCGGAGCGACCGCTGCGCTCAGCTGGAGCGCCGCTGCGTCTGGACGGGCGGGACGTTGTAGCCGAGCAGGCCGACGCCGGTCGCGTCCCAGCGCAGCGTGGTCAGCGAGACGTTGTCGACCACCGGGAAGGTGTGCCGGTAGGTCTCGGGGTTGATGCCGAGGTAGGCGCACAGCAGGAGGCGGATGAGCGTGCCGTGCGCGACGACGAGCACCCGGCCGTCGGGGTGCTCGCGGTGGATGCGCGCGAGTGAGGTGTTCGCGCGGGCGACGGCGTCGAGGCCGGACTCGCCGCCGGGCATAGGCTGGATGGCCGGCGCCGCGACCCACGCGTGGTACTCGTCCGGGAAGCGCTTCTCCATCTCGTCGGTGGTCAGCCCCTCACCGCGGCCGAAGTCGACCTCGACCAGCGCCGGGTCGGGCTGCAGCTCGAGGTGGGCCGCCCGCGCGGCGGGCACGGCGGTGCGCACGGCCCGGACCAGGGTGGAGGAGTACACCGCCTCGAGGTCGGCGTCGACGGCCCAGGCGGCCAGAGTCGCCGCCTGGTCCTGGCCCCGGGGGGTCAGCGCGATGTCGGAGGAGCCCGCGAAGCGGTTCTCGGAGTGCCAGACAGTCTCTCCGTGCCGGGCGAGGATCAGGGTCGTCACCCCCTGAGCCTACCGACCGTGCGGGCCAGTGGGCCCCGCGCTCACGCGGCGGGGACGCCGTAGTGCGCGTCGACCATCACCGGGAGATGGTCCGAGACGCCCTGGGGCAGCGTGGAGACCCGCTCGATCCGCACGGAGTCGCTGATCGCGAAGTCGAAGTGGCCGCTGAAGTAGCGGTAGCGCGCGTAGGTGGGGGAGTCGCTCCGCGAGACCAGGTAGCCGTTCCGGGTCATCCGGCGGTCGAGTCCGCGGAAGAACCACGGGTAGTTGTAGTCGCCGACCATCAGGGAGGGGGTGTCCGGCGCGTACTCGCGCAGCCGGTTCAGCGCCTCGTCGATCTGCTTGCGGCGCAGGGCGTTGCCGGCCGAGAGCGGGGCGGCGTGGAAGGAGGAGACGGCGATCGATCCGCCGTCGCGGTCGTCGAGGCGGACGGCCAGCAGGCGCTCGTGAGCGGGGGACATCACGCGGTCGTGCATGGACTTGCTGAGCTCGAACGCGGCGCTGCCGGAGAGTTCGAAGCGGTCCTGCGAGTAGTAGACGGCCAGGCCCAGGCGGTTGCGGGCCGTGACGGACGCGAGCCGGAGCGAGCCCACCTCCTGCGGCAGCTTCGTGGTGTCGCACTCCTGCAGGCACAGCACGTCGATGTCGTGGCGGGCGGCGAGGGGGGCGATCTCGGCGTGCGCTCGGTGCTCCCGGAGGTTGTAGGAGATCACGCGGAGGGCGCGTTCGGTCGGCTGCATTTCGCCAGTGTAGGGCGCGCCGACCGAGCGCCGGCCGACCCTCCGGCGAACACGGAGGGACCTCCTCGGAACGCGGTCGGAACGTTCGCCGACCGGCCGGGGAGGACCCTCGCGGAGCCGTGTCAGTGCTGCTCGGTGCCCGAGGCGTCGGTCTCGGCGTCGGTGCCGTGGACGCCGTCGGTGGGGCCCCAGTCGGGCAGCGGGGGGTTCTGCTCCTCGCCGTCGGCGCCGACGCCGTCGGCCAGGGGGGAGGCCGCGCCGCCGACCTCGTCGAGGCCCGCGGAGGTGCCGGTCTCGGTGGCGGGGTCGGGCGTGCGGGCGCCGTCGGTCGTGTCGGTGGGGGTGGGCTCGATGTCGTAGTCGGAGCTGCTCATGTCCCGACGCTACGACTCCGCCGCCCGCGGGGGCACCCCCTTGCGCTCCCGCGAACGACGGAGGCCCCCCGCACCGGGAAGGTGCGAGGGGCCTCCGAAGGGGGAGTGCTCAGCGTCCGTAGGCGGAGGCGGCGGGGCAGTCGAACGGGTCGCCGCCGGCCGACAGGCCGACCTTGTTGAGGTAGCGGACGACGATCGCGTACGACTCCATCAACGAGGTCTCGGTGTAGGGGATCTGGTGGGTGGTGCAGTACTCCTTGGCGATGACCTGCGCACGGCGCAGCGCCGGGCGGGGCATGTTCGGGAAGAGGTGGTGCTCCACCTGGTAGTTGAGGCCGCCCATGTAGAGGTCGGTGAACCAGGTGCTGCGGATGCTGCGCGAGGTGAGGACCTGGCGGCGGAGGAAGTCGACGCGCGCCTCCTTCGGCAGCAGCGGCATGCCCTTGTGGTTCGGCGCGAACGAGGCGCCCATGTACAGGCCGAAGACGCCCAGCTGCACGCCGACGAAGGCGAACGCCATGCCGAGGGGGAGGGCCCAGAAGACGACGGCGAGGTAGAGGCCGACGCGGGTGACGAGCATGGTGATCTCGACCCAGCGCTTGTCGACCTTGCCCTTGCCGAACACGGTGCGGAAGCCGTGCAGGTGCAGGTTGAGGCCCTCGAGCAGCAGGAGCGGGAAGAACGCGTAGCCCTGGCGGCGGGTGAGCCAGGCGTAGAGGCCGCGCGAGCGGGCCGCGTCCTCGGCGGTGAAGGAGACGACGTCGCGCTCGATGTCCGGGTCCTTGCCCAGCACGTTCGGGTTCGCGTGGTGGCGGCTGTGCTTGGTCATCCACCAGGAGTAGCTGATGCCGACGAAGAGGTTCGCGAGGGTGCGCCCGGCGACGTCGTTGGCCCTGCCGGACTCGAACACCTGGCGGTGCGAGGCCTCGTGAGCGAGGAAGGCGAACTGCGTCAGCACGATGCCGAGGGCGGCGGCGAGCAGGAGCTGGAACCAGGAGTCGCCCAGCAGGACGAAGCCGGTGACGATGCCGCCGAGCGCGAGGACCAGCGCGCCGAACATCGTGTAGTAGAAGCCGGTGCGGCGGCGGAGGAGCCCCGCGTCGCGGACCGTGCTGAGGAGACCGGAGTACTCGGTCGTCGGGTTGACGCGGCCGTCGGCGCGCGGACGGGTGCGGACGACGCGGGGGGCGCCTCCGGTGACGGACGTGGTGGTGGGGGTGCTCATCGGCGCCTCGCTCTTCGTGGTGACCGTCGGCGTCGACGGTCTCTCGGTGAGCGATCCCGACGGGGGCGGTCCGCTCATGGTTCACCGCGTCGGTAGGGGCCGGACGCGGCATCAGGGCGACCGGGGTCAAGGGCAACCTGGTGTGAACACTACGGGGACGGCGGCGGCACCGCACCATGGCGATTGCCAGCCTTCGCTCCGCGCGTGTCGGGAAGGGGAGTGCGCCTCCGGCGGGACCGCCGGAGGCGCACGGGCTCAGGAGCCGATCGAGTCCTGCGGGCGGCCGGACTTGAGCGCGGCGAGGCGCGCCTCCACCTCGGTCATCTCACCGAGGTCCTCGAGCGACTCGAACTGCGCGTCCAGGCTCGAGGAGGCGAGCTCCTCCGCGCCGCGGACGCGCGCCTCCTCGCGGCGGATCTTCTGCTCGAAACGGCTCACCTCGCTCGTCGGGTCCATCAGGTCGATGCTCTTCACGGCGTCCTGGACCTGGCTCTGCGCCTCGACGGTCTTCGAGCGTGCGATCAGCTCGTCGCGCTTGCTCGAGAGCTGCTGCAGCTTCTCGCGCATCTGGTTCAGGCCCGACTTGAGCTTGTCGACGACCTCGGTCTGCGAGGCGATGGTCGGCTCGGCGTCCTTCGCCTCCTTCTCGGACTGGATCTGGCGCTGCAGAGCGACCTTGGCCAGCGCGTCGAACTTGTCGGCGTCGCCGGCGCTCCCGCCGGTGCGCAGCTCGTCGGCCTTGCGGCTCGCGGCGAGGGCCTTGCCGCCCCACTCCTGGGCGTTCTGCACGTCCTCGCGGTAGTCGTCCTCGAGCAGGCGCAGGTTGCCGATCGTGGTGGCGATCGCCGCCTCGGCGTCGCGGATGCTGTCGGTGTAGTCGCGGACCATCTGGTCGAGCATCTTCTGCGGGTCCTCGGCCTGGTCGAGGAGCGCGTTGATGTTGGCCTTCGCGAGCTGCGCGATGCGGCCGAAGATCGACTGTCTCTGAGCCATGGGTGTCTCTCCTTGCGTCGTGGGTGGTGCCGGATGTCGGAGGTGGTGCCGGAGTCGTGGGGGAGGTGGTGGTCGTCGGTCGTGCGCGGATGCCCGGGGGCGCTCAGAAGCGACCGCCGCCTCCACGGCGTCCGCCTCCGCCGCTGCTGCGCCCGCCGCCGAAGCCGCCGCCGCCGGAGCGCCGGGACGAGCCGCCGCCGCCGAAGCCGCCGCTGAACCCGCCTCCGCCGAAGCCGCCCGAGCGGTAGCCGCTGCGGCGTCCGCCTCCCAGGAGCGACTCGACCAGGATCCCGCCGAGGAACGCGCCGGTCGTGTCGCCTCCGTAGGGGCTGCCGACGGCGTTCGGGGCGGAGTAGGAGCCGGCGTCGGCCCGCGCCCGCTCGAGCGCCTGCTGGGCGAGCTGCGAAGCGCGCTGGGCGGAGGCGAGAGCCTCGCGGGGGTCGGTGGCGGCGATGCGCTCGGCGTACTCGGCCGAGCGGGCGGCCTCGGCGACGCGGGTGCGCGCCTCCGAGCCGACCGCGCCGCGGCGGGCCGCGATGAAGTCCTCGGCGGCCGAGACGCGGCTGCGGGCGGAGGTGAGCTCGGCGCCGAGGGCGGCCCGCTCGCGCTCGCGCTGGGCCTGCGCGTCGCGGAACCCGCCGACGGCGGCGTCGATCGTGGCGTCGGCGGCGGTGAGCGCCTCGAGCAGGGCGAGCGGGTCGTTCGGCCGCACGGAGGCGGCGCGCTCGACGTCGTCGAGGGCGGCCTCGGTCGAGGCGACCGCCGCGGCGACGTTCTGCGCCTGGGCCGCGGACTCCGCGTCCTGGGAGGCGGCGAGCGCTCGTCCCTGCGCCACGTCGGCGCGGATCTCGGCGATGCGGCCGACGAGCGACGCCTCCGCCTTCTGCAGCTCGTCACCCCTCGTCGCCACCGCGTCGACGAGTCCGGAGGCCTGCTCGGCGGCCTGCTGCCCGGCGCGCAGCAGCACGGCGGCGCGGCCGGAGTCGCCGGCCTGTATCGCCTGCTGGGCGCCGGCGAGCTGGTCGCGGGTGAAGCGGAGGCGGTCCTCGGCCTGGTCGGCGTCGTCGCCCACGTCGTCGATCGCGGTCGGCGCGTAGCGGGAGGCGAGCTCGGCGAGGCGGGCGCGGGCCGAGGGGAGGCGGTCGCCGACCTCGGCGGCGCGAGCCGAGAGCGCGGCGGCGACCTGCGGCGCGTTCTTCTCGAGGTCGCGTAGCTCCTCGAACGCACTCGCGCGCTCGTCGAGCGTCTGCTCGGCGTCGGCGCAGAGCTGGAGGATGCGCTGGTAGCCGTCGCGGCGCTCCTGATCGGTCTCCGGCTCGGCGTCGTCGAGGCGCTGCTGCAGGGTGAAGGCCTCGCCGAGCAGGCGCTTCGCGGTGACGAGCGCCTCGCGGAACGCGCCGGTCGCGTCGGCGCCGAACTGCGCCTCCGCGAAGCCGACCTCCTGCTCGCTGGTGCGGACGGCGTCGTCGGCGTGGACGAGGGCCGACCCGGCACGGGTGGCGAGCTCGTCGATCGAGGCCTCCACCGCCTCCTGGGCGCGGCGCTTCCGCGCGCGGCGGACGAGCAGCAGCACCACGAGGCCGACCACGACGAGGGCCGCGAGCACGCCGAGCGCGATCAGCAGCCCCGAGCCGAGGGACTCGCCGGCGCTGGGCGCGTCGAGGCGCTGCCCGATCCCGTCGGCGGCGGCCACCGCGGCTCCGGCCCAGTCGCCGTCGGCGAGCCTCGGCTCGATGTCGTCGGACTGGAGCGAGGAGACCTGCGCGTCGTCGAGGGCGAAGCCCTGCGCGACCGACACCTGGTACTGACGGGCGTCGACCGCGACGGCCAGGAGGACGTCGTCGGTGCCCAGTCCGTTGCGGGTCGCGGTCTCGTCCGCCCACGCGGCGCGGTCGGACGGATCCGTGAAGGAGTCGACGAAGGCGACGAACAGCTGCACGCGGTGCTGGTCGTAGAGGGCCCGCGAGGCCTGCTCGATCTCGGCGGTCTCTCCGGAGCTCAGCACCCCGACCGAGTCGAGGACGGTGGAGGAGGAGAAGGAGACGGGCGATTCGGCCGTCGCCGCGGTCGCGGGGACCAGCGCGAGGACCACGGCGATCAGGAGGGCCGCGAGCGCCGGCAGCAGCCGGAAGCTCACGGTGTGGTGGGGTCTCGCCGGCATCGCGCACACTCCTTCGTCGTCGCCTCCCGAGTGTAGACAGCCCCGGTGTCCGAGCAGGGGTCGGGAGGCGGCAGGCCGTCGACCGCGTGCCCGGGGCGCGGGGGATGGGAGAACGCCGGGAGGAGGAATGACCGTGCTCCGCTCGCGGTTGCTGCCCGGAGTGCGCCGCAGGTGCACGTGCCTCCCCCCTCAGGGCAGCCCCTGAGACAGCTCCGTAGAAAGGCGATCCCGTGGATCCGTTCTCCCCCCTCACCGCCGGCGACCTCGACCTCCCCAACCGCATCGTCCTGGCACCGATGACGCGACTGCGCTCCGACGAGCAGGGCGTGCCCGGCGCGATCGTCGCCGAGTACTACGCCCAGCGCGCGAGCATGGGCCTGCTGATCAGCGAGGGCGTCTTCCCCAGCGCCGAGTCCAAGGGCTACGCCGGGCAGCCCGGCATCGAGACCGACGCGCAGGCCGCGGGCTGGCGCGCCGTCGCCGACGCCGTGCACGCCGCGGGCGGACGCATCGTCATGCAGCTGATGAACGCGGGCCGCGTCTCGCACACCGAGATCACCGGCACCGACCGCATCGTCGCCCCGAGCGCCGTCGCCATCGACGGAGAGGTGCACACCCCCTCCGGCAAGAAGCCCTTCCCGGTGCCGCACGCGCTGACCGCCGAGGAGCTGGCGACCGTCCGCGACGAGTTCGTCGCCGCCGCCCGCCGCGCGATCGACGCCGGCTTCGACGGAGTCGAGGTGCACGGCGCCAACGGCTACCTGCTGCACGAGTTCCTCTCGCCCGTCTCCAACGTGCGCACCGACCAGTACGGCGGGACCCCGGCCGAGCGCGCCGCGTTCCCGCTCGAGGTCACCCGCGCGATCGTCGACGAGGTCGGAGCGGGCCGCGTCGGCATCCGCCTCTCGCCGGCCCACAACATCCAGGACGTCGTCGAGACCGACGGCGACGACGTGCGCGCCACCTACGAGGCCGTCGTCGACGGGCTCGCCCCGCTCGGCCTGGCCTACCTCAGCGTCCTGCACGCCGAGCCCGCCGGCGAGCTGGTCCAGGACCTCCGCTCGCGCTTCGACGGCGTCTTCATCGCCAACAGCGGCTTCGGCTCGCCGACCAGCCGCGAGGAGGCGACCGAGCTGATCAGCGAGGGCCACGCCGACGCCGTGGCCGTCGGCCGCCCGGCGATCGCCAACCCCGACCTGGTCGAGCGCTGGCAGGGCGGGCACCCCGAGAACGAGGTCGTCCAGGAGACGGTCTACGGCGGAGGAGCCGAGGGCTACACCGACTACGCGCCCCTCTCGGCGTAGTCGCGACTCACGCGGAAGGCCCGCTCCCTCGAGGGGGAGCGGGCCTTCCGCGTACCGGGGGGATCAGCTCTCGCTGCCCCGGCTCTTCAGCTCGGACTCGATGCGGGCGTCCTGCTCGGGCGAGAGCTCGTGGTCCTCGTCCTCCGGGTCGGCCGTCTCGCCGACGCGGCCCTCGCCGAGGGCGTGGATCGAGGTGATCTCGTCCTCGAGCGCGGCGTCGCGGTCGTGCTCGCTCACGAGCCGGTCTCGATCTCCCCGGCGGAGACGGCCTCGGCGTACTTGCGGAGGTCCGGGCCGGGCTCGAAGTCGATGAAGCGGTCCTTGAGGCGCGCGTTCAGCTCCGCGAACACGTCCTCCCAGGGCTCGCCCTTCTTGCTCGTCGCGAGGTCGAGCACCGCCTCGCGGAGGACCCTGTCCGAGTCCTCGAGGATCTTGTCGCGGGCTTCGTCGTTCCAGCGGATGTCCTGTGCGTCCATGCTCCGACCGTAGGCGCGGGGCCGGGGCGCCCCAAGGACTTGCGGGCGGGGGGCGGGAGGCGTAGGAGCCCCCGCCGCTCCGCGCTCAGGAGAGCGCCGGTAGCACCTCGCGCTCGAACAGCTCGATGCCGGACCGGTCGTAGGCGGCGTCCGGGAAGTAGAGGATGCCGTAGTCCATCCCGCGCGACTGCATGCCGGCGAGGCGGTCGACGATCTGCGCGGGAGTGCCGACCGCGAGCGCGTCGGGGCTGCGGTACTCGGCGACGAAGGACGCCGCTCCCTCCGCGCCGAGGTACGGGACCACGCGCTCCTCGAGACGCTGCAGCGCCGCCTCGACCTCCGCCTCCGTCTCGCCGATCACGACGTTGTAGTTCGAGCTCCGGGTGATCGCCGAGAAGTCGGTGCCCAGGCGCTCGCAGTGCCCGCGGAGGACCGAGCTCTTGTGGTCGAACGCCTCCGGGGTCCCGGCGAAGTTCGTGTACTGCGCGTACTGGGCCGCGATCCGCAGCGTGACCTTCTCGCCGCCGCCGGCGACCCACAGCGGGATGCCGCCCTCCTGCAGGGGCAGCGGCCGGTTCTGCGCGCCGTCCACCTGGTAGTAGCGGCCGTCGAGGGTCGCGGACCCGGTCGTCCAGGCCTGCTGCAGGATCTGCACTCCCTCGTCGAGCCGGCCCAGCCGCTCGGCGATCGGCGGGAAGCCGTAGCCGTACGCGCGCCACTCGTGCTCGTACCAGCCGCCGCCGATGCCCATCTCGACCCGCCCGCCCGAGACGATGTCGACGGTCGTCGCGACCTTGGCGAGGTAGGCGGGGTTCCGGTAGCCCATGCAGGTGCACATCTGGCCCAGCCGCACGCGCGACGTGGTGGCGCCGAACGCGCTCATCAGCGACCACGCCTCGTGCGTCGCCTCCTCCGTCACCTGCGGGACGGTGTGGAAGTGGTCGTAGACCCAGATCGACTCCCAGGCGCCGTCGTCGGCGTGCCGGGCGAGGTCGCTCATGGTGCGCCACTGGTCGGCGGCCGGGACGCCGACGAGGTCGTGGCGCCAGCCCTGGGGGATGAAGAGTCCGAATCGCATGCCGCCGACCCTAGGGCGGCCCGGCCACCGAGGTCGAGGGGGTCGCGGTGCTCGCGTACGCTTCCGACCGATGCTGACCTTCACAGAGGATCTCGGACTCCCCGTCCTCGCGCTGATGATCCTCGCCGCCTTCGCGGCCGGCTGGATCGACGCGGTCGTGGGCGGCGGCGGACTCCTCCAGCTCCCCGCCCTGCTCCTCGTGCCGGGGATCTCGCCCGTGCAGGCGCTCGCCACGAACAAGCTGGCCTCGATCTTCGGCACGACCACCAGCGCGATCACCTACTACCGGCGCGCGAAGCCCGATCTGCGCACCGCACTGCCGATGGCGGCAGTCGCCCTCGCGGGCAGCTACGGAGGCGCGACGCTCGCCGGCCTCCTCCCGGCCGCGGTGTTCAAGCCGATCATCGTCGTCGCGCTGATCGTGGTCGCCGTCGTGACGATCGCCCGCCCGGCACTGGGCAGCGTCACGGTGCTCAAGCACGCGGGCCGGCGCCACCTCGTCACCGCGGCCGTGCTGGGACTCCTGATCGGCTTCTACGACGGCCTGATCGGACCGGGCACCGGCACCTTCCTGATCATCGCCCTGATCACCGCGCTGGGCTACGACTTCCTGCTCGCCAGCGCCAAGGCGAAGATCGTCAACGTCGCGACCAACCTCGGCGCCCTGCTCTACTTCGTGCCGGGCGGGCACGTGATCTGGCTGCTGGGCCTCCTGATGGGCGCCGCCAACGTGGCGGGCGCGTACCTCGGCTCGCGGATGGCCGTCGCTCGTGGCAGCCGCTTCATCCGGGTCGCGTTCCTCGTCGTGGTCGGCGCCCTCATCCTCAAGGTCGGCTCCGACGTCTGGACCGAGAACCTGGCGCCGCTGCTGCGCTAGCGCGGGCTGCGGGACCGAGCCGCGGAACGAGGACGGGACCCCCGCCGCAGCAGAAGGTCCCGTCCTCGTTCCGATCGCTCGGCGCTCCGCTCCGCCGACCTCAGCCGAAGGGGATCGAGCCGACCAGTACGCCGACGGCGAGCATGACCAGCGAGACGACGACCGCTCGCCACAGCACCTTGCGGTGGTGGTCGCCGAGGTTCACCGCGGCGAGGGAGACGAGCAGGAGGATCGCCGGGACCAGCGGGCTCTGGAGGTGCACCGGCTGCCCGGTGATGGAGGCGCGCGCCATCTCGACCGGCGAGATGCCGTAGTTCGCCGCGCTCTCGGAGAGCACGGGGAGGATGCCGTAGTAGAACGCGTCGTTCGACATGAAGAAGGTCATCGGGATGCTGAGCACGCCGGTGATCACGGCGAGGAACGGGCCGAGCGCCGGCGGGATCACCGCGACGACCCACTCCGCCATGGCGTCGACCATGCCGGTGCCGTTGAGGACGCCGATCAGCACGCCGGCCGCCAGCACCATCGACACGACGCCCACGATGCTCGGCGCGTGCTTGACGATCTCGGCCGCCTGGTCCTTCATCTTCGGGAAGTTGATCAGGAGGGCGACCGCGGAGCCGACCATGAACACGTAGGGCAGCGGCAGGATGTCGGCGACCAGCAGCGTCATCACCGCGAGGGTCAGGACCAGGTTCACCCAGATCAGCTTCGGGCGCAGCGTCTCGCGCTCGGGGTCGAGCATCGTGTCGGCCATCGCGGTGTCGGCGTCGTCGGCCTGCACGCGGGCGGCGACCGCCACCTGGGCTCCGCGCAGGGCCTGAGGGCCGCGGAGGAAGGAGAAGCGCTCCCGGGCGACGGTGCGGATGCCCCCGGTCAGGGCCGCGAGGCCGCCGGTGCGGGCGCCGCCCGAGCGGGAGGAGGAGCCGCGGCCGGCGCCGACGAGCTCCTGCTCGAGCATCGGCTCGGCCAGCGCGAGCGAGCCGAGGCGGCGGCGCTCGCCGAGCCCGAGGAACCAGGCGAAGACGAGCGTGACGGCCAGGCCCACCGCGAGCGAGGGGAGCATCGGCACGAAGATCTCGCTCGGCGAGACCTGGAGGGCCGCGGCGGCGCGCACCGTCGGTCCGCCCCAGGGGACGATGTTGAGCGTGCCGTTGGCCAGGCCCGCGACGCAGGTCAGCACGACCGGGTTCATCCCCAGGCGCAGGTAGATCGGGAGCATCGCGGCGGTGGTGACGATGAAGGTGGTCGAGCCGTCGCCGTCGAGCGAGACCGCACCCGCGAGCAGCGCCGTGCCGAGCACGACCTTCGCCGGGTCGTCGCCGAGCGCGCGGACGATGAAGCGGATCAGCGGGTCGAAGAGCCCGACGTCGATCATGATCCCGAAGTACATGATCGCGAACATCAGCAGCGCGGCCGTGGGCGCGAGGCTGCCGATCGCCTCGAGGACCATGTCGCCGATGCCGAGGCCGGCGCCCGCGAAGAGGCCGAAGATCGTCGGCACGACGATCAGGGCGACCATCGGCGTCAGCCGCTTGGTCATGATCAGGGCCATGAAGGCCAGGATCATGGTGAAACCGAGTACTACCAACACAGCTGACTCCTTCGTCCAGTGCCTCCGCCCGCGCTCGGCGGGAGAGCCGGCCGGGAGATGGTGGAAACCCTAGGCAGCTCCGCGTCCGGCGCCGGGGTATCGCTCATTACGGCGACATCTGCGCATAGTGTGGCTTCTGCGCATTCTGCGCACGACGACGGCGAGGAGGCCCCGATGCGCTTCGCGACCCACGTCCTGGTCCTGCAGCTCGCCACGGTGTCGGCCGCCGTGCTGGTCTGCGCGGGGCTCGTCACCGCGCTCAGCGTCCAGCAGCTGCGCGGCGAGGCGGAGGGCACGGCGCTCGCCATCGCCCGCACCGTCGCCGAGGATCCCGACGTGCGCGACGCGGTCGCCGCGTCCTCCGCCGTGCCCGGCGCGCCCGCCGCCTCGGAGCTGCGCGGCGGACCGCTCGAGGACGTCGCCGCCGCCGTCGAGCAGCGCACCGGCGCGCTCTTCGTCGTGATCACCGACGATCAGGGCATCCGCCTCGCCCACCCCGACGAGGACCGCCTCGGCGAGCGGGTCTCGACCAGCCCCGACGAGGCGCTCGCCGGGCGCGAGAGCGTCTCGTGGGGCACCGGCACGCTCGGCGAGTCGGCACGGGCGAAGGTCCCGGTCTTCGCCGAGGGGGAGCAGCGGGTCGTCGGCGAGGTCAGCATCGGCTTCGCGCGCTCCAGCGTCTTCACCGACCTGCCGACCGCGCTGCTCGGCGTCCTCGCCGCGGCGCTCGCCGGCCTGGTGCTCGCCGCCGTCGCCTCCGTCTTCATCCGCCGCCGCCTACTGCGCCTGACGCTCGGCCTCGCCCCGGAGGAGCTCACCTCGCTCGTGCAGGACCAGGCCGCCGTGCTCGACGGGGTCGACGAGGGCGTGCTCGCGCTCGACCGCGACGGGCGCGTCGGCGTCTGCAATGCGCGGGCCGCCGCGATCCTCGGCTCCGACGACCCGACCGGGCGGGCGCTGCACGGGCGGCCGCTCGCGGAGCTCGACCTGCCCGTTCCGCTGGCCGACGCGATCGGCGCCGCGCTGCACTCCGTCGAGCCGCCCCGCCCCGGAGGCGAGGAGGGCTTCGTCGTCCGCTCCCGCATCGTCTACGTCGACATCCGCCGGGTGACCCGCGGCGACCGCGACCTGGGCGTGGTGGTGGTGCTGCGCGACCGCACCGACCTCGCCGCGCTGAGCCGGCGCCTCGACGCGGTCGGCGCGATGACCAACGCGCTCCGGGTGCAGCGGCACGAGTTCGCCAACCGCCTGCACGTGGTCGCGGGCCTGCTGGATGCGGGGCGGACCGCGTCGGCGCGCGACTACCTCGACGAGGTGCTGACCCGCGGCCCGCTCAAGTACCCGGTGCAGCACGCCGACCGGCTGCAGGAGCCGTACCTCCAGGCGCTCGTCGGGGCGAAGGGGATCGAGGCGGCCGAGCGCGGTGTGCTGCTGACGCTCGGCGAGGAGACGCTGGTACGCGGCACCGTCGTCGAGCCGGAGGACGTCGCCACGGTGGTCGGGAACCTGGTGGACAACGCGGTGCGCGCGGCGGTCGAGGGGCGGCGCGACGTGCGCTTCGTCGAGGTCGAGCTGCTCGACGACGGCGACGCTCTCTTCGTGACGGTCGCCGACTCGGGCGACGGAGTGCTCGATCCGGACTCGCTGTTCGACCGGGCCGGCGCGGGCGACCCCGTCGAGGACGACGGTCGCGTGCACGGCCGCGGCTTCGGCCTGCCGCTCTGCCGCGAGGTGGCCGCCCGGCGCGGCGGCGAGGTCTGGCTGGCGGACGCCGGCGGAGCGGAGTCGGGGGCCGTGCTGTGCGCGCGCCTCCCCGGAGCGGTGCTGCCGCCGGAGCAGGACGGGGACAGGTCATGAGCGCGGACACGGCGCGGGAGCGCACGGTGCTGGTGGTGGACGACGACTTCCGGGTCGCGCAGCTGCACGCGGACCTGGTCGAGGCGCGGCAGGGGCTGACGGCCCTTCCTCCGGTGCACACGGCGCGCGCGGCGCGGGCGGCCGTCGCCGAGCACGCGCCCGATCTCCTGCTGCTCGACGTGCACCTGCCGGACCAGAGCGGGATCGCGCTGCTCCGCGAGCTCGACACCGACGCGTTCGTCGTCAGCGCCGCCTCCGACGGGGCGACGGTGCGGCGCGCGCTGCACGCGGGAGCGCTCGGGTACCTCATCAAGCCGTTCGAGGCGCGCCTGCTCGGCGAGCGCCTCGACGCGTACGTGCGGTTCCGGAACGTGCTGCGGGAGGACCGCGCGGCCGATCAGGAGGCGGTGGAGCGGGCGCTGCGCATCCTGCACTCGGGCGACGCGACCGCCGCGCAGCCCTCGCGCTCGGCGACCGAGCAGCTCGTCCTGGCGCGCCTGGCCGAGTCGGGCGCCGAGCTGTCGGCCCTCGAGGTGGCCGAGCGCGCCGGCATCTCGCGCGCCACCGCCCAGCGCTACCTCTCGGGTCTCGCGGGCCGCGGCCTCGTCGAGATGACCCTCAGCTACGGCACCACCGGCCGCCCGGAGCACCGCTACCGCGCCCGCTGACCCTCCGCGAGCGGAGTCCGCGCTCGAGCCGGCGGGACGTTCTCGGCGGTCGGGACCCGCTCTCGGGGACCTGAGCGCCTAGGGGAGCTGACTGCGGAGCACCGGCGTGCGGTGCTCGGTCGAGCCGAACGGGGGATCCGCGTGTCAGCGGATCCTCCTAGGCGGTCGGGACCCGCTCTCGGGAACCCGACCGCCCGTGGGAGCCGACTGCGGTGCGCCGCCCTGCGGCGCACGAGACGGCCCGTCGAACGAGCGATCCGCGTGTCAGCGGATCGTCCTAGGCGGTCGGGACCCGCTCTCGGGAAATCGACCGCCTAGGAGAGCCGCCCGCGGTGCGCCGCCCCGCGGCGCACGAGACGACTCAGTGCGTCGCGTCGACGTCCGCGCCCGCGGCCTCGGCCACGCGGCGGCGCTCGGCGGCCTCGGCGGCCATGCGACGGCCCTTGGGGCTGACGAGGGAGGCGATCACCGTGATCACGAGGACGCCGATGATGACCGAGAGCGACAGTCCGGTGCCGATCTCGAAGACCTCCACGTGCTCGCCGTTGTTGATGAACGGCAGGTTGTTCTCGTGGAGCGCGTGCAGGATCAGCTTCACGCCGATGAAGGCGAGGATCGCGGCGAGGCCGATGCTGAGGTAGACGAGGCGGTCGAGCAGACCGTCGATGAGGAAGTACAGCTGGCGCAGGCCCAGAAGCGAGAACGCGGTCGCCGTGAAGACGAGGTACACGTCGCTGGTGAGGCCGAAGATCGCCGGCACGCTGTCGAGGGCGAACAGGATGTCCGTTCCGCCGATCGCCGCCATGACGAGGATCATCGGCGTGAGGACCTTCTTGCCGTCGATGTGCGTGTAGAACTTGTCGCCGTCGTACTGGTCGCTCGTCTTGAAGATCCGCTTGGCCAGGCGCACCATCACGTTGTCGCTGGAGTGGTCGTCGCCCGGCTTGACCAGGTTGAACGCGGTCAGCAGGAGGATCAGGCCGAAGATGTAGAAGACCCAGGCGAACGAGTTGATCAGTGCGGCGCCGAGGAAGATGAAGCCGGTGCGGGCGATCAGCGCGAAGACGATGCCGAAGAGGAGCACCTTCTGCTGGTCGGCGCGGGGCACCTTGAAGCTCGCCATGATGATGAGGAAGACGAACAGGTTGTCGACCGAGAGGGCCTTCTCGGTGATGTACCCCGCGAAGTACTCCGATCCGGGCGTCGCTCCGCCGAAGACGAGGACGCCGAGCCCGAAGAGCACGGCGATGCCGACGTAGAGCGCCGACCAGATCGACGACTCCTTCAGCGTGGGCTCGTGGGCCTTCCGGACGTGGAAGAAGAAGTCGAAGAGCAGGAGCAGGACGATGAAGACGATCGTCAGGGTCCAGATCAGGGGCGATACGGTCATGAAGGGGCTGGCCTCGCTCGTGAAGGGGGGTCGGGGGACGGTCGCGGGGGTCGCTCGTCAAGGGAAAAGGTAGCGAGGCACCGTGACGAGCAGGGTGCCCGCCGATGGATCGTGAGTATCTTCTCAGTTCTCCGCGCGTCCCTCGCGCCCAGCGGCCGGAGCGCCACACTGGTCACCATGACCGGCGCCGCTGTCGACAGGACCTTCCAGGACGCCTCCGGCGTCGTCATCCACTACCGCTGGTGGCCGCACCCCTCGCCCCGCGCGATCGTGCAGCTGGCCCACGGGGTCGGCGAGCACTCGGGGCGCTACGTCGAGCTGGCGGAGGCGCTGGTCGCCGCCGGGTACGCGGTCGCGGCGGACGACCACCGCGGGCACGGCCGGACCGGCCTCGAGCAGCACGGCGGCGACTCCTCCCGGCTCGGACTGCTGGGGCCGGGCGGCCTGCGCGCGACCGAGGCGGCGATCCTCCGGCTGACGGAGCTGCTCGCGGAGGAGAGCCCGGGAGTGCCGATCGTGCTGCTCGGCCACTCCTGGGGGTCGCTCATGGCGCAGCGGATCGTCGACCACCACTCCGCCGCCTATGCCGCGCTCGTGCTGAGCGGCACGGCCTACCGCCTCCCCGGGCACATGAACGCGGGCGACCTGGCGAAGCGGCACCGCGTCGCCGGCGGCCTCGGCCTCGAGTGGCTCTCCCGCGACCCGGAGGTCTGGCAGCGGTTCCACGACGACCCCCTCACCTTCACCACGCCGCTCGCGAAGCGGATCGGGCTGGTCGAGACCCTGCGGCTGGTCGGCCGCCCGAAGCGCGGGCCCGAGCATCCGCTGCCCCTGCTGCTGGTCGTGGGCGCCGACGACACCCTCGGCGGCGAGCGGTCGGTGCGCGCGCTCGCCCAGGCCTACCGGCGGCGGGCCGGGTACACGGACGTCTCGGTGCGGGTGTACCCGGAGGCGCGGCACGAGCTGTTCCAGGAGCTCAACCGGGCCGAGGTCACGGCCGATCTCGTGGAGTGGCTGGGCGAGCGCTTCCCCGCCCCGGCTCGCGCCTAGGCTGGCGTCATGCATGGCGAGTACAAGGTCCCCGGCGGAAAGCTCGTGGTCGTCGACCTCGACGTGGTCGACGGGAGGTTCGCCGGGTTCCGCCTGGCGGGCGACTTCTTCCTCGAGCCCGACACGGCCCTCGACGACATCGATCGCGCGGTCGTGGGCCTGCCGGCCGAGACGGACGCGAAGTCCATCGCCGCCGCCATCCGGCAGGCGCTCCCGGCCGACGCGGTCCTGCTCGGCTTCACGCCCGAGGCCGTCGCGGTCGCGATCCGCCGCTCGCTGCAGAAGGCGACCAGCTGGCGCGACTACGACTGGCGCATCGTGCACGACCGGGCCGTCCCTCCCGCGACCCACCTGGCGCTCGACGAGGTGCTGACCGCCGCGGTCGGCGAGGGCCGCCGGGAGCCGACGCTGCGGATCTGGGAGTGGGACCAGCCCGCCGTCGTCATCGGCAGCTTCCAGTCGCTCCGCAACGAGGTCGACCTCGACAACGCGGCGAAGTACGGCGTCGACGTGGTCCGCCGCATCTCGGGCGGCGGCGCGATGTTCATGGAGGCGGGCAGCGTCGTCACGTACTCGCTCTACGTCCCCGGCGACCTCGTCCAGGGGCTGACCTTCGCCGACTCCTACGCCTTCCTCGACGAGTGGGCCGTCAGCGCGCTGCAGTCGCTCGGGATCGACGCGGTCTACCAGCCGCTCAACGACATCACGTCGCCCTCGGGCAAGATCGGCGGCGCCGCGCAGAAGCGCCTGGGCTCCGGCGCCGTCCTCCATCACGTGACCATGAGCTACGACATCGACGCCGAGAAGATGGTGCAGGTGCTGCGGATCGGCCGCGAGAAGCTCTCGGACAAGGGCATCGCCTCCGCCGTGAAGCGCGTCGACCCGCTGCGCAGCCAGACCGGGCTCAGCCGCGCCGAGATCATCGAGCGCATGAAGGCGACCTTCGTGCAGCTGCACGGCGGCGAGGCGGGGACGCTGGCCGAGGAGGAGTACGCGGCGGCGGAGGAGCTGGTGCGGACGAAGTACTCGACTCCGGAGTGGCTGCGGCGCGTCCCCTGACCGGCGGGTCCGGGGCGGCGGTCGCCGGCGCGTGGACCCGGAGCGGAACGCGGCGGACCGGTCCGGTGGGCGCCCCTCAGCTCGCGAGGAGCTCCTGGTAGTCCGGGTGCTCGGCGATGAACTCGGCGACGAACGGGCAGGCCGGGACGATGCGCCCGCCGAAGCGCTCGTGCGCGTCGTCGAGGGCCGCCTCGACGAGGGTCTCACCGAGGCCCTCGTGGCGGTGCTCGGGCGCGATCTCGGTGTGGAGGAAGACCACGTCGCGGCCGCGGACGGCGTAGTCCGCGACTCCGACGGTCTCGCCGTCGAGCCAGAGCGTGTAGCGGGACGAGTCCTCGTCGTGGCGCACCTCGGAGATCATCGCGCCACTCTACGCCGGAGCCTCCCGGCACCCGTCGAGCGCGGGCGCGAGGCGCGGAGCGTGTCGCCGGGCTCGCGCGCACTGGCACAATTGCCGGGTGCCCAGGACGATCCAGATCGCGGACGGCGTCCCGGAGTCGCGGAGCGCGGTGTTCCACGCCGACAACCTCGAGGTCCTGCCGCAGTTGGCCGACGGGGCCTTCACCGTCGTCTACCTCGACCCGCCGTTCAACACGGGCCGGGCGCAGGTGCGCACCTCGACCACCTCGGTGCGCTCCACCACCGGCACGATCGCCGGCTTCAAGGGGCGCAGCTACGAGCGGATCCGCGGCGACCTGCTCCGCTACGACGACCGCTTCGACGACTACTGGTCGTTCCTCGAGCCGCGTCTGGCCGAGGCGTGGCGGCTCCTCGCCGACGACGGCACCCTCTACCTCCACCTCGACTACCGCGAGGCGCACTACGCGAAGGTGCTGCTCGACGCGCTCTTCGGCCGCGAGTGCTTCCTCAACGAGATCATCTGGGCCTACGACTACGGAGCGAAGGCCACACGCCGCTGGCCGACCAAGCACGACACGATCCTCGTCTACGTGAAGAACCCGCGCGGCTACCACTTCGACTCCGCCGCCGTGGACCGCGAGCCGTACATGGCCCCGGGCCTGGTGACCCCCGAGAAGGCCGAGCGCGGCAAGCGGCCGACCGACGTGTGGTGGCACACGATCGTCTCGCCGACCGGCCGCGAGAAGACCGGGTACCCGACGCAGAAGCCGGAGGGGATCCTCCGCCGCATCGTGCAGGCGTCCAGCCGCGAGGGCGACGCCGTCCTCGACTTCTTCGCCGGCTCCGGCACGACCGGTGCCGTCGCGCATGCTCTCGGCCGCCGCTTCGTCCTCGTCGACGAGCACGCCGACGCGGTCGCCGTCATGCGCCGCCGCTTCGCCGCCCTCGACCCGGCGCCGCTCTTCCTCTGACGCGGGCCCTCTCGACTCCTCAGACGTGTCGAGGTCGGTCGCTCCCACTGTCCAGAAGGTGTCGCACTCGACATCGATCGCTCCGACTGTCCAGGAGTTGTCGCACTCGACGCCGACTGCGACAACTCCTGGACAGTCGTGGTGGGAGGCGCGCCTCCCCAGGTGCGGGATCAGGGGTTCGTCCACAGAATGCGGATCGCGGGAGTCGGACGAGGATCACGGACCGCCAGAATCGCGGCATGTCCAGCACCGACCTCGGAGCCTTCACCCGGCGAGCGGCACTCCGCGCAGGGGTGACGGACGCCCGACTGCGCACTCCCGCCCTGGCCAGCCCCTTCCACGGAGTGCGCACCCGGGTGGCGCCCGTGACGCACCTGGAACGAGCCGCCGCCTACCTGCCGCGGCTGCGGCCCTGGCAGCTCTTCTCCCACCTGACCGCGGCCGAAGCCTGGGGAGTGCCGCTCCCGGCGCGACCTGGCGAGGACGATCCGATCCACGTGGCGGCGACGACGCCGCACCGGCCCCCCAGGACCCGGGGTGTGATCGGCCACACCCTCACGGAGACGGACAGGGTCGAGCGGCACGGCCTGCCGGTGACGGGAGCGGTGTCGACGTGGATCGCGCTCGCCCCACTGCTGTCCGCCCGCGATCTCCTCGCGGCGACGGACCACCTCCTGTTCGAGCCGCGCTACCCGCGCCGGGACGATCCGCGTCCCCATGTCCGGCTTCACGAGCTGCAGGACCGCCTGGCCTCCCATCGGGGCCGGGGCCGACGCGGCCTGGCTGAGGCTCTGCGGCTGGCATCGACCGGAGCCGCCTCGCGGAGGGAGACCTGGCTCCGCGCTCTCGTCGAGGAGGCGGGACTGCCCGCGCCCGACGTGAACGCCGAGATCAGGATCGGCGGCCGACTGCTCGCGGTCGGCGATCTGGTCTTCGAACGGTGGAAGGTGGTGGCGGAGTACGACGGCGGCCAGCACCGGACGGACGACGCGCAGTTCTCACGCGATCGTGAACGGCTCCTGGCCCTGCACCTCGCGGGCTGGATCGTCGTGGTCGTCCGCGCGGAGGGTCTGACCCGGGGCAGGGCGCGCACGATCGCCGAGCTCCGTGCCGCTCTCGTGGCCCACGGCTGGCGACCGTGACGCACCCCGTCGACGGATCGACCCGCTCGTCCATCCCCGCCCCGCCGCCCGCGTCCGCCTCACCGTCCGGATCCGTTCGCCCGTCCGCATCCGATCGAGCACGCGGAGTTCTCCGACTGTCCAGGAGTCGTCGCACTCGGCGTCGACTGCGACGACTACTGCGTACTCGCGGGCCGGCGTCAGCTGCTGGCGCGGATGACCAGCGACGTCGGCATCAGCGTGCGGTGCTCCACGGGGAGCCCCTCGATGCGGGCGGTCAGCAGCTCCACCATGCGGGCGCCGAGCTCGTCGGGGAGCTGGCGCACCGTGGTCAGCGCGGGGACGGCGTTCCGCGCGAAGAGATCGTCGTCGAAGCCCACGACGGACACGTCCTCGGGGATCCGGCGGCCGGCCTCGCGGAGGGCGGCGTAGGCGCCGACCGCCATCTGGTCGTTCGCGGCGAAGACGCCGTCCAGGTCGGGGTCGCGGGCGAGGAGGCGGCGCATCGCCTCGGTGCCGCTGGCCGGCGAGAAGTCTCCCCACTCGACGAGGTCGTCGGCAAGGCCGGCGTCGGTGAGTGCGCCGCGCCAGCCGATCAGGCGGTCGACGCCCGGCGGCATGTCGGCGGGGCCCGCGATGGTGGCGATCCGGCGCCGGCCGCGCTCGATCAGGTGCGCGGTGGCGACGGCCGCCCCCTCCGTGTTGTCCACGTCGACGAAGTAGGAGCCGCGCTCGTCCGGCGAGAGCGGCCGGCCGCCGAAGACGATCGGCAGCGTGCCCGAGAGCGCCGCGTAGGAGTGGTCGCCGGAGTGGTGCGAGACCACGAGCGCGCCGTCGACATTGCCGCCGAGCAGGTACCGCCGCGTCTTCTCGCCGTCCGTCTCGGACGCGATCAGCATCGAGAGCGTGTAGTCCGTGTCGGCCAGGCGCATCGCGGCGCCCTGCACGATCGAGGCGAAGAACGGGTCCGCGAAGACGCGCGCGGTCGACTCCGGCACGATCAGCGCGATCGACTGCGTGCGCCGCGAGGCGAGCATCCGCGCCGCGTGATTGGGCACGTAGTCGAGCTCGCCGATCGCCTTCTCCACGGCGGCCACGATCTCGGCCGCCACCTGCGGGGCGCCGTTGACCACCCGCGAGACCGTCGCGCGCGAGACTCCGGCCCGCGCCGCGACCATCTCGAGGGTGGGGGAGCGGCCCCCGCCGCGGACGCCCGTCGGCTCGCTCACGGGTCAGTCCAGGATCGCCGCGGCGCTGCCGCCGAGCAGTCGGGAGTAGACCAGGCCCGAGTCCTTCACGATCCGCTCCTGCGTGTCGTAGTCGACGCGCACGATGCCGAAGCGCTTCTCGTAGCCCCAGGCCCACTCGTAGTTGTCGAGGAGGGACCAGACGAAGTAGCCGCGGACGTCGGCGCCCTGGTCGATCGCGTCGGCGACCTTCTCGACGTGGTCGAGCACGTACTGCGTGCGGTCCGCGTCGTGCACGCGGCCGTCCTCGACGACGTCGTCGTAGGCGGCGCCGTTCTCGGTCACGTAGAGCGGAGGGAGGTTCTCGTACTCCAGGCCCAGGCGGGTCAGCAGGTAGCGCAGCCCGTCGGGGTTCACCTCCCAGTCCATCGCGGTGCGCGGCAGACCGCGCGACGGGAAGGTGATGAACTCGGAGCCGACCCAGGGGGAGCCGACCTCGCGGTCGGTCGCCTGGGCGAAGTCGTCGGCTCCGGCCGGCAGCGGATGCGCCGAGACGTTGTCGTCGTGGTAGTGGTTCACGCCGAGGAAGTCGAGCGGGAGCGAGATGAGGTCGAGGTCGCCGTCGACGATCAGCTCGTCGAGCCCGAGCCCTTCGACGTCCTCGAGCAGGTCCTCGGGGTACTCGCCGCGCAGCAGCGGGTCGAGGAAGATCCGGTTCTGGAGCGCGTCGAAGCGGCGTGCGGCGTCGAGGTCGGCCTCGTCCTCGGGGTCGTCGGGGACGGCGTTCGAGAGGTTGAGCGTGATGCCCAGGTTCTGCGCTCCGAGCTGCCGGAGCGTCGAGACGGCCAGCCCGTGGGCTAGGTGCGTGTGGTGCACGGCGGCGAGGGCCTTCTGCTGCGAGATCACGCCGGGGGCGTGCACGCCCGCGCCGTAGGAGAGCAGGGTCGAGCAGAACGGCTCGTTGAACGTCGTCCAGTGCTGCACCCGGTCGCCGAGGCTCTCGTAGACGGCCTCGGCGTAGTCCCGGAAGCGCTCGGCGGTGTCGCGGTTCGCCCAGCCGCCGGTCTCCTCGACGGCCTGCGGGAGGTCCCAGTGGTAGAGGGTGAGCCACGGCAGCACGCCGGCGCCGAGCAGCTCGTCGACCAGGCGGGAGTAGAAGTCGAGGCCCTCGGGGTTCACCGCGCGGTCGCCCGGCTTGACGCGCGCCCAGCTGACCGAGAAGCGGTAGGAGCCGAGCCCCAGCTCCTTCATCAGCCGCACGTCCGCGGGCATCCGGTGGTAGTGGTCCACCGCGACCTCGGGGGTGTCGCCCTTCGCGACCGCTCCGGGGACGCGGGAGAACGCGTCCCAGATGCTGTCCTCCTTGCCGCCCTCGTGGCCGGCGCCCTCGATCTGGGCGGCGGCGGTCGCGGATCCCCAGAGGAAGCCGGCGGGCCAGTCGCGGACGGCGAGCCGGTCGACGCGGGCGATCTGCTCCGAGAGGCTCGGGGTCGCGGGGGAGGGGGTGGGGGCGGCGCTCATTGCGGACTCCTTCGGCAGCGGTCCGACCATCCTAGAGCCCCGGTGGAGCGCTCTCTCGCCCCGGAACGCGGGACACCGCACCCCGGACGACCGCGAGGCGCCGCCTCCCCGGCCGGACACCGCGGTGAGGGCGGTGTCCGGGCGGCGGAGGCGGCGCCTCGGAGGAGAGGAGCGGAGCGCAGGACGCGGGCCGGTCGGCGCTTCCCGATCAGGCCCGGTGGGCGCCGTGCCCGTCGCGGGGAGGAGCGGTGCGGATCGAGTCCGTCCGGACGTCCGGCTCGATGCTGCCCGCGGCCAGGTCGGCCCCGGCGCGCGCGGCCAGCTGCGGGTCCGTGTCGCGCAGCTCCTCCGCGCTGTCCTCGGCCGCGAGGTCGTGCGCCTCCTGCATGGCCGACTTCGCCCGCAGCGGCGGGGTCCTGAGGAACCACGAGAGGACGAAGGCCAGCAGGACCACGCCCAGCGCGACCTGGAACACGGTCACGGTCGCGTCGTTGAACCCGGTCAGGAACGGGGCCGACAGGGCGCGGTCCGCGGTGTTCAGGAACGACGTGTCCCCGTCGAGCGCGGAGCCGATCGCGGCGGTGTCCTGCGACTGCAGCAGCTTCAGGATCCCGGCGTTGGCCGGGTCCGCGGCGACGGCCGGATCGGTGACGGCCCGCTGCAGATCCGCCGCGAGCGCCGGGTTCTTGAAGGCCGCGGCGATGGTGTCGGGGATCCGGCTGAACAGCACCGAGAAGATCACGGCGGTGCCCAGGGTGCCGCCGATCTGGCGGAAGAACGTGGAGGCGCTGGTCGCGACTCCCATGTTCGCCACGTCGACCGAGTTCTGCGAGGCCAGGGTGAGGGTCTGCATCATCTGCCCGAGCCCGAGGCCCAGCATCAGCATCCCGCCCATCATGAAGATCACCGGCTTGTCGATCGTCACGAAGGTGAAGTAGAAGAACGCGGCCGACATCAGGAACGTGCCGACGATCGGGAAGGCGCGGTAGCGGCCCGTGCGCGAGATGATCTGACCCGAGACGATCGAGGCGATCATCAGGCCGAGGATCATCGGCAGCATCAGGAAGCCGGACTCGGTCGGCGTGGCGCCGTTCACCAGCTGCAGGTACAGCGGGATCGCCATCATGCCGCCGAACATGCCGAAGCCGACGAGGACGCCCAGCACGGTCGCCATCGAGAAGGTCGGCGAGCGGAAGAGCTTGAGGGGGATGAGCGCGTCGTCGCCCATCATCCGCTCGGCCGCGATGAAGCCGATGACGCCCAGCGCGCCGACGATGTAGCAGACCCACGCGATCGGCGAGCCCCAGCCCCACTCGCGGCCCTGCTCGGCGATCAGCAGCAGCGGTCCCGCGGCGATGACGACGAGGGAGGCGCCCCACCAGTCGATCCGCACCGAGCGCTTGCCGGCGGGCTTGGGCAGGTGGAGGAACCGCACGACGATGAAGAGCGCGACGGCGCCGATCGGGAGGTTGATCAGGAAGACCCAGCGCCAGCCGGTGATGAAGAGGATCTCGGGGGTGCCGGCGAGCAGGCCGCCGATGAGCGGTCCGACGACGCTGGAGATCCCGAAGACGGCCAGGAAGTAGCCCTGGTACTTGGCGCGCTCGCGCGGGGGCAGGATGTCGCCCATCACCGTGAGCGCGAGCGACATGAGCCCGCCGGCGCCGAGGCCCTGCACGGCGCGGAAGCCCGCGAGGCCGAGCATCGAGGTCGAGAAGCCGGCGAGCGTCGAGCCGATCAGGAACAGCACGATCGCGATCAGGTAGAGCGGGCGGCGTCCGAAGATGTCGGAGAGCTTGCCGTAGATCGGCGTCGCGATCGTCGAGACGATCAGGTAGGCGGTGGTCACCCACGCCTGCTGCGAGAGGCCGTCGAGGTCGTCCGCGATGGTGCGCATCGAGGTGCCGACGATGGTCTGGTCGAGCGAGGAGAGGAACATCCCCGCCATCAGGCCGAAGATGACGAACAGGATCTGCCGGTGCGACATCACGGCGCCGGACGGCGTCGAGGTCGGAGCGGATGGAGCGGAGGCGGAGTCGGCCACGGTGGTCCCCTTGTCTGGCGGACGCGTCCAGGCACGGCGATCCGCCGCAAACGTTGCGTGCTGCGCAAAGTTACACCGCGTGCGGAGAGCGCGACAGAGCGTCCGGCGAGCCTGAACGGGATCTCAGGGCCGCCGTGCCGGGGCCGTGCATCAGGCCGGAGCGGGGACCGCCTCGTCCGCCCAGCCGGCCTCGCGGAGCGCTGCGCGGGCCTCGGCTCGGGCCGAGTACGGCGTGCGCACGCCGAGGATGTCGCGGTAGTTCTGGTGCCCGGGGCCGGCCCAGAGGATGGCGTCGCCCTCGTGCGCCAGGGACACGGCGACGCGGATGGCGCGCTTGGGGTCGTCGACCTCGTGGATCTCGGCGTCCGGACGTGCGGCGCGGGCGGCCTCGACGAGGGTGCGCCGGATCGAGGCCGGGTCCTCGAAGCGCGGGTGGTGGTCGGTCACGACCAGCACGTCGCTGCCCAGGACGGCGGCTTCGGCCATGGCCGGGCGCTTGAGCGCGTCCCGGTCGCCGTCGGCGCCGAACACCATGACCACGCGGCCGGGAGTGACCTCGCGGACGGCCTCCAGGGTGCGGGCGAAGGCGTCGGCGCTGTGTCCGAAGTCGACGTACACCGTGGGGCCGCGGTCGCCGGAGACGCGCTCGGTGCGGCCGGGGAGGGAGGCGTCCACTCCGCCGTCGCGGTGCAGCGCGGCGCGGATCTCGCCGATCGGCCGACCGGACTCGATCAGCATCACGATCGCCAGTCCGGCGTTGGCGGCCATGTGGGTGCCGATGATCGGGACGGAGGTCGTGATGGCACGGCCCTCGCGGTTGCCGATCCGGAAGCGGGTGCGGCCGAACTCCTGCTCGAGCACCGTCATGGTCCAGTCGGCGTCGACGCCCGGGAGGGAGGTGATCGTGGTGACCGGCACGCCGGCGACCTCGACGAGGCGCGCGCCCGCGGGGGAGTCGAGCGAGACGACGGCCCGGCGCGCGCGATCGGGCTGGAACAGCTGGGCCTTCTCGCCGAAGTAGGTGTCCATGTCGCCGTAGTCGTCGAGGTGGTCGTGGCTGAGGTTCGTGAAGCCGGCGACGTCGAAGACCACGCCGTCGACGCGGTGGCGGGTGAGCGCCTGGGCGCTGACCTCGATCGCGGCCGCGCCGACGCCCTCCTCCTCCATGCGGGCGACGAGCGCGTGCAGCTCCGTCGCCTCCGGGGTGGTCAGGCCGCTGGTCACCGAGGTGTCGCCGATGTGGCGCTCCGCGGTCGAGCTGAGGCCGGGCACAACGCCGAGCTGGCGGAGGATCCCCTCGAGCATGTGGACGGTCGACGTCTTGCCGTTGGTGCCGGTCACGCCGAGCAGCACGGGGGAGCGCTCGGCCGTCCCGTAGACGGCGGCGGCGACGGCGCCCAGGCGGGAGCGGGGGTCGTCGACCACGAGGACGGGCAGACCCGTCGCGCGCGCGGCATCGGCGCCCGCGGTGTCGGTCAGCACGGCGGAGGCGCCGCGGGCCACGGCCTGCTCGACGAACTCGGCCCCGTGGCGGTTGACCCCGGGCAGGGCGACGAAGAGGTCGCCGGGCTCGACGTCGGAGGCGATCAGCGTCACTCCGCTGATCTCGGCCGTCAGGCCGCCCTCGTCGCCGATCTCGAGCGTCCGAGCGAGGGCGGCGAGAGGGACGGAGGGTGCGGTGAGGGGTCGGAGCATGGGGTCCTTCCATCGACGGCTCCGTGGGGGGCCGTGCGGCCGAGGGGGCGGTCGCACGCGGAGTCGTGGCTGTCACTCAAGCTAGGGGGTCTGCTTATGTGAATCCTTAGAGGATATGCGCGACCCGCGTGGAGGGGCACGGGTGGACAGAACCGATCGCCGGTGCTTCAGCAGATGTGCAGGAACGGGTCTGTCTAGGCTCGGAGGATGACGTCGAACGAGAACGAGCCGACCGATGGGCGCCCCGTCCGCCGCCGAGCCCTGGTCATCGGGGGTGTGGCCGCCGCGGCGGGCCTGACCGCGCTGGGGGTCGGAGCCGCCATCGGGAACGGAGCGCCGGCGCCCTCGCCGACCCCCTCGACGGCGCCGCCCGCTCCGTCGCCCTCCGCGGCCGCGACCACCTCGACGCCCACGGCGGTGCCGACCGCCACTCCGACTCCCACACCCACTCCCACCGCCCCCGGGATCGACCTCACCGCGCAGTCCGTCGACGACCCGGCGAGCACCTGGGTCGTCGTCAACAAGCTGCGGACGCTCGCGCCGGTCGACTACGTCCCCGCCGACCTGACCTTCCCCGACGTGCCCTACGTCAACCGGCAGCCGATGCGCCAGGCGACCGCGGACGCCCTCGTCCCGCTCTTCGCCGCCGCCCGCTCCGAGGCCGGCCTCTCGCTGGCGGTGCAGAGCGCCTACCGCTCCTACGACACCCAGGTCAGCGTCTACGCGGGCTGGGTGTCCTCGCGTGGGCAGGCGGGAGCGGATGCGACGAGTGCGCGCCCGGGGCACAGTGAGCACCAGACCGGCTGGGCGGTCGACGTGGTGGGAGCGTCGGGCGCGTGCGCGCTCGAGATCTGCTGGGGCGACACTCCGGAGGGGCAGTGGGTCGGCGCCAACGCCCACCGCTTCGGCTTTCTCGTGCGCTACAAGCCCGACACCACTCCGATCACGGGGTACGAGTCGGAGCCGTACCACCTGCGGTACGTCGGGACCCAGCTCTCCGGGTACCTGCACGACTCCGGCATCGAGACGCTCGAGCGCGTCTTCGGCCTTCCGGATGCGCCCGATTACGCGCCGGGGACGACTTCCTAGGCGGTCTAGCGATCACAGACGGACACGATCGGGCGTGACACGCGCCGCTCGTTACCGTACTGTTATTCGGAGCGCTTTCGGAGGCCCGTCTGACGGGTCTCCCACCCCCGCCTGTTGACATAGCCGCTTCCCCTGCTCCCGAGCCCGGTCCCCCGCCGAGCCGCCGACCCGTGAGACCTCTCTGTGCC
>NZ_PSWC01000025.1:0-53427 GCF_002931535.1 Rathayibacter sp. AY1C6 | reverse complement strand
GTCCGGGCGCGCAGTCCGGGCACGCCCGCGCGTTCAGTCGGCGACGCGGAGGAGCACCTCGCCCGTCGTCCCGCACCCCCGCACGCCCCCAGCCTCACGCGAAACGTCCCGCCACCTCCGCCAGGCACTCCCGGAACACCCGCACGGCCGGCGACGCCAGCTGCGCCTCGCGCTGGGCGGTGAAGATCGTGCGGCGGGGCGTGCCGGGCAGCTCGAGGAGGCGGCAGTCCGGCGCCTCGCCCGCCCAGACCAGGTCGGGCATCAGGGCGACGGCGTGGCCGGAGGCGGCGAGGCGGATCTGCGCCTGCAGGTCGGCGGTCTCGAAGCGGACGTCCGGCTCGAAGCCCGCGACCCGGCAGGTCTGCTCGGCGAAGTGGCGGCTCGCGGTGCCGCGCGGCTCCATCACCCAGGCGGAGTCGCGGGCCGAGGCGAGGTCGACGACGGCGGAGTCGTGGCTCACGGCGAGGCGGATCGCGTCGGTCGTCAGGTCGCTGCGCACCAGTCCGGGCAGCCAGGAGGTCGAGTGGCCGGGGTACTGCTCGGCGACGACGAGGTCGAACTCCCGCGCCCACGACGTCTCGTGCAGCGCACCCTCGGGCTCGCGCTGCACCATCTCGACGCGCACCTCCGGGAAGCGGTCGGCGACGGCCCGGAGCGCGCCCGGCATGAGCGCGAGCGCGGCCGACTGGAACACCGCGACGCGCACCCGCCCGGTCACCGACTCCCCCGAGGCCGCGAGCGCCGCCTCCGCCCGCTCGAGCAGGGCCATCACCTCGCCGGCTGCCTCGACCAGGATCTCGGCCTGGGGTGTGAGCTGCACGCGCCGGCCCGCCTTCCGCAGCAGCTCGACGCCGGCCTCGCGCTCGAGCACGGCGAGCTGCTGCGAGACGGCGGAGGGACTGTAGGCGAGGGCCTCGGCCGCGGCGGCGAGAGTGCCGCGGATGGCCACCTCGCGGAGCAGGACCAGGCGGCGGACATCGAGCACGGCGTCTCTCCGATCGTTCAGCTGAGCTGACCGGTACCGGTAAGGAACGGTCGCTTCTGCTCAACGGTAGTCGGTCGAATACTGAAGGCACCCACCTCAGAGCAGAAGGACCGCACCATGACGGATCTCGCCAGCCCCGCTCTCGCCACCGGCCCCGCCGCCGACGGTCCGTCCGCCGATTCGATCGATCCCCGCCTGGTCGACGAGAGCGTCGCGCTGGTGCGGCGCTGGCTGCGCGAGGCGTCCGCGATCCCGATCGACGCCTCCGGGGCGCAGCTGGCGGGCGTGCTGAAGGACCCGGCCGGCCTGGACTTCACGGTCGGCTTCGTCGACGGCGTCGTCCGCCCCGAGGACACCCGCGTCGCGGCGGCGGCGCTGAAGGCGATCGCGGGCGGCGTGCCGTCCTTCCTCCCGGCTCCGATGCGCGGCGCGGTCGCCCTCGGCGGCGTCATGGCGCCGCTCCTCCCGGACGTCGTGGTGCCGATCGCGCGCCGGGTGCTGCGACGGATGGTCGGCCACCTGATCATCGACGCGACCGACTCCCGCCTGGGCCCGGCCATCGCCGCGATCCGCCGCGACGGCGTCCGGCTCAACATGAACCTGCTCGGCGAGGCCGTCCTCGGCCGCGAGGAGGCCCACCGCCGCCTGGAGGGGACGCACCGGCTCCTCGCCCGCGACGACGTCGACTACGTCTCGATCAAGGTCTCCTCGAGCACCGCCCCGCACAACCCGTGGGCCTTCGACGCCGCGGTCGACGACATCGTGGAGGAGCTGGCGCCGCTGTTCGCCCGGGCCGCCGCGTCCTCGCCGCAGAAGTTCATCAACCTCGACATGGAGGAGTACAAGGACCTCGACCTCACCATCGCGGTCTTCACCCGCATCCTCGACCGGCCGGAGTTCCTCGGCCTCGAGGCCGGCATCGTGCTGCAGGCCTACCTGCCGGACGCGCTCTCGGCGATGATCCGCCTGCAGGAGTGGAGCGCCGCCCGCCGGGCCCGCGGCGGCGCCGGCATCAAGGTGCGCCTGGTCAAGGGCGCGAACCTGCCGATGGAGCAGGTCGAGGCCTCGGTCCACGGCTGGCCGCTGGCGACCTGGAGCAGCAAGCAGGACTCCGACACGAACTACAAGCGCGTCGTCGACTACGCGCTGCACCCGGAGCGGATCCGCAACGTGCGGGTCGGCGTCGCCGGGCACAACCTCTTCGACGTCGCGTACTCGTGGCTGCTCGCCGGCACCCGCGGCGTCCGCGAGGGGATCGAGTACGAGATGCTCCTCGGCATGGCCCAGGGCCAGGCGGAGGCGGTGCGCCGCACGGTCGGCTCGCTCCTGCTCTACACGCCGGTCGTCGCGCCGGCCGAGTTCGACGTGGCGATCGCCTACCTGATCCGCCGGCTGGAGGAGGGCGCGTCGAGCCAGAACTTCATGTCGGCCGTCTTCGAGCTCGAGGCCGACCCGGCGCTCTTCGCGCGGGAGGAGGAGCGGTTCCGCGCCTCCGTCGCCGCCCTCGACGGGGCCGTCCCCCCGGCGCACCGCGTGCCCGACCGGTTCGCCGCGAGCGGCCGTCCGGGACCGGGCGACTTCCGCAGCACCCCCGACACCGACCCGTCCGTCGCCGCGAACCGCGAGTGGGCGCAGGCGATCCTCGCGCGCGTCCCCTCCTCCCGGGCCGGCGCCGACGCGATCGAGGCCGCCACGATCGTCACCCTCGACGAGCTGGAGTCGGTGCTCTCCGGCGCCCGCGGCAGCGGCTGGAGCGACGTCCCGGCCGAGGAGCGCGCCCGCATCCTGCACCGCGCGGGCGACGAGCTGGAGGCGCGCCGCGCCGAGCTGCTCGAGGTCATGGCGGCCGAGGGCGGCAAGACCCTCGACCAGGGCGACCCCGAGGTCTCGGAGGCCGTGGACTTCGCCCACTACTACGCCGAGCGCGCCCTCGAGCTCGACGCGGTCGACGGCGCCCGCTTCCACCCGGCCGCGCTGACCCTGGTCGCTCCGCCGTGGAACTTCCCGGTCGCGATCCCGGCCGGCGGCGTCCTCGCGGCGCTCGCGGCCGGCTCCGCCGTGGTGCTCAAGCCCGCCGGTCCGACCGCGCGCTGCGGCGCCGTGGTGGCCGAGGCGCTGTGGGCGGCGGGCGTGCCCCGCGAGGCCCTGCGCCTGCTCCGCCTGCCGGAGGAGGAGCTGGGTCGCGACCTGATCGCCTCCCCGCAGGTCGACCGCGTGATCCTCACCGGCGCCTACGAGACGGCGGAGCTGTTCCGCTCCTTCCGGAACGACCTCCCGCTGCTCGCCGAGACGAGCGGCAAGAACGCGATCGTGGTCACCCCCTCGGCCGACCTCGACCTGGCGGTGAAGGACGTGGTGGCGAGCGCCTTCGGGCACGCGGGCCAGAAGTGCTCCGCCGCCTCGCTCGTGGTGCTGGTCGGCTCCGTCGCGCGCTCGAAGCGGTTCCGCGCGCAGCTGCTCGACGCGGTCTCCTCCCTCACGGTCGGCTACCCGACCGACCCCGCGACGCGGATGGGGCCGGTGATCGAACCCGCCGAGGGCAAGCTGCTGCGCGGCCTGACCGTGCTCGGCGCCGGTGAGACCTGGCTGCTGCAGCCGCGGAGCCTCGACGACTCCGGACGCCTGTGGAGCCCCGGCGTCCGCGACGGCGTGCGCCGCGGCTCCGAGTTCCACCGCACCGAGTACTTCGGGCCGATCCTCGGGATCATGACGGCGGCGACCCTCGACGAGGCGATCGCGATCGTCAACGAGGTCGACTACGGGCTCACCTCGGGCCTGCACGCGCTCGACCCGGAGGAGATCGGCACCTGGCTCGACGGGATCGAGGCGGGCAACCTCTACGTGAACCGCGGGATCACCGGGGCGATCGTGCAGCGCCAGCCGTTCGGCGGCTGGAAGAAGTCGGCGGTCGGCCCGGGCACCAAGGCGGGCGGACCGGACTACCTGCTCGGCCTGGGCTCCTGGACCGCGGCGCCGTCGGAGGCGACCGCTCCGGTCGTCGGACCGGCCGCCCGCCTGCTCGCCGCGTCGCGCGCGGAGCTCTCGGCGGAGGAGCAGGCCGCGGTGGAGCGGACGGCGCGCAGCTGCGCGGCGGCGTGGGCCGCGGGCGCTCCTCGCGACGTGACGGGGCTGGAGGCGGAGCGCAACGTCTTCCGCCGCCTGCCCTACGACTCCGCCGTGCTGGTGCGTTTGGCCGCCGGGGAGCCGCTGGGCTCGCTCGTGCGGGTGGCCGTCGCGGCGGCGACCGCGCAGGCACGGGTGGTCGTCTCGAGCGCCGCGGCGCTGCCTCCGCAGCTCGCCGCCGGTCTCGACGAGGCGGCCGGCGCCGTCGTGGTCGAGGACGACGCGGCGTGGGAGGCGCGGGTGCGCGCGCACGGCGCCGGACGGGTGCGCCTGCTGGGCGCGTCCGCCGCGACGGTGACGGCCGTGACGGGCGGGCGCCCCGACCTCGCGGTCTACGCCGGCCCGGCGACCGAGGCGGGCCGGCTGGAGCTGCTGCCGTTCCTCCGCGAGCAGGCCGTGTCGATCACGGCCCACCGCTTCGGCACGCCGGACCACCTCACGGACGGGCTGCTCTGACCGGCGTGATCCGACCGGCGTGATCCGACCGGCTGCCACGAGGTGCCGCTCCGGTACGCCCGCTCCGGTACGCCCCCTCCCGCGTGTCGCGTAACGGAGCGGCGTCTCGCGGGAGAGGGCGACGGAGCGACGACGGGGCGGAGAGGGATCAGCCGCAGGCCGCACGTCAGTCCGCGTCAGCTCCGCGACGGGGCCGCAGGGGTGGAGCGCGCGTCGTTGCTGGTGCGCGGGCCCTCCGGGAGGAGCGCGGCGCGTCCCCCGCCCGATCGACGGCGGCGGCCGGGGTCAGCAGGATGTGCGCATGACCCGCCAGGAGAACGGCCGGCGCACCGCCGCGCCCGCCCGCGCGCCACGCACGCGCCCGACCGTCGGCTCCGCCTTCGACCCGCGGTCGAACAGCATCAACGCCCTGCGGCTCGGGCTGGCGGTCCTCGTCATCGTGTCGCACTCCTTCCCCCTCGGCGGCTACGGCGACGACCCCGGGTTCGGAGGCTCGACCCTCGGCGCCTGGGCGGTCGGCGGGTTCTTCGCCACCTCCGGCTTCCTGATCACCGCGAGCCGGCTGCGCTCGCGATCGCTGGTCGACTTCCTCTGGCGGCGCTTCCTCCGCATCTATCCCGCCTTCCTCGTCTCGCTCCTGGTCGTGGCCTTCGTCGCCGCACCGCTCGCGTCGCTCCTCCTCGGAGCCGGCGAGTACAGCGCGGCCGGGGCGGTGCGCTTCGTGGTCGCCAATGCGGCCCTCTACATCCGGGAGTACGGCATCGCGGGGATGCTCGGCTCCGTGCCCTACCCGGGCGCGTGGAACGGCTCGCTCTGGAGCCTGTTCTACGAGTTCGTCAGCTACGTCGTGATCGGCCTGCTCGTCTCCCTAGCGCCCGCGCGCTGGGTGCGCCCCCTCGTGGTCGCGGGATTCGCGGGCCTCACCCTCGTCGCGGCGGTGCTCGCGACGGACCTCGTCCCGTTCCCGGCGCCCCTCAACCAGACGGTGACGCTCGTCGGGTACTTCCTCGCCGGTGCGCTCGTGCACCTGTACCGCGACCGCCTCCCCCTGACGGGCGCGCTCACCGCCGTCGCGGCCGTGCTGCTCGTCCTCGTGATCGCGACCGGCCTCTACCGCGTGCTCGCCGGCCTCCCCCTCGCCTATCTGATGGTCGCGCTCGGCGCCCGGCTCCCCCTGCGTCGGGTGGGCGCGACCCACGACGTCTCCTACGGGATGTACATCTACGCGTTCCCCGTGCAGCAGCTGCTCTCGCTGGCGATCGTCGGAGCCGGAGCCGCCGTGCCGCTCTGGGCGTACATCGTGCTCTCGGTCGCAGCGACGGTCCCCCTCGCGTGGGCGAGCTGGCTGCTGGTCGAGCGCCCCGCGATGCGGCTGAAGCGCCTCACCGCCCGGGCTCCCGTCGACGTCGAGGGCCACGTCCTGCGCTGAGGCCCGGAGCCGCGAGCCCGGAGCCGTCCTCGCACATCCGCCTGCCCGCAGCCGTCCATGCCCGGTCGCGCCCCCGGAGCCGCCCGCCTCCGACCCGCCGCGTCAGCCGTCCCAGCCGCCGGGGAGGTCGCGGACCACCCGCCAGCGCGGGTCGAGCTGCGTCGCCGCCCCTCCGTTCCACGCGCGGCTGTGGAACCACGGCGCGATCACGTCGGCGCCGCCGTGCACGTGGTCGCCGAGATGCGCGCCCCAGTACGAGAAGGTCGAGTTCGTCAGCACCAGGCGGCGGGACGCGGCCAGCAGGGCGAGCTGCTGCGGCACCGGCGTCCCCGCCCCCGGGAAGCGCACCTCGACGCCCTCGAGGACGCGGGCCAGCTTCACCCGGCACCAGTCGAGGTCGTCCGACACGATCAGGACGCTGCGCACGGGCTCCCGCTCGCGGGCCAGGGCGAGCGCCGCGTCGACGTACTCGACCACGTCGAAGGAGTAGCGGCCGCGGAAAGCCGGGACGCTGTAGTAGTCGCCGCGCCGGATGTTCACGGTGAGGTCCGCCTCCGGTCGCGCCGCCGCCGCCAGAGCGGTGAACGGGCCGCCGGGCGGGAGCAGCATCGTCGCGACGAAGTCCGCCAGCTCGTCCGCCGTGAACTCCACGCCGAAATCCTGGTGGACGCTCCCGAGCTCGCGGGGGCTGAAGAACGACATCTCCGCCGGGGGCACCACGAGCTCCTCGAGGACCCGCGGGAAGACCTCCGCCCACTCCGCGGTCCTCCGCGTCGCGCGCACCGCGGTCGGCACCCCGCGGCTCCGGCGGGCGTGGGCCTGCAGCCAGAAGTAGGCGAGGTTCCCGACCCCGAACGACTCGCCGGGCAGCAGCACCGTCGTGCCCCGTCGGCGGAGGGGCGCCAGCAGCGCCGAGCGGACGTCGCCGAGCGTCACCACCGCGGGCCTCCCCCGCTCACGAGAGCTCTCCGAGCGCCACGAGCTGGGCGAAGCCGGGGTGCGCGGCCCGCACCTCCTCAAAGGTGCCGGCCCCCTCGATCCGGCCGCCGTCGAGGAAGAGCAGCCGGTCGGCGCCGCGCACGGTCGAGAGCCGGTGGGCGACCACGAGGACGGTCATGCTGCCGTGCAGCTCGGCGACGGCCCGCGAGATCTCGTGCTCCGTGCGGTTGTCGAGCGCCGAGGTCGCCTCGTCGAGGACGAGGACGGAGGGGCGCCGGTAGAGCGCTCGGGCGAGGCCGAGCCGCTGGCGCTGGCCGCCGGAGAGGCGGACGCCGCGCTCGCCCACGCGGGTGTCCAGACCCTGCGGCAGCCCGCTGACGAACTCCTCGAGCTGCGCCGTCCGCAGCACCTCGCGCACGCGCTCGTGGTCGACCTCGGCCGCCGGCACCCCGAAGGCGACGTTCGCGGCGACGGTCGCGTCCAGGAGGAACACGTCCTGCGGCACCACGCCGAGCCCCGCGTACCAGGCCGCGGGGTCCTCGTCGATCGGCCGCCCGCCGCAGAGGATCCGGCCGCTCGTGGGCGGGAGCAGGCCGAGGACCAGGTCGAGGAGGGTGCTCTTGCCGGCGCCGCTGGATCCGACGAAGGCGGTCGTGGCGTTCCGCTGGATCACCAGGGAGACGTCCCGCACCACGTCCACGTCGGAGTCGGCGTAGCGGTACGTGACGTGCTCGAGCGCGATGTCGCCGGAGTAGCGGCCGCCCGGCCCGGGCCTCTCGTCGTGCGCCCCCTCGGAGGCGAGCTCCTCGGCCGCCTCGGAGACGATCCGCAGGCCCGCCTGCCCGCTGCGCACGATCGCGAAGGTGGCCGAGACGCGGTTGAGGGTCGGCAGGGCGCGGAGGGAGGCGGCCGCGAAGACGCCCAGGACGGAGAGCGCCTCGGCGCCGGAGCCGGTGGCGACGAGGATCCCCGAGACGCCCACGACGGCGACGACGAAGCCGATCTCGAGCAGGTACTTCGGCAGCTCCGAGACGAGCGAGAGGGAGCGCAGAGCCTGGGCGCTGCGGCGCTTGGCCCCGCTGAAGCCGGCGACCAGGCTCGCCGCGCTCGAGGTCAGGCGCGCCTCGCGGAACCCGTCGAGCGAGGGGAGCAGGAACTGCCACGACTCCAGCGCGGCCTCCGCCATCTCCTCGCCGATCCGGCCCTGCCGCCGCCGCAGGAGGGCCTGGACACCGCCGAGCAGCAGCGCGAAGAAGACGGCCGCGAACAGGGTCGCGACCGGCGAGGCGACCAGCAGGATCGCCACGATCGCGACGAGCACCAGCAGGTCGGAGGCGATGCCGATCACGCCGAGCAGCACGCCGGCCGCCTGCGCGCTGGCGTCGTTGATGGTCCGGTACACCTCGGCGAGGCGCCGGGAGCGGTGGACGGCGTAGGGCGCGAGGACGTACCGCCGCAGCAGCTCCGTCGCGGCGTCGGCCGAGATCCGCGTGGTGCGGCCGAGCAGCCACCACCGGAAGACGATCGTCCCGGCGCTCTTGAGCACGAAGACGACCGCGACGAAGCCGGCGATGATCGGGAGGAGGGTCTGGACGTCCGTCGAGCCGAGGACGCCGGAGAGGACGCCGAGCGCGCCCGTGGTGGTGTCGGTCCCGGTGAGCAGCGCCATGAGCGGCACCATCGCGGCGACGCCCAGGGTGTCGAGGACCGCGAGCGCGAGGGAGCCCGCGACGGCGGCGGTGATCCAGCCCGGAGAGGCGGCGCCGGCCAGCGAGAGGAGGGTGCGCAGCCCCGGCCGCAGGGACCCGCCGCTCACGCCGCCACCCCCTCGTACACGGCGGCGATCCCGCCGCACATGGCGGCGACGTCCCGCACGGCGAGGGGGGCCACCGCCCTCGACGCCTGCCGCTCCAGCGCCGCGGCCACCGCCTCCGGGTCGTCGGCGTCGACCAGCGAGTCCCGCTCGACGATCTCGGGGTTCCCGCCCACCGCGGAGGCGACCACGCCGATCCCGCGGGCGGCCGCGTCGAGCAGCGTGTAGGAGCAGTTCTCCCAGACCGAGAGCTGGGCGACGACGTCCGCCGCGGCGAGCGCCGCCTCCGGATCGGCGAAGCCGGGGAAGGACACCGCGTCGCCGAGGCCGAGCCGCTCGGCCCGGGCGCGCAGGGCGCCGTCGAGCGGTCCCTCGCCCGCGACGGTCAGCGTGGCGCCGGGGACGCGCCGGTGCAGCACCGCGAAGGCCTCGAGCAGCGCGTCCAGGCGCTTCTCCGGCGCCAGGCGCGCGAGCGAGAGGACCCGGAGGGAGCCCGGCTCCCCCGGCTCGCGGTCGAAGGGCGCGGCGTCGACTCCGTTGAGCACGACCTGCACCGGCAGGCTCGGCCGCCACTTCTCGATCATGGTGCGGCGGGTGGCCTCCGAGACGGCGATCGCGCCGTCGAAGGACCGCAGCCGCGCGTGGTGCGCCGCCGCGGTCGTCCGCGCCCGCAGTGCGGTGCGGTGGTAGACGTCGGGCCCGGCGATGCCGTGCTCCGTCGTGACGCGGCGGACCCCGCGGGGCAGCGGGGTCGCCGCGGTCACGAGGTCGGCGTGGGCGAGGTGGGAGTGGACGACCGCCGGGCGGAGAGCCGCCGCGGTCGCGCGCAGGGTCGCCACGGAGGCGGCGGCACCGGCGGACACTCCGAAGCGCCCGGTCGTCACGGCCGAGCCCTGCTCCCGCAGCCGCTCGGCGAGCACTCCCTCCGGGCAGAGCACGACGAGCCGGTGGCCGGGGATCCCGTTCCGGGCGGCGTCGAGGACGTGGCGGGCCACCCCGCCGAACTCGCCGACCGGCACCGCCCAGAGCGCGAGCGGGGTCACAGCCACTCCTCCAGCCGCTCGAGCGCGGTCCAGAAGCCCTCGCCGCTGTTCACGTGCCCCTGCCAGATCTCGGGGATGAACGGCACCCCGGGCGCCAGCTCGTCGAGCGACGCCGCGAAGTCCGGCCAGTCGATCTCGCCCTCGCCGATCTGCACCCCCTCGCCGTCGACACCCGTCGCGTCGACGAGGTGCAGGTGCGCGCTGAGCGGAGCGAGCAGCGCCACCGCCTCCGAGAAGGCGAGCCCGAGGTGGTTCGCCGCGAGCTTGGTGTGCGAGGCGTCGAGGCAGAGCGGCGTGCCGGTGGCGGCCGCGAACTCCGCGGTGTCGCGCGGGTCCACGAAGAGGTTGTGGAACTGCTGCCCGCCCATGAGCCACGGGTAGGGCGGGAGGGTCTGCGCCAGCACGCGGACGCCGCTCGTGTCGATGCGCTCGAGGGCGTCGGCGACGCGCTCGTAGAGGGGAGCGCGCTGATCCGGAGCCACGTGCGCGTGGCGGGTGAAGCCGCCCATCGTGACGACCATCATCGGGTCCTCCTCCTGGCGGAACCAGCGCGCGAGGCTCCGGGTGGTCTCGACGGTGCGCTGCACCTCCGCGATCGAGCGCTCCCACACGTCGTCGTCGAAGGAGGCGAGGTCGACGAGGAAGTCGCCCGCGAACAGGTCCGGCAGGTGGGTGGTGAAGCCGGAGTCGAGGCGGCGGGTGAACACGTCGTCCGGCTCGATCTCCAGGTCGCGGTACGAGAAGTGGAACTCGAGGAAGTCGGCGTTCGACTCTGCGGCGAGCGCCGCGTGGTCGTGGTACCGCACCGGCAGGCCCCAGGGGCGGCGGAACCGGAACGGCCGGCCGGACGGCGTGCTCTCGCGCAGGTCGCCGGCGAAGAAGAACCCGCCCTCCTCGACGTCGCGGTGGAGCGCGCGGCCGAGCAGCTGCGGCAGCTCGTTGGGCTGGAGGCCCCGGCCGGGGCTGCGGACGACGACGTCGGCGGCGCGCACCACGTCCCCGATCGAGAGGTCGCGGGAGGCGACCAGCGACTTCGCGAGCGAGACGCGGTTCATCGACTCGCCCGTCGAGACCGATCGGGCGTCGCGCGTGCCGAGCGAGTCCTCGATGTCGCGGATCTCGCCGACCATGCGGCGGAACTCGTCCGGGAGCAGGGACACCGTGTGGTCGTTGCCCTCCATCCCCCGGTCGACCGTGAAGTGCTTCTCGACGATGCGGGCCCCGCGGGCGACCGCGGCGACCGGGACGTGCCAGCCCCGCTCGTGGCCGGAGTAGCCGACGACGCCGCCGCCGATCTCGGCGAGCCGGTCGAGGTAGGCGAGGTTGAGGTCGCGGTAGGGCGCCGGGTACGTCGACTGGGTGTGCAGCAGGGCGAAGGAGGTGCCGAGTGAGCGCAGCAGCGCGACCGACTCGAGGATCTCGGACTCGCGGGACATCCCGGTGCTGAGCAGCAGGGGCAGTCCCCGGGTGCCGGCGTCCTCGATCAGCCCGTGGTTGGTGAGGTCCGCCGAGGCGATCTTGAGGCCCGGGATCCCGTAGTCGACGAGCGCCTGCACGCTCGGGGCGTCCCACGGGGTGCAGAGGACGTCGATCCCGGCCTCGGCCGCGTGGTCGAAGACCCGGAGGAGCGGCTCGGCGGGCAGCGAGAAGCGGCGCAGGAGGTCGATCGTGTACTGGGCGCCGAGGTCCTCCCCCGCGGTGGCCCCGCCGGCGCGCCGGTAGAGGGAGTCGAGGTCGCGCAGCTGGAACTTCACCGCGTCGGCTCCCGCCTCGACCGCGAGGTCGACCAGCCGCCGCGCCAGATCGACCGAGCCGTTGTGGTTGTTGCCGATCTCCGCGATCAGGAAGGCCGGGTGGCCGTCGCCCACCTCGTGGCGGCCGATCCGCAGCGCCCGATCGCCCTCGACCGCGATCGCGACGAGGTGCCCGCGGTCGTCGACGAGCGGGAGGTGGCTGATCCCGTCGCGGCCGAGCCGGGCGGCGATCGCGGTGGCCGGCTCGTCCGCTCCCGCCGTGCGGACGGCGGTGTTCGCGACGGCGAGGGCCGGGACGTCGAGGGAGGCCGTCGGGTTCGCGATGATCCAGCGGCGGAAGTCGCCGTCGGACACCGACCCGCGGAGGATCCCGTGCCCGTCGACGCAGAAGACGATCCGCTGCTTGTTCACGTTGATCTTGGCCAGCGCGGTGAGCACCGGGTCCTCGGCGAAGACGATGAACGGGGCGAGGTGCCGGTCGATGATCATGCGCCGCCTCCCGCCGCGAGGCCGAGGAGGGTCTGCTCGACCACCGCGAGGTCCGCCTCGGTGTCGATGTCCCCGCCCTCCGCCTCGTCCATGACGAACAGGCCGACCCGGCCGCCGATCCGGTTGCGCTCGCGCTCGTAGACCTCGGTGCGGGTGAGGTAGAGGGACCCGGTCTCGCGGTAGAAGAAGTCGGCCTCGGCGAGGTCCTGGCGCCGCGGCCGGGCCGTGACGTCGTACTGCGGCACGGAGGCGCCCTCCTGCAGCCGCCAGAGGAACGGCGTCTGCGGGACGACGCCCACCAGCGAGTCGACCCCCGTCGAGGCGAACTGCTCGAGCGCGCGGGCGAGGGTGCCCGGGAGCCGGATCGGCGAGGTCGCCTGGAGCAGCATCACCGCGTCCGGGCGGCGGCCCAGCGCGGCCCGGTGCTCGATCGCGTGGAGCACGACGGGCTCGGTCGCCGTCTCGTCGCGCGCCAGCTCGGCGGGCCGGAGGAACGGCACGTCCGCTCCCGCTCCCTCCGCGATCGCGGCCAGCTCGGGGTCGTCGGTCGACACGAGCACGTCGAGTCCGGCGGCGAGCGCCTGCTCGATGCTCCAGACCACCAGCGGGCGGCCCGCGACGGGGCGGGCGTTCTTGCGCGGGACGCCCTTCGAGCCCCCGCGCACGGGGATGACGCAGAGAACGGTCACGGGGTGCCTCCTTCGGCGATGGCGAGTGCCCGGCGGGCGACGGCGACGGCCGGCTCGACGGACGGGACGGGCGGAGCCGCGGTCGGCGTCTCCCCGCCCCAGCGCGCGAGCCGGTACCGGCTCCAGAACTCGAGCACCCAGGCGGGCGGGTCCTCGCAGACGACCCACGCGGGGATCCCGGCGGCCGCGGCCTCGAGGACCCCGGTCGAGAAGATCGAGGCGACCGGCCGGGCCTGCGCGGCGAGGTCGCCGCCGCGGAGCACCCGGATGCCGCGGCGCTCCCACCGCGCGTGCTGCCAGCGCGAGCGGCGGTCGACCTCGGCGGGGTGGGGGCGGTAGTCGGCGCCCGCCTCGCGGCAGAAGCGGGAGGCGGTGGCCGCGGCCGTCCGCCGGGGCAGCTCCGCGCCGTGCAGCTGGCCGAGGAACAGGGGCCGCTCCTCGAGCCGCTCGGGGCGCGGGCGGCGCGACGCGGTCCAGAGCAGCTGGCTGCCGACGACCTCGGTCTCCACGTCGCTGCGGCCGGAGGTCCAGAAGGCCGCGTCCTCCTCTGAGAACGCCAGCAGCGTCGCTCCGGGCGGGAGCGGCGGGGCGGAGGGGGTGAGCAGGCCGTGCTGCACGACCAGGAAGCGGGCGCCGAGGATTCCGGACCAGCGGTGGGCGGCCGCTCCCGCCGCGAGGAAGTGGCCGGTGGCGATCACGGCGCGGAGGCTCCGCAGCTCGGCGGGCGGGTCCGCCTCCGGGTCGACCGGGTGCGCCTTCCAGCGGCCCGGCAGCAGCCCGGACAGCGCGTCGCCGGCTCCGGAGGGAGCGAGGACCGCCGCGGGAGCCCCGCCGAGAGGAGCGAGCGAGGCCGCGGTCGAGGCGAGGGCGCTCGCCGTCGACGCCTCCACCGCGAGCAGGACGGCGGGCCGGTCGCCGCGCACGTGCAGCACCAGGCGGGTCGGCTCGGAGCGCTGCAGCGCCGCCCGAGCGGTGCGCAGCGGGTCGCGGCCGCGCTGCCAGCGGCGCCAGGCCTCCAGATCGGTCGGGTGCGTCAGCGCCACAGGGCCCTCACCTCCCGCATCCGGTGCACGAAGGTGTGCTCGGCGCCGGTGCGTCGCGCGCCCGCCTCGCGGATGCGCCGCGCCCAGGAGGGGTCCGCGCCCGCCCGCCGCACGTGCTCGACGAGCTGGTCCCGCTCCTCGAAGACGAGCACCTCGCTGCCCACCTCGTAGAACTCCGCCACCTCGGGGCGGTCGATCAGGGTCAGCGCCCCGACGCCCGGCGCCTCGAAGGCGCGCATCGAGAGTCCGCCGTGGCCCGCGCCGTGCAGCGCCAGGGTCGCGGTCGAGCCGGCCATCACTCCGTAGTAGCCCGCCCGCGGGACGTCGCGGCGGGCGGGGACGCCGGCCGAGCGCCAGCGGCCGGTGCGCGCCACGTCCCAGGGGTGCCGCGACCACTGCCGCCCGTACGCCTCGACCGCGACACCGCCGGCCGCGAGCTCCCGCAGCACGCGCTCGCGCTCGGGGTAGCGGGCGCCGACGAAGGTCACCGCGGCGGAGGGGCGGGGGCGGAAGGAGAGGAGGGAGTCGAAGGCGTCGGGCAGGTGCCCGGCCGGAACCCCCGCGCGGGCGAGCTCGGCGACGTCGGCGGCGGAGTAGCTGACGATCGACACCGCCTCCCCGGCGAGGGAGCGCAGGCGGTCCACGGGGTGTCCCATGTTGCGGAGCTCGTCGTAGAGCCAGAGCACCACGGGGACGCCGGCACGGCCGACCTCCTCCCACCAGGCGTCGCCGAGGGAGTCGCCCTTCACCACGAGGACGGCCCGGGGCCGGACGGTGCGCAGCGCCGCGATCGCGCGGTCGGTCTCGGCGCGCATCGACGAGCGCCGGAGCCGGCCCCCGGGGAGCCGGTGGCCGAGCGCGTCGCGCACGTGGGCCAGCCCGGTCGCGGCGTCGTAGCGGTGGACGACCACGTCGTCGCCCAGGTGGGCCAGCGCCGACTCGAGCGCCTCCCAGTAGCCGTGGAAGACCGGGCTCACCACGAGCACGGGCCCGCTCACCGGGACGCCGCCTCGGCGGCGGCGACGAGCCGGAGCTCGCGCTGGAGGACGGCCAGCGGGCGCACGTCGCTGCCGGCGGCGGCGCGCACCGCGTTGGCGGCGAGGTTCACGGCGGAGGCGGCGCGCAGGGCCGCGGCGAGGGCGGCGGGGCGTCCGCCCCACTTGCGGGCGTAGCGCAGGCGCGAGGCGACCAGCCAGATCAGCCGGCGCGCGGGGTCGGAGGAGCCGCCTCCCGTGTGCTCGGCGACGACGGAGCCGGCGAAGACCGAGGGCACGCCGCGCTCGCGCAGCCGACGCTGGAGGTCGACCTCCTCGCAGTTCATGTGGAAGGACTCGTCGAACCCGCCGACCGCGCGGAACTCGGCCACCGGCAGCAGCATCACGGCGCCCACCACCCAGTCCACCGGCACCGTCGCGCCCGGGGCGCACCGGGTGTCGTGGCCGACGGCCGCGTGCAGCCGCGGGCGCCAGCGCGCGAGCGGAGTGAGCCACTCCACGACGTAGTGGTGCAGCCGCGGGAAGCGCCGGCCGACCCACTGCCGCTCCCCGCCCGCGTCGACGAGGTCCGGAGCGACGACCGCGGGCAGCCACGGCCGTCCCGCCTCGAGCAGGTCGCGGAGGAAGGAGGGTCCGACGACGAGGTCGCTGTTGAGCACCAGGAGCAGCGGGTGGCGCGCCCGAGCGGCGCCCGTGTTCACCGCGGCGCCGAAGCCGCCGTTCCGCTCGCGCCGCACGACCTCCACTCCGTCGATCCCGGCCGGGAACGGGACCGGGGAGGCGTCGTCGACGACGACGATCTCGAGGGCGGGGGGCGACTCCTGGCTGCGGAGCCGCTCGACGAGGGCGAGCGCGGGCGCGGGGTCGCCGTAGTGCGGGATCACGACGCTCACCCCCTCGGCGGTCACCTCGCGACCGTCTCGGCGGCGCGGTCCCGGCGGAGCGAGCGGCGGGTGCTCCGGACGGTGGCGGCCGGGGGCTCCGCGCCGACGGGCAGAGCACCGAGAGCGGGGAGGATCACCCGGAGCAGGGCGTCGATGTCCTCGACGGCCGCCGCGGCGACGTCCGGGCCGCGCCCGAACGGGTCGGCGAAGTCGTCCTCGGCGCCGTAGGGGGCGGTGTCGTCGGCGAGCAGCCGCAGGAGCGGGACGCCGGGGGCGGCTCCCGCCAACCGGGCCGCCCGGTGGACCGTGGTCGTGCGGCGCGCGGCGGCCGGGAAGTGGCGGGTGACCCACTCCCGCTGGCCCGCCTCGAACACCAGCACGGGATCGGTGCCGGCGAGCATCCGGCCGTCGGCCTGGCGCGCGCGGTGCCCGGCCGTGGAGAGTCCGCGGGCCCGCAGCGCATCGCTGAGCTCGGGGTCGAGCCCGCGGCCGACCTCCGCGTGCGTTCCCGCGCTCTCGACCCGCCAGTCGGAGCCGGCGCCGAGCAGGCGCGCCGCGATCAGCTCGGCCGAGGGCGACCGGGCCACGTTCGCATGGCAGAGCAGGAGCAGGCGCCCGCTCATCGAGCCGCCCGGCGGGACGTCTGCGGAGGCAGGGCCCGCGACTCCACCGGGGCGAGCTCGGACCGGCGCGGTGCCGCCGCCGCGCGCTTGCGCCCCGTCGCCGGCTGCGGCTCGGCGTAGTACGCGTTCTTCCGGTCGTAGTAGTAGTACCCGGTGTCGCCGTCGCGGGCGGTGACCATGTTGAGCACGGTGCCGAGCACGCGGGCGCGGACCTGCTGGACGATCCGCCGGGCGGCGACCACCTCGGGCCGGCGCGTCTGGTTCGAGGCGACGACGAAGACGACGCCGTCGACGACGGTCGCGACGATGGAGGCGTCCGTGACGGGCAGCACGGGCGGCGCGTCGATGATGACGAAGTAGTCCTTCGAGAGGCGCGCGACCAGGGCGCGCATCGCCTCGGAGCCGAGCATCTCGGACGGGTTCGGCGGGATGTGCCCGGCCGGGAGGGCGTAGAGGCCCGCGGTACCGGTGGGGCGGATCGCGTCGTCCACAGGGATCTGGTGGCTGAGGACCTCGCTGAGGCCGATGGCGCCGTCGATGTCCAGCATCCGCGCCACGGAGGGCCGGCGGAGGTCCGCGTCGACCAGGAGGGTGCGCTGCCCGGACTCCGCGGTGACGCGGGCCAGTCCGGCGGCGATCGTGGACTTGCCCTCGGCCTGGTTGGCGCTGGTGATCACGACGCTGCGCGTCTCCTCGTCGACGCTGGAGAAGCGCAGGCCCGTCCGGAGCGAGCGGAACGCCTCCGCGGTGAGCGCGTCGGTGCCGCGGCGGCCGCCGGTCCGGCCCGGGCGTCCGGCCTTGGGGATGCGCCCGAGGACGCCGACGCCGAAGAGCTCGGTGAGGTCGTCGACGGTCCGCACGCGGATGTCGAGGGCCCGCCGGAGGAAGGCGAGGCCGAAGCCGAGCACGAGCCCGCCCAGGGCGCCGAGCAGGATGTTCCGCACCCAGTCGGGGCTCGTCGGGGCGGCGGGCGGCTCCGCGTTCTCGAGTGGGACGACGGTGATCTGCGGTGTGCGGTCGGCGGTGGACTGCGTCTCGATGTCGGTGATGACGGCCGCCAGCGCCGCGAGCGCCCCGTTGGCCAGGGCTGCGGCGTTCTGCGCGGTCCCGGCCGCGGCGGTGACCTCGATCAGGGTGCTGCCCGGAGCGACCCTCGCGGTGAGGCGGCCGCTCAGAGCCTCTCCGCCGGGGTTCGCCTCCGGGTCGGCCTCGATCCGCTCGGAGACGGCGCTGCTCGAGATCAGCGGCAGGTAGGCGTTCGCCCGGGTCACCGCGGTCTGCGACCCGCTGATCGCATCGGCCGAGCTGCCGTCGCTCGCGGCGATCACGAATCCGGCCGAGCTCGACTCGTAGACCTTCGGAGTGAGGAACGAGAAGGCGGCCATCGCCAGAGCTCCGACGAGCACGGCGACCACGAGAGTCCGCCAGTTCCGCCGGATGAATGCGATGAGATCGACGACAGTCACTGCGCACCTTTCTGCGTGCCGCGCATGCGCCGCACGACGATGCTGAGGTGTCGGTCACGCTAGCAATGCGGAGCGCCTTTCCCTAGGCGGTCCCCGACCCCTCGGGAGGCCCTTTCTGCGAGGATGACGACATGTCCGCGCCAGGGGGAGAGATCGTCGTCGAGAGGCGTTCCCCGCTCGTTCACGAGGCCTTTCCGATAGCACATTCCGCTCGGATACTCGATGCCGTCCTGATGGGCCTCCTGGTCTACCGGCTCCCCACCCCCTTCCTCCCGGGGAGCGTCCCGCTGGCGCAGACGGCCCTGGCCGCCCTGGTCCTCGTCAGCCTCTTCCGGCGGCCCACCCGCCGTCTCGGACGGGCCGCGTGGTACCCGTGGCTGTGCCTCGCCCTGCTCGCCTTCGTCCTCGCGGGCTCGTCCTTCGACGGCCTCGACGCCCTGCGCCGGGCGGCGAACATCGCGCTCGTCATGCTCGCCGCGGGCTTCCTCGCGAGCGGGCGGATCGACGTGGTCTCGGGGCTCAAAGGACTCGCCGCGGCGCTGTCGCTGAACGCCGCGCTGTTCGTCGCGGGACTCGCCCCGGACAGCTACCAGGGCGCCCTGACCGGCTACCTGCAGGACAAGAACGTGGCCGGTCTCGTCTACGGAGCGGCGGCGCTGCTGGTCTCGGCGCTCAGCTCGCGGCTGTGGCTGCGGGTCGGCGTGCTCGCGCTCGGGGCCGCCGCGGTCGTCGCCACCGACTCCCGCACGTCGATGGCGGCCTACGCCTGCGCGCTCGTGTGGCTCGTCGCGGCGCCGTACCTGCGCCTGCTCTTCCGCGCGCTCCTCGGCGGCGGCCTCGTCCTGCTGTTCCTCTGGGCCGAGCGGAACCTGGCGACGGCGGGCGACTACGGGGTGGAGCGGGCCGGCTCCGACGCCCTGCGCGCCCGCATCCTCGACGCCTCGGTCGACAAGGTGGCGCTCTCGCCGTGGACCGGCTCCGGACTCGGCGAGGCGACCGCGCGGGTCGACGGGATCGACTGGTTCTTCCACAACTCCTACCTGGCGCTGATGGCCGAGGGCGGCGTCGTGCTGCTCGTCGGCGTCGTCGGCACCGTGCTCGTGGCCGGCTTCGCGACGACGGCCGCCGGGGCCGGGAGCCGCCCGGGGCACGCGGTCGGCGCGGCGAGCATCCTGGTGCTGCTGTGTGCGACGCAGCTGGGCGAGGTGTTCTTCGCCCCGATCTCGTTCGTCGTGATCGGCGCGGGTCTCGCTCTGCTCGCGGAGGAGTCCGCCCGCGCCCGCGCTCTGCCGCCGGAGTAGCGCCTCCCGCGTCCGCCCGATCCGGCGCGGATCCACGGGTCCGGGGCGCGGAGGTCCCGGTCGGCGGGCCCTTCCCGGCGCGACGGAGGTCGCCTGGTGCGGCCCCGGCCGACCGCCGCTCAGGCGCGGCCGCGCTCGCGGACCGCATCGCGGAGGACCTCGCGGACGCCCGACCACATGTGCCGCGCGTTCAGCTCGGCCAGCACCCGCTCCCGGCCCGCTCGGGCGACTTCGGCCCTCTTCCCGTCGTCGCTCAGCACCGCCTCCAGCACCACCGCGATCCCCGCCGGGTCGTGCAGGGGCAGCGCGAAGGACGTCTCGCCGTCGCGGATGTAGCCGGTCATCGCGGCGCTCGTGGTGACCGCCGTGCAGGTCCCGCAGCCGGAGGCCTCCAGGAGGACGCTCTGGCCCGTCGGGTAGGCGAGGTCGTGGCTGGTGACGACGACGAGCTCGGCGTCGCGCAGGTTGTCGCGGTGCCGACCGACCGGGACGGGATCGTGCAGGACGACGTTGGCCGGCAGCGCCCGGGACGGCCGCCGTGCAGGAGTGGTCACGATGTCGAACCGCCGGTGCGGCAGGCGCTCGGCGGCGGCGACCAGCGAGTCGAAGTCGCGCCCGCGGTCGACACCGACGGCGAGCACCTCGAACCGCTTCGGACGCGGCGGAACGGGCCGGTAGTAGTCGGAGTCGACCCCGAAGAGCACCGGTGCGATCCGCCGCTCGTCGACGCCGTGGCCAGCGAAGACCTCGCGCTGGTTCTCGCTGAGCACGACGAGCCGGTCCACGCCCTGGAGCAGCCGGACCACCTGTCGGCGCCGCTCCGGCGAGCCGGTGAGCAGCTCCTCCGCCCACCAGCAGGAGAGGACCACGAGCGGCGTGCGGCCGTACGGCCCGAGCCGCGCGCGCCGGAGCAGCGCGGGGAGGCCCGCCTCCGGCTCGAGCACGCAGAGCACCGCGTCGGCCGAGCGGACCGCCCGGAGCGCGCGCAGCTGCGTGTCCACGTTCAGCCCCGTGCGGTGCTCCACGACGTCGCGCAGCTTCACGTGCGCGGGCCGAGACGCGTGACCGGGGACGAGGAGCCGCGTCGAGTCGTCCCGGAGGAGGTCGGCCCGGTACGGCAGCCTCCCGCGGGCGAAGGGCTCGCCCGGAGCCAGGCGCAGTGTCGGGTGCTTGAGGAACAGTCCGAGCACTCTGAGGACTTCCGGTTCGGGGGTCATCGTCGTCCTTTCCCGAGGGAGGAGGAGAAGCTCCCCGCGGCATTCCCCGGAAAGCGGATCGGTCTCCTGGCGGGAGGATCAGGAATCATCGGAGAGGGCCATCCGCGCCAGAAGTCCGTCGATAGCCGACTTTCCGGAGGACGGGGAGTAGGAATCGTTCCAGCGGGCACGATCCCTCTCCCGCGACTCCGATAGTCCTCTCTTCTTCCGGGCTCTGATCAGCTCGGCCAGAGCCCGCGGATCCCCGGCTCGGAACGTGGCGTCGATCGACGGGCCGACGACCTCGGGGAGCGCACCGGCATCGCTCACCACCACGGGGACGCCGGCCGACATCGCCTCCGTCACGACCAGGCCGAACGACTCCGGCTGCACCGACGGCACCACCAGGAGGTCGATCCGCGCGAAGAGGTCGCCGGGCTCGATCCACCCCGGCCGGTCCACCAGAGCGGCGACCGGAGCGAGGGCCGCCTCCACCTCGCGACGCTCCCGCTCCGCCACGAACCGGGGCTCGCCCGCCAGCACCAGGCGATACGCGCCCGGTTCCCCGGCCTCCAGCAGCGCCAGCGCCTCGGTGAGGACCCGCACCCCCTTCGCGAGCGAGGGACGCCCGAGGAAGCCGAGGACGGTCGTCCCGTCCTCCCGCGGCCGCGCCTCCGGCAGGTCGACGCGGCGGCTCCAGTTCGGCAGCACGGTCGACCCGGGGACGACCCCCGCGAGGTAGCGGGAGGGGACGAGGGTCGCCAGGGCGCCGCGGCGGGCGACGGGCGCGAGCAGCCGCTGCAGGCCGGACGGGCGCTGGTGCAGGTGCACGATCCGCCGCGGACGCCCTGCCGTCGCGACGGCCGGCACCAGACCGTTGCACCACAGCACGCCCTCGCGGGAGGTGGCGTCCCAGCGCCGCAGCGCGCGCATCCAGGCGGGTCTGCCCACGGCCTCGAGCTCGACGACCCGGTGGCCGGCGGCGAGGGCGGCGACGACGAGCGCACGCGGCTCCGAGGGGCCGACGACCACGACCGGGACCTCGAGCGCCTCGAGCGCCTCCGCGATGCTCAGCAGCATCACCTCGCCGCCGCCGATGTCGCCGTTGTTGGTCGCGAGCGCCACCGGAGGCCGCCCGGCGCCGCCCGCTCCCCCGTGGATCATCCGCCGCCCCGCCCGCCTCCGCGCGGCGCCCCCGCGGCCCGCGCGCCCATCCTCACCGAGACGAGCGCCCGGCTCCACCGAGCCCGGCCGGGCTCCGCGGGCCGCGGGAGCGCTGGAATACTGACCGGATGGAGCTCGTGGGCGTTCTCTGGGCCGACGAGGCCGTGCCGCTCGTGTCGGCGTTCGTCCACCGGCGGGCCGACGCGGCGGGCCTGCGCGCACTCGTGCTCAAGGGACCGACCGCCGCCGCCGACCGGCTCCGGCCGCCCCGCGCCTCCGGCGACGTCGACCTGCTGGTCGCCCCCGACGACCTGCCCCGGATCCTGGCCCTCCTGGCCGCCGACGGCTGGACCGAGCGGCCCTGGCCGGACGGACCGACGCTCGCGGCCAAGCACTCGCGCTCCTACCGGCACGCCGCGTGGCCGGTCGACATCGACGTGCACTGGCGATGGCCGGGATTCCTCGTGCCGCCGCGCGACGCCTTCGAGGCGCTGTGGAGCCGGCACCGGATCGTGGAGCTGGCCGGCCGTCCGGTCGCGACCGCCAGCGTCGCCGACTCGGCACTCGTGCTGGCGCTGCACGCGCTCCGCGACGCCTGGCAGATCACCGACCCGCGCCTCACGCGGCCCTCCGACTACGACCTGCTCGTCGAGGCGGTGGCCGCCCGCGCGGAGCTGCACGCTCCGCTCCGGGCGGCTGCGGAGGAGCTCGGCGCCGTCCAGACCGCGCAGCCCTTCCTCGACGCGCTCGGCATCCGCGCGCGCGCCGGGGAGGTGCCCGCGGCCGAGCTGCGGGCGTGGCGGATCAACGCGAGCTCGCCCCACGCCTCCGCGGGGTGGGTGCAGGCCGTGCGCGCGGCCGGCTGGCGGCAGCGGCCGCTGCTCCTCGCCCGCGCCGTCTTCCCCGCTCCCCACGCCCTGCGCGCCGCCGACCCCGCCATCGGCCCGCGCCGGATCGACGTGGCGGCCGGCTGGTGGCGGCGGCTGCGACGCGGCGCCCGCACGGCTCCGCTCGCGTGGGACCACCTCCGACGGACGGACAGGACCTGACATGACCCGCCGGCTGATCCGCGCCCCCTTCGGGCTCGGCGTGCGCTTCACCTTCGACGACACCGTCCCCGACCGCTTCGTGGCGGAGGTGGAGGAGTCGTGGAACGACGTGGACGACGACGCCGATCGCCCGGGCTCCGAGTACCGGGTGTCGCTGACCGAGCCGGTCGGGGAGCCGGGAGTGATCGCGCAGCCGACCGAGGACGCCCTCGCCGAGCACATCGGCGCCGCGCTCACCCTCGCGGCGGCCGACGCCTGCGAGGGCCGGCTGCTCAGCGTGCACGCCTCCGCGGTCGCCCTGCCCGACGGCCGCGTCGTCGCGTTCGTCGGGCGGCCCGGTGCCGGGAAGTCGACCCTCGTGAGCCTCGCCGCTCGGCGGTACGGGTACGTGACCGACGAGACGCTCGCCGTCCGCCGCGACGGGCGGGTGCTGCCGTTCCGGAAGCCCGTCGCCCTCCTCGACGGCGGCGACTGGAAGCGGCACCGCTCCCCCGCCGCGATGGGCCTGCAGCCGCTGCCGGACGCTCCGCTGCGCCTGGCCGCCCTGCTCCTGATCGCCCGCGACCCGTCCGGCCCGGCGGAGCCCCGGCTCGAGCCGATCGCCTTCGACGAGGCGCTCTCGGTGCTGCTGCCCGAGCTGAGCCACTTCGCACGGCTGCCCGCGGCGCTGCACCACCTCGCCGGGCTGCTCGATTCCGTCGGCGGGGCGCGGGTGCTCCGCTACCGCGAGGCGGAGACCGTGCTGCCGCTCCTGGAGCGGATCGGGGAGCCGTCGCCGGTCGTCGCCGACGCGCCGGAGGCCGATGCGGCGGCGCCCGGCCCGGGCCTGCTCGCGCGCGCCGCCGGCGTCGAGTGGGTCGAGCGCGACGGAGTGGTCAGCTGCCTCCTCGACGAGCGGGTCGAGACGCTGACCGGGATCGGCCCGGTGCTGTGGCGTGCTCTCGGGACGCCCGCGACGGTCGACGCGCTGACCGGGGCCGTCGTCGCCGAGCACGGCGCCCCGCCCGCGGGCGACCCCCGGGCGCACGTCGAGGCCGTGCTCGACGCGATGGTCGAGCACGGCCTCGTGGTCCACGGCGCCTGACGGCGCCGAGCGCGCGGCTAGCCCGTGCGGACGTTCGGCCCGACGGAGCCGCGGGCGATGAACAGGTCGAGCAGGTTCACGAGCCCCACCGCGCGGATGTAGAGCGCCGCGACGTCGTAGCGGCCGACGGGGAGCGCCTCGAGGGCGGCGGGCCCGGTCGGGTTGGTCGAGCGGTTCTGCGCGTTGACGTCGATCTGGATGACGTCCCGCAGGGCGGCGAAGACCGGGGTGATCGCGGTGGTGACAACGGCTCCGACAAGAGCAGGCAGGGCCGCGAGCAGCGGGTTCAGCACGTTCAGGACCAGGGTCAAGACGCTGGCGAGCACGCCAGCGCCGTTCAGCGGGATCCCGAGGATCCTGATGTTCTCGCGCAGCCGCTGTGTGAGCACGGTGACCAGCGACGTCGTGAAGGCGGTCAGGGCCGCCGCCGGAACGCCGAGTCCGCTGTCCACGAGGAGCGTCGAGTTCGGCGGGAGGTTGTTGAGGAAGGCGGAGTAGGAGCCGAACTGCGTGTTCCCGGGCTGCCCGGGAGCCGGCCCGAGGAGGGAGGCGAGATCGATGGTCAGTGTCGCCGGAGTCGTCCCGAGGCTCGCCTGGATCGGCTGACCTCCACCCGGCAGGTTCCCCGCGAGGATGGCGGCGGTGTCGACGGTGACAAGACCGATATTGCCGATCGTCGTCAGGGCGGTCGTCACTTGAGTGACGAGAGCTGTCAGCGCCGTCGACGTGAGCACCAGGTTCAGCCTGGTGATCTGGTAGTCGCGCTGCAGGTTGTCCGACCCGGGCACGCAGGCCGACTGAAGAGCTGCGCGTCCGGTGACGGCGCCGATCTGCAGAGTGAGCCCGGCAACGTTGGTCAGGAGGTCAGACAGACCAGGCCCGCCGACGGCGGCGAGGATCGCCTGCAGGTTGACGGTGCCGAAGTCGGGGTAGCTCCCCGACGTCGGGGTCAGCGCCAGCTGGCCGGCATTGGTGATCGCACCGGAGGCTCCGCGGACGGTGCCGGTGGTGCTCGCCTCCGCGTACTGGTTGAGGGTGCCGACGCCGGCGGGAGCCGCCAGCGTGAGGAGGGAGGAGAGCGTGCCGGTCAGCCCGGTCGCATTCACGGCGATGCCGTTCAGTACCGTGGCGTTGACGCCGCCCGTCACGACGACCGGGTCGGGCGGATTCGGTCCCGACGCCGGCGCAGTCGCCGTCACGCCCGAGACACCGGCGACATTGTCGAGGTTCACGCCGCCGAGGAAGCCGCTGAGGAGGCGTCCGCGGGCGACCGCCTGGAAGACCGTGCCCACCGGGAAGCAGCTGATCGAGACGGCGGAGGCGGACTGCGCCAGCATCACCGCGGGCACCGACCAGACCGCTCCGGCCACGACCGTCCGCCGTGCGAAGACGCCCGCGGAATTCGCGCTCTTCTTCTCGCTCTTATCGCTGATATCGCTGGATGCGAGCGGATTAGACTCCGACATTGGCGGCCCTCCGGTGCTGTCGCTCGACGTACACCCCTTGGCGCGTCGGCGGCAAACATAGCGAGAGAGGCGTCGCGATAAGAGGCGCTGGCGGATTTCTACTCGCACTGGCGGTGATCAGCGGAGAGGACGCGGAGAAGATGGCAGAGGACCCCCGGCTCCTTCTCTGGCGGCGCCGCCCGGACACGGCCTCCGTCGATCTGAACGGGCGCGTCCTGGTGCTCCCGCTGGACGTCTCCCCGATGGGCAGCCCCTACGCGCTGCGCGAGAGCGTGGCCGCGACCTGGCGGGCGCTCGACGACGAGCCGCAGGACTTCTTCGGCCTGGCCGACCGGCTCGCCCGCCTCCACGCCACCGATCCCGGCGCCATCGCCGACGACCTGGCGCGCGTGCTGAGCGGGCTGGAGGAGCTGCTCCTGGTCGAGAGCAGCCCGCGCGGCGAGGAGTCCCGATGAGTGTCGCGAGCGTCGTCGTCCCCAGCTACGCGGGGGCGGCCCGCCTGCCCCGCCTCCTCGCCGCCCTCGCGGCTCAGACCCACCGCGACCTCGACGTGGTCGTGGTCCTCGACGGCGTCGTCGATGCCAGCGAGCGCGCCCTCGACGCCTCCCCCGTGCCCGTGCGCCGCGTCGTGCTCCCCGAGAACCGGGGGCGCTCCGCCGCGCTCACCGCCGGCTTCGACGCCGCGCGGGGCGACGTGCTGATCCGCTGCGACGACGACCTCGAGCCCGGCCCGGGCTGGGCCGCCGCGCACGTCGGGGCCCATCGGGACGCGGTCGCCGGCGTCGTCGGCCTCTGCCCCGACGTCGACCAGGGCACCGCCTACTCCCGCGCCTACGGCCGGCCCGCCGGCGAGCGCTTCCGCCGCGGCGCCTACGCGGCGGGCCCCGACGCCTCCTGGCGCTACTGGGGCGGCAACGTCTCGGTGACGCGGGCGACCTACGACCGGGTCGGCGGCTACAGCACCGACTACCGCGAGTACGGCTGGGAGGACGTCGACTGGGGCTACCGGCTGCACCGCCTGGGAGTGCCGGTGCGGATCGAGCCCGGCGCCGAGGCCCTGCACCACGGCGCCTCCGTCTCGGCGGCGGTCCGCAGCCGGCGCGCGTTCCTCTCGGGGGCGGCCCGCCGCACGTTCGAGCGGCTGCACCCCGAGCAGGTGCGGGAGGCGGTGCCCGCGGCCGGCGCGTGGGACGCGGCCGTGCGCCTCCTGGCCCGCGGCGGGAGCGAGCGGCGGACGGCACTGGTCGCGGGATTCGCGGACGCCGCGCTCGGAGTGGTGCCCCGCCCGGTCGGCGAGAAGCTGGTCGCGCTCGCCGTCGAGTCCGCAGCGATCGCGGGCTACGACCGCGGCAGAGAGCGTCCCGCGCACGGGTGACGGCGGCGCGGATCGACGGATCCGCGGGCCCGGCAGCGGCGCCGACGCCGTGCGGGAGCCGATCTAGGCTCCCCCGCATGCGAGTCCTTCTGGTGGGCGGAGCGGGCTACATCGGGAGCCACACCGCCGTCGCGCTCCTCGAGAGCGGCCATGAGGTGCTGGTCGTGGACGACCTCTCGCACGCGAGCGAGCGGACCCTCGACGCGGTGGAGGAGCTGACCGGCTCGGTGGTCCCCCGCCTGCTCGCCGACGCGCGCGACACGGCCGCACTGACCCGCTTCCTCACCGCCCACGGACCGGTCGACGCCCTGGTCCTGCTCGCCGGGCTCAAGTCGGTCGGCGACTCGGTGCGGCGGCCCCTCGAGTACTGGACGGTCAACGTCGGGCTCGCCACCGCGGCGTTCTCGGTCGCGGCGGAATCGGGGATCCGCACCGTCGTCTTCTCGAGCTCGGCGGCCGTCTACAGCCCGGGCGGCGTGATGCCGGTCGGGGAGGACTCCCCCGCCGGACTGAGCGCGGCGAGCCCCTACGGCGCGACCAAGCGCGTCATCGAGGAGATCCTCGGCGACGCCGCGCGCGCCGATCCCCTCCTGCGCGCGGTCAGCCTCCGCTACTTCAATCCCATCGGCGCGCACCCGTCGGGGCGGATCGGCGAGGATCCGGCCACGGCGCCGGGGAGCCTCCTGCCCGTGCTGACGCGGGCCGCGGGCGACCCCTCCCGGTGCGTCGACGTCCTCGGCGACGACTACCCGACCCCCGACGGCACGGGGCTGCGCGACTACATCCACGTCTGCGATCTCGCGGCCGGGCACGTCGCGGCACTCGAGCGCGCGCGGCCCGGGCACCGCGTCTACAACCTCGGCACGGGCTCGCCGACGAGCGTCCTCGAGCTGATCGACGAGGTCGAGCGGGCGAGCGGGGAGACGGTCCGGTGGCGGGTCGTGGGGCGCCGGCCGGGCGACCTCGCCGCGAGCTGGGCCGACCCGGGACGGGCCGAGCGGGAGCTGGGCTGGCGGGCGGTGCGCACCGTGCGCGAGGGCGTCCGCGACCAGTGGCGGTGGCAGACCCTGCAGCGCATCGGCGTCTCCTGATCCTTTCGGCACGGCGTCACTGAAAGAGTGACTTCTTCTTCTCCGCGACTCTCCTCCATCGTTGTGATCTCCAAGGGAATAGCGCCTCCGCGACGCACTCCAGGCGATCCTCGCCATTCCTCTCGCGGCTTATCCGAATTATCGGACTCTCCTTTCCCCGTCGTTCTGCGACGACTCGTACTCGCCTTTCGATTCCTTCTCCACGAGCCGGTTAGCTTCTACTGCACTGCTGATCGGTCACCGACGACGGATAAGCATTCGGAGCCGCTCCCGTCTCCGGATGGCCGCCCGATCCTCACCGCACGCCCGGGGGAAGGGGCCCATCATCACTGCCGTCATCGACGCGACCACCCGTTCCCGATCCGTCCCCCCGGTCGGTCCCGGCCTGATCGTGCACGAGTGGGTCGAGCGCCGCGGAGGCGCCGAGCGCGTGCTCGAGGCGATGACCGAGGCCTTCGCCGACGCCGACGTCCGCGTCCTCTGGAGCGACTGCGCCGAGGTCGTCGGCAGGCCCGTCTCGGAGTCCTGGCTGGCGCGCACGCCGCTGCGCCGCCACAAGGTCCTCGCTCTGCCGGCGATGCTGCCCACGTGGAGGCTCCCGGTCGGCGCCTCCCGCGAGTGGGTGCTGGTCAGCTCGCACCTCTTCGCCCACCACGTCCGCACCAGCGGACCGACCCGCAAGCTCGTCTACGCGCACACCCCGGCCCGCTACATCTGGGAGCCCGACCGCGACGGCCGCGGCAGCAGCCTCGCCGCCCGCACCGCGAGCCTGCTCCTCAAGCCGATCGACCGCCTCCGCGCCGCCGAGGCCTCCTCCATCGCGGTGAACAGCCTCTTCACCGGGCAGCGGGTGCGCGACGCGTGGCACCAGCCGTCGAGGGTCATCTACCCGCCGGTGAACACCGAGCTGCTCTCGACGATCACCGACTGGCGCTCCCCGCTCGACGACGACGAGCTGCGCCTCCTCGACTCGCTCGCGCGGCCGTTCATTTTGGGCGCCTCGCGGTTCGTCCCCTACAAGCGCCTCGAGAAGGTCATGGACGCCGGAGCCCGCACCGGGCTGCCGGTCGTCATCGCCGGGCACGGCCCCTGGGAGGCGCGGCTCCGCGCCTACGCCGAGGAGATCCGGGCCGACGTGACCTTCGTCATCTCGCCCTCCGACCAGCTGATCCGCGCGCTCTACGCGCAGGCGCTCGTGTACGTCTTCCCCGCGGTCGAGGACTTCGGGATCATGCCCGTGGAGGCGATGGCCTGCGGGACGCCGGTCATCGGGACCGACATCGGCGGAGTGCGCGAGAGCGTGTCCCTCGCCGGCGGGGGCGTCATCGCCGACCTCGAGGGCGATCCCGACTGGAGCGACCTGCTGCGCCGTGCGCTCGCGCTCGACGTCGACTCCTTCCGGGCTCGCACCCGGGTCTTCTCGCGCCGGCGCTTCATCGCCGAGATCCAGGACTGGGTCGCCGAGCAGACCGCCTGACGACGGCGCTCCCCGCCGCGGGAGGCCGTCCGTGCGCGCGTCACCGTGCGTGCGGACGACCCTCCCGCGGAGGGATCAGAACAGGCCGCGCGGGGGCTCGATCGAGGCGAGGACGCCGGGAGCGGCGATCACGCTGAGGCGGCCGACCTCCTCCGGGGTCAGCTCGGGCAGGCGCTGCGCGAGGTCGAGGAAGCGCTCGATCTCGGACTCCTCGAGCACGTCGGCGGCGAGCGTGCGGAACTTCGACACGTACTGCTCGCGGCTGAACGGATGCGCGCCCAGCGGATGCGCGTCCGCCACCGCGATCTCGTCGACGATCGTCGTGCCGTCCGTCATCAGGATCTCGACGCGCGCGCCGAACGCCTTCTCGCCCGGATCGGTGGAGTGGTAGCGGCGCGTCCACTCCGCGTCCTCCTGCGTCGTGACCCGGTGCCAGAGCGCGATGGTGTCGGCGCGGGCGGCCCGCTCGGGGGCGTAGCTGTGCACGTGGTGCCAGGCGCCGTCCTGCAGCGCCACCGTGAAGATGTACGGCACGGAGTGGTCCAGCGTCTCGCGGGACGCGGCCGGGTCGTACTTCTGCGGGTCGTTCGCGCCCGAGCCGATCACGAAGTGCGTGTGGTGCGAGGTGTGCAGGACGATCCGCTCGACGCGCTCGGGATCGGCGGCCTCGGGGTGCGTGCGGTGCAGGCGGCGGGCGAGGTCGATCAGCGCCTGCGCCTGGTACTCGGCCGAGTGCTCCTTCGTGTACGTGTCGAGGATCGCGCGCTTGGCCTCGCCGCGGTCGGGCAGCGGGACGTCGTAGCTCGCGTCGGCGCCGTCGAGCATCCAGGCGATGACGCCGTCCTCGCCCTCGTAGATCGGCGACGGGCTGGTCTCGCCGCGCATAGCCCGGTCGACCGCCTCGATCGCCATCTTGCCCGCGAAGGCCGGCGCGTACGCCTTCCAGCTCGAGATCTCGCCCTTGCGCGACTGCCGCGTGGCGGTCGTCGTGTGCAGGGCCTGCGCGACGGCCTGCTCGATCGTCGCGACGTCGAGGCCGAGCAGCGTGCCGATCCCGGCGGCGGCCGAGGGGCCGAGGTGCGCGACGTGGTCGATCTTGTGCCGGTGCAGGCTGATCGCGCGCACCAGGTCGACCTGGACCTCGTAGCCGGTGACGATGCCGCGGACGAGCTGCGCCCCGCCGATGCCCGCGTGCTGGGCGACGGCGATCAGCGGAGGGATGTTGTCGCCCGGGTGCGAGTACTCGGCCGCCAGGAACGTGTCGTGGTAGTCGAGCTCGCGCACGGCGACTCCGTTGGCCCAGGCCGCCCACTCGGGCGAGACCCGGCGGGCCGGGTCGACGCCGAGGACGACCGAGCCCTGGCCGCCGATGGAGGCGGGGTGCGCGAGAGCCTGCGCGCGGGCGGCGACGACCGGGCGGCGCAGGAGCGACGCGGTGGCGACGGCGGCGTTGTCGATGACCCGGTTGACCACCATCTCGGCGACCTCGTCGTCGATCTCGACCGGATCGGCGGCGACCTCGGCGAGCGCGTGGGCGAGCTGCCCGTGTCGCGGGAGCTCCTCGTCGCTGCGGTGGACGCGGACGTGGTGTTCGTGCACGGGCGGCTCCTTCGTCTCTCCCCCAGGCTATCGCCCGCCTCCGGCCCCGGCCGCGCGGGCAGAATGGGCGGATGTCCTCCCCCACGCGCGTCGCGGCGCTCGACTGCGGCACCAACTCCCTCCGCCTGCTGATCGCCGACGTGGAGGGCGGCCGCCTCCGGGACGTCCAGCGCCGCACCGAGCTCGTGCGGCTGGGCCGCGGGGTCGACCGCACCGGCCGCTTCGACCCGGCCGCGCTCGAGCGGACCCTCGCCGTCACCCGTGAGTACGCGGCCGCCGCGCAGGAGGCCGGCGCCGAGAGCCTCCGCTTCGTCGCCACCTCGGCCACCCGCGACGCCGCCGACCGCGAGGACTTCCTCGCCGCCGTCGAGCGGATCCTCGGCGTCACCCCGGAGACGATCTCCGGCGAGGAGGAGGCGCGGCTCTCCTTCCGCGGCGCGGTCTCGGCCGTCGACTCCGCCCGGCCCGTGCTGGTCGTCGACCTCGGCGGCGGCTCGACCGAGCTCGTGCTCGGCGGAGCGGAGCCGGAGCAGGCGCACTCGATGGACGTCGGCAGCGTCCGCCTGACCGAGCGCCACCGCCGGGCCGCCGCACCGACGGAGGGCGAGCGCGCGGCGATCCGGGCGGACGTGCGCGCCGCGCTGGCCGCCTCCTCCGTCGACCTCTCGCAGGCCCGGAGCGTCGTCGGCGTCGCCGCGACCGTGCTCACGATCACCGCGCACGTCCTCCGCACCACCGACCGCGCTGCGCTCGAGACGTCCCTCCCCCTCTCCGACGTCCTCGCCGCCTGCGACGAGCTCGCCGCGCTGTCTCCGGAGGGGACGGCGGCCCTCCCCTGGGTCCGCCCGGGGCGCGAGGACGTGCTGGCGGCCGGCGCGCTGGTCTGGGGCGAGGTCCTCCGCGCGGTCCACGAGGCGTCGCCGGGCGTCGACCGGGTCCACTCGACCGCGCACGACATCCTCGACGGCATCGCGCTCGGCCTCGCCTGACGCCCGCGCGGGTCAGGCGGTGAGGGCGCTCCCGGAGTCGCGCGGGAGCCGGGCGGCGGCGGCGAGCGGCACGAGGGTCAGCACCGCGAGGGCGAGGAAGGCGACGCGGTACGGGACGAGGCCGGGCCCGATCGCGGTGCCGACGGCGAGCGCCACCGCGCCCACCGCGACTCCGAGGCCGGCCGCGATCTGCTGCGTGGTGGCGTTGAGGGTGTTCGCGCCCGACATCCCCTCCTGCGGGACCTCGGCGAACGTGACGGTGTTGTAGGCCGTGAAGCCCGCCGAGCGGGCCACTCCGCTCAGCACCAGCAGCGCGACCACGAGCGCCACCGGAGTCGCCGGCTCGAGGAACGCCATCGCCGCCATGCACGCCGCCCCGACCGCGCTCGCCGCGACCAGCACCCCGCGGAAGCCGAGGCGCCGCAGCAGCGGAGTCGTGGCCGGCTTGATCGCCAGGTTGCCGGCGAAGAGCGCCAGCACCACGGAGCCGGCCTGCACCGGGCTCCAGCCGAACGCGTCCTGGAACAGCAGCGGGAGCAGGAACGGCACCGCGTTCACGGTCGCCCGGTAGAGCGATCCGCTCGCGTTGGCGACCCGGAAGGTGCGGAAGCGGAAGGCGTCGAGCCGCACGAGCGGATGCTCGGCGCGGCGCAGGTGCCGCACAGCGAGCGCCGTCGCGGCCGCGCCGACGAGCAGCGGCGCCACCGCCCGCCCGTCGAGCTCGGAGCCGGTGAGGAGCCCCGCGGCTCCGACCAGCGCGCCGAGCCCGACCGCGACGAGCACCAGCCCCGTGACGTCGAGCGGGGGCGGCGCGCTCTCGGCGGTGGCGGGGACGATCCGGCGCGCGATCGCGAACGCGACGACCCCGAGGGGCAGGTTGATCAGGAAGATCCAGTGCCAGGAGGCGACGGTCGTGAGCAGCCCGCCGAGGAACGGCGCGATCACGGGGGCGACCAGTCCCGGCCAGACCAGGATCGCGATGGCGTGGATGATCCCCTCCCGCGGAGTCGCCCGCAGCACCGCGAGCCGGCCGACCGGCACCATCAGCGCGCCGCCGACGCCCTGCAGGACCCGGGCGCCGACCAGAAGCGGCAGCGTGGGGCTGAGCGCGCAGAGCAGGGAGGCGAGGGTGAAGACGGCGATCGCGCTGGTGAAGACGCGGCGCACGCCGAAGCGCTCGCTGAGCCAGCCCGAGGCCGGGATGAGGACGGCGACGGTGAGGAGGAACGCGGTGACGGTGATCGAGACCGCGGCGGAGTCGACGCCCAGGTCGGCGGCGATCGCGGGCGCGGCGGTCGTCACGATCGTGGCATCGAGGTTCTCCATGAAGAAGCAGCCGGCGACGAGCAGCGCGAGGGAGCGGTGGCGGGGGTCCGTGCTGTCCTCCTCGTCGTGGGGCTGTCGGCGGCGAGCGTAGCGCGGCGACGGCGCGGCCGCCGGACGGGTACCGTCGCAGCATGAGCGCTGCAGCCGAGACCAGGACGATCCAACTCCGACGCTACGAGCTGATGGACGGGGTGATGGACGACTTCCTCGCCTGGTTCCCCGAGCGGATCGTGCCGGCGCGCGAGGCCCACGGCTTCCGGATCGAGTTCGCCTACGCCGACCGCGAGGTGAACGAGTTCGTCTGGGCGGTCAGCACGGCCGGCGACGCCGACGCGTTCGCCGAGGTCGAGCGGGCGTACCTGGCCTCGCCCGAGCGCGACGCCGCCTTCGCGGGCGAGCCGAAGCGCGTCGCGGTGCAGCACGTGCGGCTGGTCGAGCGGATCGTCTGACCCGGGCGGCGTCCGAGCCGAGCGGCGTCCGACCCGGGCGCCGTCGTCTCCGGGGCGCCGCCGACTCCGGGCGCCGTCGGGTCCGGGCCCGTCAGCTCCGGGCGCGCCGCACGGCCGCGAGGACCCCGCGGACCACGAGCGTCCCGACCGCGATCGACCCGATCGCTCCGGTCAGGCGTGCCCAGACGTGCTTCGGCCGGTCGATCCCGGCGCGGTCGGCGGGCGAGGGGAGCGAGGCGGGCGCGAGCGTGCGGCCCGCGGCTCCCGCCTCGGCCATGTGGGCGAGCCGGCGCACGGCCTCGCGGTTGCGGATCCAGAGGAACGAGTGCATCAGCGGCTTCGGGACGAGCGTGCCCGGGCCCTTCACGGGCGCCTCGTGCATCCGCACCTTCGCGCCGCGCGCGTGCGGCTCGACCTCGACGCGCACCCGGGCCTCGCCGAGCGGCCAGCCGGCGGCCTGGATGACCATCCGGCGCGGCGGGTCCCACTCGAGGACCGTGGTGCGGTCGTCGATCACGAGCGGCCACAGGCCGAAGGAGTGGTGCAGCTGCGAGCCCACGTGCGGGAAGTCGGCGTCGACCTTCCGCATCCGCGACGCGCCGACGACCCAGCTCGGGAACAGCCAGCCGGAGGCGAGCACCGCGAAGACTGACTCGGGCGGGCAGTGGACGACGCGGGTGGTGCGGGACATCGCGGGCTCCTTCGAGTGGTGGTGGGGCGCGTGGCGGCGCCGTCCCTCAGCCTGGCAGGCCGGGGGCGGCGACGGGCGCAGCGCATCGGCGGCGGCTCAGGCCGGGTGCGCCTCCGGCGACAGGTCGGGCGACTCGCGCACCCCGAACTCGTGCCGCAGCGCGCTGCGGGCGGCGTGCCAGCCGGCCATGCCGTGCACGCCCGGCCCGGGCGGGGTGGACGAGGAGCAGAGGTAGAGCCCCTTCGCGGGCGTCCGCCACGGGTCGGTCGTGGGGACCGGGCGCGAGAGCAGCTGCGCGACGCTCGCGGCTCCGGCGGCGATGTCCCCGCCCAGGTAGTTCGGGTTGTAGGCCTGCATGTCGCGGGCGGTCATCGAGGAGGCGCCGATCACGCGGTCGCGGAACCCGGGGGCGAAGCGCTCGATCTGGGCGGTGATCGCCTCCTGCTGGTCGGCGGGCGAGTACCGGGGGACGTGCGTGTACGCCCAGAGGACGTGCTTGCCCTCGGGCGCCCGGGTCGGATCGACGATCGAGGGCTGCGCCACCAGCACGTAGGGGCTGCGGCTGTGCCGGCCGCGCTTCACGTCGCGCTCGGCGGCCGCGATCTCGGCGCGGCTGCCTCCGACGTGCAGCGTGCCCGCGCCGGCGAGCTCCGGGTTCGTCCACGGCACCGGCCCGTCGAGGGCGAAGTCGACCTTGGCCACGCCGTTGCCGTAGCGGAAGCGCTGGAGGGCCGCGGCGTACGCCGGGGGCAGCCGGTCCCCCGCCATCGCGAGCAGCGCCGTCGGCGTGCCGTCGACGAGCACGGCGCGGGCCGGGGGCAGCTCCGAGAGCGAGGTCACCTCGACGCCGGTCTCGATGGTGCCGCCGTGCGCCCGGAGGTCGTCGGCGAGCGCGTCGACGATCGACTGGCTGCCTCCGATCGGCACCGGCCAGCCGCGCGCGTGGGCGTAGGCGCCGAGCGCCAGGGCGGCCGCGGCCGTCGACGGGCTCGGCATCGGGCGGATCGAGTGCGCGGCGACCCCGGAGAACATCGCCGGGGCGACGTCCTCGCGGAAGCGCAGATTCCACACCGGGGTGCCCTGCTCGAGCACCCGCAGCCCGAAGCGGATCAGCACGCTCGGGTCCGTCGGGATCCGCAGCAGCGCGTCGTTGGTGAAGCCCGCGACGCGGTCGGCCCGCTCGGAGAGAGGTCCCATCAGGGCGCGCCACGCCGCTCCGTCGCGCCCCAGCGCCTCGACCGTGCGGTCGAGGTCGCGGTAGGCGATGCCCGCGCGGCCGCCGTCGAGAGGATGCGCGTACGAGATCTCGGGGACGACCAGCTCGATGCGCCGGTCGAGCCCGAAGGCGCGGAAGAAGCCGGACGCGAGCGCCATCGGGTGCACCGCCGAGCAGACGTCGTGGTGGAAGCCGGGCAGCGTCAGCTCCGCCGTGCGCGCGCCGCCGCCGATCGTCTCGTTGCGCTCGAGCACGGTGACCGAGAGCCCGGCCCGCGCGAGCGTGACCGCGGCGGCGAGGCCGTTGGGCCCCGCCCCGATGACGACGGCGTCGACCACGGTCACTTCCTCCGCAGGGCCGAGACGACGCCCGCGGCGCCGGCGGCGAGGGCCGCGGCGGCCCCCGCGTAGCTCAGGGCGCGGTGGCGGATCATCCAGATCTGGGGCGTCATGGTGTGCGCGCGGTCGCTGAAGAGGCCGCGGGCGCCGTGATCGCCGGGGACCGGCTCGTACACGTTGTTCGGGAGCATCGGCTCCGTCTTGTCGGGGGCCTGCTGACCGTCGAAGGCGCTGCGGGCGAGGTACCAGTCCATGAAGCGCCCGGCGAAGCGGTCGCCGAGGATGGTGCCCGCGGTCGGCTCGCCGACCCAGGTGCGGCGGCGCGGCTTGTCGGCCACGTCGGCGATCGCGATCGCGCCCACCTCGGGCTCGTAGATCGGCGGCACGGGCTGCGGGTGGTGCGGCAGCTGCGACTTCACCCAGTTGAACTGGATGGTGTTGAGCGCCGGCATGTCGACCTCGGACAGGCGCACGCGGCTCTTCGCGTGCAGCAGCTCCGCGGTGACGGCCTCGGTGAAGCCTCGGGCGCCGAACTTGGAGGCGCAGTACGCGGCCTGCAGCGGGATGCCCCGGTGCGCGAGGGCGGAGCCGACCTGGATGACGTGCCCGCGGTCGCGCGGGGTCATCCGGGAGAGGGCTGCGCGGGTGCCGTTGACGAAGCCGAAGAAGTTGACGCCCACGGCGCGCTCGAAGTCGGCGGGCTCGGTCGAGAGGAACTCGCCGAAGACGCCGACCATCGCGTCGTTGACCCACAGCTCGATCGGGCCGAGCTCGGCCTCGACCCGGTCGGCCGCCGACTCGACGGCCTCGCGGTCGGCCACGTCGGTCGGGATGCCCAGCCCGCGCCGGCCCTTCTGCTCGATCTCGGCCACCGTGGCCGCCAGTCCGTCCTCGCCGCGCGCCAGCACGGCGACGTCCCAGCCGCGGGAGGCGAGCTCGCGGACCGTGGCGCGTCCGAGCCCGGCCGTGCCGCCCGTGACGACGGCGACTCCGCGGCTCATGCGCGGGCCTCGCGGGAGGAGGTCTCGAGGCGGGGTTGCTGCGTCATGGTGCGGGCTCCTTCGTGAGGGCGCGGTGTGCGTCGGGAGTCCCACGCTAGGCGGGAGCGGCGGCGCGGCGCGCGGGGTTGCGCCCGATCGGTGGAGAGCTCGGTGGATCCGCGCCCGGGGAGGAGAATCGCTCCCGACAGCTCCCGGCTCTCCTCCAGAGACCGCCGCCAGACTGACGCCCGCCCGAGCACCCTCCGACCGGATCGACGCATGACCTCTCTCCTCGACCTGAGCCTCGTCTCCGGCCCCCTCGTCGTCGCCGTCTACGTGCTCGCGATCGGAGCGCTCCTCCTCCTGCTCGCCGCCCACGTCCGCGCTCCCCGCCGCGGGCGCTCCCGACGCGGCGGGATCGCCGTCGCGGTCCTCCTCCTGGGCCTGATCGGCGGCGCCGCCCTGGCCGCCCTCGTCGACGGGCCCGACGGCCCGTTCGGCGTCGACTTCACGCCGGTCACCCGGGTCGCGATCGGCCTCGGGATCGGCGGATTGGGCGTCGCCCTGGTCGTCCTCGGGCACGCGATCGCCCGCCGCCGCGCGCGGGGGGTTCTCGCATCGCTCGCGGCCGGAGTGCTCGTCGTCGCGGCGGCCGCGATGACCGTCAACATCGACTTCGGCCAGTACCCCACGGTGCGCAGCGCGCTCGGGATCAGCGCGTACTCCGACTCCTCCGTGCCGGTCGCCGCCGCGGACGGACCGCACTCGGACCTCGCGACCTGGACGGCCCCGGCCGGGATGCCCGCCGTCGGCTCGGTCTCGACGGTCGCCATCCCCGCCACCGCGTCGGGCTTCCCGGCCCGCGACGCCGTGGTCTACCTCCCGCCCGCGGCCCTCACCGCGACCCCGCCGCTGCTGCCGGTGATGATCATGCTCTCGGGGCAGCCGGGGTCGCCCTCCGATCCGCTCTCGACCGAGAAGTTCCAGCAGACCCTCGACGCCTACGCCGCCGCGCACGCCGGCCTCGCGCCGATCGTCGTGTCGCCCGACCAGCTGGGCGATCCGGACAGGAACCCGATGTGCGTCGACTCGCCGCTCGGGAAGTCGGCCACGTACCTCACCGTCGACGTCCCGAACTGGATCCGCGCCAACCTGCCCGTGCTCGGCGACGCGCAGCACTGGGCGATCGGCGGCCTCTCGCAGGGCGGGACCTGCTCGATCCAGCTCGGCGCCGGCCACCCGTCGCTCTTCGGCAACATCGTCGACGCCTCGGGCGAGCTCGCGCCGACCCTCGGCAGCGAGGCGGCGACGGTCGCGCAGGGGTTCGGCGGCGACCAGGCCGCCTACGAGGCCGCGAAGCCGGTGAACGTCCTCGCGGCGAACGCCCCCTACACCGGCACCGTCGCGATCTTCGGAGTCGGCGCCGAGGACACCTCGTTCCTCCCCGGAGCGAAGACCGTCTACGCCGCGGCCGTCGCCGCCGGCATGAGCGCCACCTACCTCGAGGTGCCGGACAGCGCCCACGACGTCACGGCGTGGTCGGCGACCTTCGACAAGGGCCTCGAGATCCTCGCCGACCGCTGGAAGCTCGTCCCCGCCTCCTGAACGGCTCCGCGCCTCAGGCGCTCTCGACCAGCCGGACCGCCGCCTCGATCCCGCCGCTCCACGGCGCTCCGTGGCCCGGCACCACCCAGCGCGCCCCGGTGGGCAGGAGCGCCCGGAGCGACGCGAGCGCCTGCTCCGGCTCGTCGGTGAAGGGCGCGGGCTGCGGACCCGTGCGGCCGGTGAGCACGTGGCGGGTGGTCAGCCCGTCGCCGACGAAGACCGCGTCGGCCAGCGGCACGTGCACGGCGATGCTCCCCGGGGAGTGGCCCGGGAGCGCGATCACGCGGGGAGCGCCCGGCAGGTCGAGCGTCTGCCCGTCGTGCACCTCGACGACCTCGGTGAGCGGCGGGACCGTCGCGATGCCCTTCCGCAGCGCGTAGGCCGCGAAGCCGAGGAGCGGCAGGACGCGCAGCCGCGGTGTCGCGGTCCTCGGCTTCGCCCCGCCCTTCGCCCGCTCGGCGTCGGCGGCGTGCACGTGGACCGGCACGCCGTGGTCGCGGCGCAGGCGCTCGGCGAAGCCCACGTGGTCGGAGTCGCCGTGGGTCAGCACGACGCCGCGCACGTCGTCGAGGGTGCGGCCCATCGCGCGCAGCTCGGCCAGGAGCTCCGGCCAGAGACCGGGCAGGCCGGCGTCGATGAGCGTGACGCCCTCGTCGGTGTGGACGAGGTGGACGGCGACGATGTCGGTGCCGATGCGGCGCAGGTGGGGTCCGAGTTCCATGATGGCTACGCTAGTTAGCCATCATGGCTACTGTCAATAGCTATACTCGGCGCATGCCCACTCCCGACCGCACCTCCCTCGAGGCGATCGTGCGCGCCGCCGGCGAGCTCCTCGAGCGCGACGGGCTCGCCGGGGTCACGATGCAGGCCGTCGCACAGAGCGTCGGAGTCCGCGCCCCCTCCCTCTACAAGCGCGTCGAGGGACGCGAGACGCTGATCCGCCTCGTCGCCGCGGACGCCCTGACCGTGCTCGCCGACCGCCTCGCCGACGCCCCGGACGCCGCCGCGCTCGCCGACCGCCTCCGCGCCTTCGGCCACGAGCGGCCGGCCGCGTTCCTCCTCGTGATGGCCCCCGCTCCCGGCACGCCCGTCACCGCCCAGGAGTACCGCGACGCGGCGAGCGCCCGCCTGCTGGACCTCACCGCGCAGCTGGCGGGCGAGGAGGACGCCCTCGAGGCGGCGCGCACGCTGACCGCCTGGGCGACGGGGTTCATCGGGATGGAGATCACCGGCGCCTTCACCCTCGGCGGCGACGTGGAGAGCGCCTGGCGCTTCGGGCTGGGGCGGATCGTCTCCGCCCTCGCTCCGGCCGCGTCGCGCTGAGCGCCGCCGCTCAGGCCCGGCGGAGCGCCGCCTCGTCCTCGAGGAACCGCGGACGGCACGCGACGATCCCGCTGACCAGCAGCACCGCCACTCCGGCGAACAGCAGCGCGTACGCGCCGCTCCAGTCCCCCTGCGCCTCGTAGAGCACGCCGATCAGCAGCGGACCGAGGCAGGCGAGCCCGTAGCCGAGCCCCTGCGTGGCGCCGGAGAGGGTCGAGGAGCCGGTGGTCGTCCGCGTCCGCGCGTTCACGAGCGTCAGCGTCATCGGGAACGTGCTGACGCCGAGCCCGAGGCAGACCACCCACGCCACGGCACCCTCCAGCGGAGCGACGACGAGGCCCGCGTAGCCGACGGCGAGCAGCACGCAGCACACCACCACGACCACGACCGGGTTGCGCATCCCGAGAGTCAGCGGCGGCACCACGAAGGCGGCGGCGAGGCCGAACACCGAGAACAGCGCCAGCAGCGCCCCGCCCTGCGCCGGATCCGCGCCCGCGTCGACGAGGATCGTCGGCAGCCAGGTGATGATCCCGTAGGTGTGCAGACCGGTCACCCCGAGCATCAGCACCATCGCCCAGAGCAGCGGCGTGCGCCACGCCCCGTCCACGCGGCCGCCGGCGGCGGCCGGAGCCGCCCCGCCTCCTCCGCGGGCCGCGAGCGCCGCCCAGAGCAGGCAGGCCGCGGCCGTCATCACGGCCCAGATCCCGATCGCCCAGCGCCACCCCGCCGTCGAGGCCAGCGGCACCGCGACCAGCGGAGCGACGAACTGGCCCACCTGCAGCAGCGCCAGGTAGAGCGAGCTGACCGTCTTGATCCGCTCGGCGAAGTACCGCTTCACGATCGGCACGATGAGCACGTTCGTGGTGCCCACGCCCGCGAAGGCGACGACGGTCGAGAGCACCAGAGCGACCGGGCTCGGGCTGAGCGCGCGGAGGGCGATGCCCAGTGTGGTCACCAGCGTCGCGATCGCGAGCGTGCGCTCCAGGCCGATCCGGCGCGAGACGGCCGCGGCGACGAAGCCGAAGACGGCGAAGGAGGCGGTGACGATCGTCCCCAGCGCCCCGTAGAGCGAGGGCCCGAAGCCGAGATCGGCGCCGATCGTGTCGAGCAGCGGGCTGAAGCCGGTGACGGCGGTGCGGAGGTTCAGCGCGGTGATCGCGATGGCGGCGAGGGCCAGGAGGGCGGTGGCGCGGAGCATCGGTGCTGCGGTCATGGAGTCCCCGAGAGATAGGATGATGGGATGAATCCTGGCGAGTCTAGCCCCGCGGCGCCGTTCCAGCGCGAGAGCGTGATCGACCACGTCACGGCGCTGTTCCACGAGGAGATCCGCTCCGGCCGCTGGGCCGTCGGCGAGCGGATCCCGGTGGAGGCCGAGCTCGCCCGCTGGACCGGCGCCGGACGCAACTCCGTCCGCGAGGCCGTCCAGGCCCTCGTGCAGGCGGGCCTCGTGCGGCGGGAGCAGGGGCGCGGCACGTTCGTCACCGCGCGCTCGCAGCTCGCCGAATCGCTGCGCCGCCGCATCCCGAGCGCCGCCCGCCGGGAGGGCCTCGAGCTGCGGTTCGCGATCGACGGGGCGACGGCCGCGCTGGCGGCCGAGCGCCGCACCGGGGAGGACGTCGCCTCCCTCCGCGCCCTGCTGGCCCGCCGGGCCCGCTCGTGGGAGGCGCCGGAGCTCGCCGAGCGGATCGCCGCGGACACCGCGCTGCACCGGGCCGTCGTCGTCGCGACCCACAACGACCTGTTCGTCGAGCTCTACGACGGCCTCACCGGCATGTTCGAGTCGGTGCTGGAGGAGGACGTCGTCGGCGAGGAGGACGTGCACGCCCGGCAGCACGCCGAGCTGGTCGAGGCGATCGCCGCAGGCGACGCCGAGGGGGCGCGGCGCCGGATCGAGGAGCTGCTCGCGCCGCTGCTGGCCGAGGCGCAGCAGGGCGGCGGCTGAGGGGGATGCTCCGAGGCGGGCGGCGGGCGGCACGCGCTCACGGCCGGCGTCGTGCCGCCCGGCGAGCGGGATCCGATGAGAGGGATCAGCCCCGCGGACGACGGGTCGACCAGAGCGCCCACGCCACCAGCAGCGGCTGGAACGCGAGGCGCACGGCGCGCTTGCGGTCGGTGTCGAGGCCGAAGGCGCTCGTCCGCGTCACCCACTGCGAGACGTTGCCCGGGAAGATCGCGGTGAAGAAGGCGGCGGCCGCGGCTCCGACCAGCGGCGCCCGTCGGCGCGCGAGCACCAGCGAGGCGCCCAGGCCGATCTCGACCACGCCCGAGGCGAGCACGACCGCGTCCTTGTCCAGCGGCACCCACTCGGGCACCTGCGCCTGGAACTCCTCCCGCTTGCGGGTGAGGTGGCTCACCCCCGCGAAGAGGAGGGCGGAGCCGAGGAGCACCTTGGCGCCGGTGCGGAGGAGGGACGGGGAGGAGGATGTCATGCCCTCCATCGTTCCCGATGCGGGCCGCCGTCGCCGCCGTGGCGCGGCCACTGCGCACGAACGTGCCGGTGTCGGAGGCGGCGCCTAGTCTGATCGCGTGACTGACCGCATCCTCGTCCTCACCACCGGTGGCACCGTCGACAAGGAGTACTCGCTCGCGGGCGAGCTCGAGATCGGCGCCCCGATGGTGCCGCGCCTGCTCGCCCCGGTGCTCACCACGCTCGAGTTCCGCGTCGAGGAGGTCCTCGCCAAGGACAGCCTCGAGCTCGACGACGCCGATCGGGCCCTCATCCGCGAGCGGGTGCTCGCCGCCGAGGAGGATCGGATCGTCCTCACCCACGGCACCGACACGATGACCGCGACGGCCGAGGCCCTCGGCGTCGTCCGCGATCGGGTGGTCGTCCTCACCGGCGCGATGCAGCCCGCACGGATGCTCGACAGCGATGCCGCGTTCAACCTCGGCACCGCGGTGGCCGCCGTGCAGCTGCTGCCGCCGGGCGTCTACCTCGCGATGAGCGGGCGGGTGCTGCCCGCCGGCTCCGTGGTGAAGGACCGGTCGATCGGCGTGTTCCTCCCGGCCTGAGCCGGACCAGGATCGACGGTCGCCCGCGGACGGGCTCCCGGCCGGACCGGCCTCAGGCCTCGGCGAGCTCCGTGGTGCAGGCCGCGCAGAGCCCGAAGACGTCCACGACGTGGTGCGCGTCCGTGAATCCGTTCTGCGACGCGACCGAGCGCGCCCACTCCTCGACCTCGTCGGCCGCGATCTCGACCGTCAGCCCGCAGCGGCGGCAGATCAGGTGGTGGTGGTGCGTCCCCGGCGTGCAGGCGCGGTAGAGGCTCTCGCCCTCGGGCGACTGCAGCGAGTCGGCCTCGCCCTCAACGGCCAGGTCCGAGAGCGCGCGGTAGACCGTCGCGAGCCCGATCGGCGAGCCGGAGGCGTGCAGCGCACTGTGCAGGCCCTGGGCGCTGACGAAGTCCTCGCGACGCCCGAGGGCCTCGCGCACCGCCTCGCGCTGCCACGTGTTGCGCTTGACCACTGGACCACCTCCACTCCGCACGTCCCGGGCCACGCTACCGCCCCCCGCCGACGGCGAGCCGGGAGCGCCGGACGCCCTTCCGGCCGATGATCCGGCAGACCGCGTAGATCGCGAACGAGATCGTCGTCACGTAGGGGCTGATCGGGATCGATCCGCCCAGCGCGAGCAGGATGCCGCCCACCAGCGCGCCGACGGCGAAGAGCACGCTCAGCAGCGGCACGACCACCGGCGAGGCGGAGAGGCGCAGCGCCGCGGCCGCCGGCGTCACCAGGATCGCGAGCACGAGCAGCGAGCCGACGATCTGCACCGAGACGGCGACCGCGAGGCCGAGCAGGAGCATGAACGCGATCGAGAGCGCCCGGGTGGGGATGCCGCGCGCGGCCGCCACGTCGGCGTCGACGCTCGCGAAGGTGAGGGGGCGCCAGATCAGCGCGAGACCGACGAGGACGACCACCGAGATGCCGATCAGCCACCCGAGCTGCGGGTCGTCGACCGCGACGATCTGACCCGTGAGCAGGCCGAACTTGTTCGCGCTGCGGCCCGGGTAGAGGGCCAGGCAGAGGATGCCGATGCCGAGTCCGAACGGCATCAGCACCGCGATGATCGAGTTGCGGTCGCGGGCGCGCGAGCCGAGCACGCCGATCAGGACCGCCGCGATCAGCGAGCCGACGATCGATCCCTCGACGACGCCGACGCCCAGCAGCAGCCCCGCGGACGCCCCCGCGAACGAGAGCTCGCTGATGCCGTGGACCGCGAAGGCCATGTCGCGCGACATCACGAAGACGCCGATGAGCCCGCCGACCACTCCGAGGACCGCGCCGGCGATCACCGAGTTCATCAGGAGCGACAGCAGCGCTCCGTAGTCCGAGAAGTCGAAGATCTGCGACCAGACGTCCGTCACGACTGCCCCTCCTCGTGCTCGTGCACGTGCGAGTGGTCGGGGGCGCCGACCACGATGACCCGGCCCCGGGCGCGGATCACGTCGACGGGTGCATCGTAGAGCTCGCTGAGCACCTCCGAGCGCAGGACCTCGTCGGGGGTGCCGATCCGGAACCGGCCGCCGGCGAGGTAGAGCACGCGGTCCACCATGCCGAGCACCGGATTCACGTCGTGCGTGACGAAGAGGACGCCGAGGTTCCGCTCAAGGCGGTGCCGGTCGATCAGCTCGCTGACCGCGCGCTGGTGGGCGAGGTCGAGCGCGATCAGCGGCTCGTCGCAGAGCAGGAGCGCCGGGTCGCCCGCGAGCGCCTGGCCGACGCGGACGCGCTGCTGCTCGCCGCCGGACAGGCTGCCGATGGGGGCGTCGGCGAAGGCGGTGGCGCCGACGGCCTCGAGCAGCGCGTCGACGGCCGCGCGCCGGGAGCGGGAGGGCAGGGGCAGGCCGAACCGGTGGCCGTCGATCCCGAGCCCGAGCAGATCGCGCGCGCGCAGCGGCGTGCCCTCGTCGGCGAGCCTCTGCTGCGGGATGTAGCCGATGCGCCGGTTGCCGCGGTGCACGGGCTCGCCGAGCACCTGCAGCTCCCCCGCGCTCAGCTGCTGCTGGCCGAGCACCGCGCGCAGGAGGCTCGTCTTGCCGGAGCCGTTCGCGCCGAGCACCGCGACGAACTCGCCGGCGCGCACGTCGAGGTCGACGCCGCTCCACAGCTCGCGGTCGCCGAAGCGGAGGCCGGCGCCGCGCAGCCGCAGCACGGACGCCGAAGGGCCCGCCTCCGGGGAGACGGGCCTGGTCGGGGAGTCGTGGCTCACTGGGAGAGGGCTCCCTCGATCGCGTCGAGGTTGGCGGTCATCCAGCCGATGTAGTCGTCGCCCTCGGGCAGCGTCTCGGTGACGGGGACGGCCGGGATCCCGGCGGCCTTCGCGGCGTCGAGCACCGCGTCCGTCTGCGCGCCCTCGGTCTGCTCGTTGTAGATCAGCGCGTCGACGGCCTCGCCGGAGAACAGGGCGAGCGTCTCCTGGAGCGTGGTCGCGGGGACGTCGGTGCCCTCCTCGACCGCCTCGCTGAAGGCCTCGGGAGTCGCGTCGGTCAGGCCGAGCGCATCGGTCATGTACAGCGGGACGGGCTCGGTGATCGCGATGGAGCGGCCGGAGAGCGCGCCCTTCAGCTCGCCCTCGCGGGCGATCAGGGCGTCGAGCCCCTCGTCGAGGGTGGCGAGATTGGCGGAGTAGGCGGAGGCGTTGTCGGGGTCGAGCGCGGCGAGCTCGTCGCCGATCCGCCCCGCGACCTCCTTCATCACCGAGAGGTCGTACCAGACGTGCTCGTTGAACTCCGCGTGCTCGTGCCCGCCCTCCGACTCCTCCTCCTCCGCGTGGTCGTGGACGTCCTCCAGGCCGGCGATCACGGTGGCCGTGATGACGGGGGCCTCGGTGCCGGCCGCGCTGATCATGGTGTCGAGGAAGTGGTCGTAGCCGCCGCCGTTCTCGATCACGAGGGTCGCGCCGGACACGGCGAGCTGGTCGCGGGCGGTGGCCTCGTACTCGTGCGGGTCCTTGTCCGGGCTGTCGATGATGCTGGTCACCTCGACCAGGTCGCCGCCGATGCTCGAGACGAGGTCGCCGTAGACGTTCGTCGACGCGACGACCTTCACGGGCCCGCCCGCGGCGGCGGCGGCGGAGCTGTCGGAGGCGCTGCCCGCTCCGGAGCAGCCGCTCAGGGCGAGCGCGGTGCCGCCGAGGAGGGCGGTGAGGGCGAGGAGGCGGGTCTTCACGGTGAGCCGATCTGGGTCAGGGGCCGGGCGGGTGCCCCCACGCTAACGGCTATTGATAACGATTGTCAAAATCGTGCGGAGGCGCCCGCCGGTCATCCGCGGACACACGCGGACACGGGGCGACATACGCCTCGCTCCGGACACCTCGCCCCTGGCACAGTCGCTGCACACCGCCCCCGACGAGACGAGGACACCGTGACCACCACCGCACCCACGACCGCCGGCGCCGACGCCGCGACGACGATCGACGCCGCCGCCGAGCACTGGTCGGCCGCACCCCGGCCCGACTCCCCTGACGCCTGGCTCGTCCGCGCCGAGGAGGTCGCCGCCGTGCTCGCGACCGACGCCCTCGAGCGCGACCGCGCCGGCGCCGCCCCCTTCGCCGAGGTCGCCCTGCTCAAGGCGGCCGGCCTCGTCACGCTGCTCGGGCCCGCCGAGCACGGCGGCGGTGCCCAGGAGTGGACCACCGCCCTCCGCGTCGTCCGCACCGTCGCGCGCGGCGACGGCTCGATCGGCCAGCTGCTCGGCTACCACTACCTCTGGGCCTGGGCGGCCCGCCTCGTGGGGACCCCTGAGCAGATCATCGCGGTCGAGCAGCTCGCGACCGAGGGGGACCTCCTCTACGGAGGCGCGGTGAACCCGCGCGACTCCGACCTCACCGTGCGGGAGGAGGGCGACGAGCTGGTCTTCACCGGCCGCAAGTCGTTCTCGACCGGCGGCGTGGTCAGCGACCTGACCGTGCTCGAGGGGGTGCTCGAGGGGACGGACACCCACCTCTTCGCGATCGTCCCCACCGATCAGGAGGGGATCGTCTTCGGCCGCGACTGGGACAGCCTCGGCCAGCGGCTCACCGAGTCCGGCTCCGTCGAGATCCGCGGCGTCCGCGTGCCGTGGGCGGCCGCGGCCGGCTTCGTCGACAGGGTCTACCGTCCGCTCGTCTACAACACCCTCAACGTGCCCGTCATCCAGCAGGTCTTCGCCGAGTTCTACCTCGGCATCGCGCAGGGAGCTCTCGAGCGCGCGGCGCAGTACACCCGCGAGCGCACCCGGGCCTGGCCGTACGGCGGCGACGACAAGGAGCGCGCCGGCGACGAGTGGTACGTGCTCGAGGGATACGGCGACCTGCAGTCCCGGCTCTGGGCCGACGAGGCGCTGATCGACGCGACGGGGGCCGCGCTCTCGGCCGCGCTGCACGCTCCGCGCGAGGAGCTGACGCCTCGGCGCCGCGGCGAGATCGCCGTGCGGATCGCCGCGGCCAAGGCGCGGATCGTGGAGGACGGCCTCGCGACGGCGACCCGCGTCTTCGAGCTGACCGGCGCCCGCGCCTCCGCGAGCTCGGTCGGACTCGACCTCTACTGGCGGAACCTCCGCACCCACTCCCTGCACGATCCGCTGCCCTACAAGCGCCGCGAGGTCGGCGTCTTCGCCCTGCTCGACACCGTCCCCGAGCCCAGCTGGTACACCTGATCGGCCGCGGGGCGCGTCCTGCTCCGGCGGCGCGCCCCGCCCGCACGCCGCCCCGGCGTCGATCCGCGACAGGCCGGAGCGGAGCCCCGGGGTAGCGTGAGGGCCGAGCGGAGGGAGGACCGTGGCCGTCACGCTGCACGACGTCGCCCGCGCCGCCGACGTCTCGATCAAGACCGTCTCGAACGTGATCAACGATTATCCGCACGTGCGCCCGGCCACCCGCTCCCGGGTGCAGGCGGCCATCGCGCAACTGGGCTACCGCCCCAACCTCTCCGCGCGGAGCCTGCGCCGCGGCCGCACCGGCGTGATCGGCCTCGCCCTGCCGGAGCTGAGCCTCCCCTACTTCGCCGAGCTCGCCGACAGCGTGATGCGCGCCGCCGACGAGCGCGGCCTGACGGTGCTGATCGAGCAGACCGGCGGCGACCCCGAGCGCGAGCGGAGCGTCCTGGCGAGCGAGCGCCGGCAGCTCACCGACGGCCTGCTCTTCAGCCCGCTGGGCCTCGCCGACGAGGACGCGCTCGCGGTCGGCTTCCCCCTGGTGCTGCTCGGCGAGCGGATCTTCACCGGGCTGGTCGACCACGTCACCATGCAGAACACCGCGGCGGCGCACGCGGCCACCGCGCACCTGCTCGCCTCCGGAAGGCGCCGGATCGTGGCGCTCGGGACCCACCCCGACGCCGCCGTCAGCTCGGCGTCGCTCCGCCTCGAGGGCTACCGCGCCGCGCTCGCCGAGGCCGGCATCGCCTACGACGAGCGGATGATCGGCGTCTCGGGCCCGTGGCGGCGCTCCGGCGGCGCCGAGGCGATGCGCCGCGTGCTCGCCTCCGGGCTCGACTTCGACGCCGTGTTCGCACTCAACGACACCCTCGCGCTCGGCGCGGTCCGCGCGCTCCAGGAGGCGGGGGTCCGCGTGCCCGAGGAGGTGGCGGTGATCGGCTTCGACGACATCGACGAGGCGGGCTACTCCTCCCCCAGCCTCTCCACCGTGGACTCGGGGCGCGACGAGATCGCGCGCACCGCGGTCGAGGTGCTGCAGGCCCGGATCGAGGGCACCCGCACCGGCCCCGGGACGCTTTACGAGGCGGCGTTCACCGTGGTCGCCCGGGAGTCGACCGCGGGCCGGCCGATCGCGGAGGACCCGGCCGTCGGACGGGCGTCGGCCGGGGCCTAGGCGCAGGTCCCGCTGCCGCAGATCTCGCGGCGGATCCACGCTCCCGCGTCCGCGACGGCCAGCTCGCCGCAGCGGAGGAGCCGGCTCCACTCCACGGCCCGCGTCGTCAGCCGGTCGTCGGCCGAGCCGCGGACGTCGCCGCCGACGGTGCGGAGGAACAGGTGCGCGAGCGGGCCGCCGAGGTACAGCGTGGCGCCCGCGACGCCGGCGAAGTGGCGGGCCTGGCCGCGGGTGCCGTCGTCGTAGGGGCGGCGGAAGCCCTTCCCCCGGACCCGGTTGCGGCCGCCGTGCGCCAGGTCGAGGGCGCCGAGCGGGGCACTGCGGATGCCGGCGACGTCCTTCGCGACGGCCGCGAGGAACGCCCGCGGGCGGGGATGCGACGCCGCGAGGGCGTCGGCGCGGTCGGCGAGCTCGGAGCAGGCGTCGGTGACGGCATCGGAGGAGGGCACCCGCCCAGTCGAGCACAGGTGCGCTGAGCGGCGGCGGGGAGACGCGACGCCCGAAGAGGTCTGCCGCCGTCGGCAGCGGCGAGCAGCGAGGCAGGAGGGGCCCGTGCCGCTCTTGACAGCGGCCGAGCCGGGGCGGACCATCGTGTACAACGTTAGAAAGACCGCTCGCCGCCGAGCCCGCTGCGGGAGCCCGAAGCCCGAAAGGCCCTCATGACCGACGCCCCCGCCGCCACCGCGCGCATCAGCCTCGACCCCGCCGCGGTCGTCGCCCCCGTCACTCCGCGCCTCTTCGGCTCGTTCGTCGAGCACCTCGGCCGCTGCGTGTACGACGGCATCTACGAGCCCGGCCACCCCGCCTCGAACGAGGACGGGTTCCGCCTCGACGTGGTCGAGCTGGTCAAGGAGCTGGGCACCACGACGATCCGCTACCCCGGCGGCAACTTCGTCTCGGGCTACCGCTGGGAGGACGGCGTCGGCCCGCGCTCCGAGCGCCCCCGCCGCCGCGACCTGGCCTGGCACTCGCTCGAGACCAACGAGGTCGGGCTGGACGATTTCGCGAAGTGGGCGGAGCTGACCGGCAGCGAGATCATGTACGCCGTCAACCTCGGCACCCGCGGCGTCCTCGAGGCGCTCGACGTCCTCGAGTACGCCAACGGACCGGCCGGCACCGCTCTCGCCGACCAGCGCATCGCCAACGGCGGGACCGAGCCCTACGACATCCGCATGTGGTGCCTCGGGAACGAGATGGACGGCCCCTGGCAGGTCGGCCACATGAGCGCTGACGACTACGGCAAGCTCGCCTCCCGCACCGCCAAGGCCCTCAAGATCGCCGACCCCTCGCTCGAGCTGGTCGTCTGCGGCTCGTCGAGCTCGTCGATGCCGACCTTCGGCGAGTGGGAGCGCGTGGTCCTCGAGCACGCGTACGACGACGTCGAGTACGTCTCGTGCCACGCCTACTACCAGGAGTACGACGGAGACCTCGGCTCCTTCCTCGCCTCCTCCCTCGACATGGAGTACTTCATCGCCACCGTCGCGGCGACCGTGGACCACGTGAAGTTCAAGCTCAAGAAGACGAAGGACATCAAGCTCTCCTTCGACGAGTGGAACGTCTGGTACCTCGAGGAGTGGCAGGCGAAGGAGAAGGCCGACGCCGAGGGCGACCAGAGCACCCGCGAGTGGGCCTACGCCCCGCGCCTGCTCGAGGACGTCTACTCCGTCGCCGACGCCGTCGTCCTCGGCAACCTGATGATCACGCTGCTGAAGAACTCCGACCGGGTCACCTCCGCCTCCCTCGCGCAGCTCGTCAACGTGATCGCGCCGATCATGACCGAGCCGGGCGGAGCCGCGTGGCGCCAGACCACGTTCTTCCCGTTCTCGACCACCGCGCGCCTGGCCTCCGGCTCGGTGCTGCGCCCCCGGATCGACGCGGGGACCTACTCGACCGCCCGTCACGGCGACGCTCCGCTCATCGACTCCGTCGCCACCGTCGACGAGGGCCGCGCGGCCGTCTTCCTGGTGAACCGCTCGCAGACGGAGCCGATCGAGGTCACCGTCGACGTCAGCGGCCTCGGAGTCTCGAGCATCGCGGAGGCGGTGGCCCTGTTCGACGAGGACCCCTACGCGAAGAACACGCGTGACGACCAGGACCGCGTGCGCCTGCGCGAGGCCCCGGCGACGCTCGAGGACGGCGTGCTGACGCTGACCCTCCCGCCCGTCTCGTGGACGGCGGTCGCGCTCACGGCGTAGCGGCGCCCCACCCGCGGGACCGCGTCCGGCCTCCCGGAGCCGCGCGGACCCGCGGGTCCCGTCGGGAACCGTCCCGGCTCAGGCCGCGGGCCGCAGCGGGGAGGAGGCGCTCGAGCTGGTCCGCGAGGTCGTCCGCCACCCCCACGAGTACGTGGCGGGGATCGGGCTCGACAACCTCGAGACGGCGGGTCCGCCCGAGCGCTTCGCCGACGCCTACCGCCTCGCCGGGGAGGCCGGCCTGGGCCGGACCGCCCACTCCTCCGAGCACGCCCCGACCGCGGCCAACACGACGACCTGCCTCGATCTGCTGGGCTGCGACCGGATCGACCACGGCTACTTCGTCCTCGAGGACCCCGCCGTCGTCGAGCGCGTCCGCGAGCAGGGCGTGGTGTTCACCGTCGCCTCGACGACCTCGCGCCGCTCCTGGCGGCCCTGGCGGCGCGCGTCCATCCGGGCGATGCTGGACGCGGGACTGCGGGTCGTACCGTGCTCCGACGATCCCGGGATGTTCCCGACCACGCTCGCCGACGAGTACCGCCTCGCCGCCGGCCCGATCGGCGCGACCGCCGGTCAGCTGCGCGAGATGGCGCTCACCGGAGCGGAGGCCTCCTGGCTGCCCGCCGCCGAGAAGGAGAGTCTGCGCGCGTCGTTCGCCGCGGAGCTGGACGCGCTGGACGCGGAGTTCGGGCTCGTCTGAGGCCCGGGACGCGACGGGCTCCCCGCCCTGACAGAGTGGACGGATGAGCCCCCTCCCCGATCCCCTGGCCTTCGACCTCGAGGCGCTGCGCCGGGAGGTGCTGCCGGACGACGGGGGCGAGGTCGACGACAGCATCCCCGCGCTCGCGGACGCCGACCCGGGTCTGTGCGCGATCGCGCTCGTCCTGCCCGACGGGTCCGTCCGCGCGAGCGCCGACGCGGAGTCGCGGTTCAGCATCCAGTCGGCCGTGAAGCCGTTCCTGTTCGCGCTCGCGCTCCTCGACACCGGCGGTGACGCGCTCGACCGCGTCGGCACCGAGCCCACCGGCGAGGCCTTCGACGCCCTCAAGCTCGAGAGCGGCACCGGGCGCCCGCCGAACCCGATGGTCAACGCGGGAGCGCTGCTGACCGCCGCCCTGGTCGACGGCGGCGACGCCGACGGCCGGAGCGAGCGGATCCTCCGCGGCCTCTCCGCCTTCGCCGGCCGCCCGCTCTCCGTCGACGAGAGCGTCGCCGCCGACGAGCACCTCCTCGGCGACCGGAACCACGCCCTCGCGCACCTGATGCGCGCGGAGGGCACCCTGCACCGCAGCGCCGACGACGCCGTCTCCGCGTACGCCCGGGCGTGCGCCGTGCTGGTCGACGTCCGCGACCTGGCCGCGATGGGCGCGACGCTCGCGTTCGGCGGCGTGCACCCGGGGACCGGCGAGCGGGTCGTGCCGGCCTCGGTCGCCCGCGACGTGGTCGCGGTCATGGCGACGTGCGGCGTCTACGACGGCTCGGGCCGCTGGATGCGCGCGGTCGGCGTCCCCGCCAAGTCGAGCGTCTCGGGCGCCCTCGTCCTCTCCGCTCCCGGTCGCCTCGGCGCCGCCGTCGTCAGCCCGCCGCTGGACCCCCAGGGCACCAGCGTCCGCGGCGCCCGCGTCGCCGCCCGCCTGAGCGACGCCCTCGCCCTCCACCACCGAGCCGGGCGAGGGCTCTGGAGCCGCGCTCGTCGGCTACGGCACCGCCGGCGGACACGTCCAGACCCGCCGCCGCCGACCGGGCGCCACCGCCTCGGCCGCCGCGCCCGCCGCCCGCCCGACGGCCCCGGCCCGGCCCGCCTCCGTGCCGGCCGCCGCCGCGCTCCCCGTCATCGCGAAGCCGCCGATCCGCAAGCTCGCGAAGGACCTCGACGTCGACCTCCTCGAGGTGCAGGCCACCGGCCTCGCCGGCGAGGTCACCCGCGACGACGTCATCCGCCACGCCTCCCAGGCCAGCGTCTTCCGCAACATCCAGACCCCCGCCTGGGGCGACGACCGCGAGGAGCGGATCCCCGTGCGCGGCGTCCGCAAGGCGATCGCCGCCGCGATGTCGACGAGCGCGTTCACCGCGCCCCACGTCAGCGTCTTCGTCGACGTCGACGCGACCCGCACCATGGAGTTCGTCAAGCGCCTCAAGAACTCGCCCGACTTCGCCGGCGTCAAGGTCTCGCCGCTGCTCATCATGGCCAAGGCCATCATCTGGGCCGTCCGCCGCAACCCCACCGTCAACTCCGCCTGGACCGACACCGAGATCGTCGTCCGCCACTACGTCAACCTCGGCATCGCCGCGGCCACCCCGCGCGGACTGCTCGTCCCCAACGTCAAGGACGCCCAGTCGATGAGCCTCCTCGAACTGGCCCAGGCCCTCGAGAAGCTCACCCTCGACGCCCGCGACGGCAAGACCACCGCCGCCGACATGCAGAACGGCACCATCACCATCACCAACATCGGCGTCTTCGGGATGGACACGGGCACCCCGATCCTGAACCCCGGCGAAGTCGCGATCATCGCCCTCGGCACGATCAAGCAGAAGCCCTGGGTCGTCGACGGCGAGGTCCGCCCCCGCTTCGTCACCACGGTCGGCGGCTCCTTCGACCACCGCGTCGTCGACGGCGACGTGGTCAGCCGCTTCGTCGCCGACGTCGCCAGCGTGCTGGAGGAACCGGCGCTGCTGCTCGACTGAGCGGATTCCTCCTTCGTCGTCATCCGCTCCGCGGTCGGCTGTACGAGGTGGGGGCGTGTCGTGGAGCGGGGAGCGTACCGCTACGGCGAATCGCTGGAACGCGATTCGGCGGTGAGCTGGGCGGTGCTCGATCGGGCGGATTCCTCCTTCGTCGTCATCCGCTCCGCGGTCGGCTGTACGAGGTGGGGCGTTTCGTGGAGCGGGGAGCGTACCGCTACGGCGAATCGCTGGAACGCGATTCGGCGGTGAGCTGGGCGGTGCTCGATCGGGCGGATTCCTCCTTCGTCGTCA
>NZ_PSWC01000024.1:0-57485 GCF_002931535.1 Rathayibacter sp. AY1C6 | reverse complement strand
CGCTTCGAGGTTCTCGGTGATTTCCTTGTACCGCTTGAGGTCGTTGCGGTCGAGCGCGACCTGTCGAATCTCGTCCGGCGCGGCCTGGATCACGGCGAGCAGGTCCGCGAGGACGGGGATGCCCTCGTGGTGCTCGTCCAGGTACTTGAGCGCCCGGTCGATGATCGTCTCCTCCCGGTCCGTGGGCGGCTGAGAGCGGAGGATCGTCAGGAGCGCTGCGATCATCGTGTGCCGGCGGCCGTGAGCGTCCGCGAGCACCTGAGCAGCGAGGCGCTGCGCCTTCACCGCACGCAGGCGCAGCTCCTTGGAGTCGCCGCCGCGCGCGTCGAGCTCCGCGGCTTGCTCGAGCGCCTGGTCGGCGTCGTCGCGCAGGCGCTTCGCCGCGCTGGTCGCCTCGCCGGGGTCGAGGATGTTCAGGTAGCCGCGGTCACGGCCGAGGGTGATGACCTGTCCCTCCATCGCGCGGATCAGATCCACGTAGTCAGGCTTCAAATCCCCGAGGACCAGCGGAATCGTGCCGTACCCGGCGAGCCCGGTCGCCATGCGGCGGGTCAGCGAGGACTTTCCCAGACCCGGCTTGCCGAGGACGAACATCGACGGGTTGGAGATGAGCTGCGCCCGCTGGAACCAGCTGATCGGGTCGCACAACACGGAGGCCCCGGTGGTGAGGTTCTTCCCCAGCGGCACGCCGATCATGGGCGTGCCCGTTCCGACCGAGAACGGGTACAGCCCGCACACCTGAACGGTCGTTGCGCGGAACTCATCGGCGGGCTGAATCGAGACGGCCTGTCCGCCGCCGCGGCCGAGCCATCCCGTCGACGTCGGCCGCATCGGGCGCTTCGGCGCCGACTCCTTCTCAATGTTCTGTCTGCCGCCCTGGTGCGGGATCGCCCGCTTCTTCCGCGACCGCTTCGAGGGCTTCTCGCGGGCGAGAGGAGAGCTGGCGGCGCGAGCTGCGGCGGCCTCCTCCTCAGCCTTCCGCACGCGGCGTGAACGGGCGCGAGCGTCCGTCGACGTCGCCGCGGCCTGCGCCGTCGTCGGGGCTCCGACCGCGCCCGTGGGCGTGGCGGAGTCGAGCGCGTCGACGTCGCCGGCCTCTTCGCTCTGGTCGACGTCGACGGCACCGGTCGGCAGCTCGTCCCCGTCGACGTCGGCGGGGACGTCGACGGGCTCGGTGTCGCGGTGGCGGGAGAAGAACTTGGTGGTGCTGCTCACTGGGGGCCTCCAAGAAGGGTCGGAACGGCGACAAAGACGGGTGAGGGCTGAGGGTTAACCCGGGACGGCACCGGACGTGTGTCCAGTGCCGTCCTGGTGGTGGCGGGGTGCGTCACAGGATTTCCCGCATCTCGTTGGGAATGCGCAGGTGCCGAGGCAGGACCAGCCCCAGCGGGAGCGCGGCGGCGAAGGCGGAGTCCTGCGAGCCGAACGCCGGCCGCATCCGCAGGCGGGCGGCCGAGGTGAGGGAGTCGATCGCGGCGCGCGCTTCGGGCTCCTGACCACGCTGCAGCGTGGTCGCGGTGACGATCAGGCCGAAGTTCATCAGCCCGGCGCCGGAGGCTTCCTCCGCGGCCGTGGCCTGCGCCGAGCGGGTCGAGAGCGTCGAGCGGGCCGTGGGCTTGGTGGACGCGGAGGAGTTGAACTGGGCGGCGTTCAGGTCCGCCTCCACGAGCGCTGCGGCGCGGGCGGGATCGATGGGCCGGTAGAGCAGGGTGACGCGCTTACGGGCGATGTCACGGTGCGGCGCGAGCAGGCGAGCGAGGATGTTCGACTGGACGACGCCGCGCGGGGGCGCGGTCATGGTCCACGACGTCGACACCGCTCCGTCGTGACGGTAGGAGTCCCAGTGCGCTTCGGCACCCGCAGGGCCGACGTCGGTCCAGGACAGGTCCGCCGTCTCGCCCTCTGCGCGCGCCTGATCGATCAGGAGCGCCGCGGCGGGGTCGTACGCGGTGCGGATGACTTCGCACAACTCCTGCGCGCTCAGGGGCCGCGCCGCGCCCGCCCCCGTCGCCGCGAGAGAAGACGTCAGGCCGGGGATGCGGGCGGAGAGGTCCGCGGCGACCTCCTTGGCATTGCGGCGCTTCCCGTTGATCCGCGCGGTCGCCGTGAACGTGAGCGCGATGTAGGCGTGGATCGTGGCCGACCCGACCGGGTAGGTCTCAACGACCTCCTGGAGCATCGCTCGCGCGAACAGCGGCGCGTCCGGGTCCATCGACCCCTCGACCTCACCGCGCAAGCGCGTGCCCGTGTCGGGCGCCGTCTCGACGGTGACCGACGCGGCTTCGATGCCGGGCTCGTCTCCGAGGTTGGCGAGCCAGATGCCGTATTCCGCGACCTGGTTGTTGATCTGCTCCTGATCCACCAGCGCGGCGCCGTCCGGCTCCGTCGCCAGCACGACGGTGAAGTGCTTCGTCATCGGGGTGCTGATCAGAGCGAACCGGCGACCGTGGGAGTCCTCGTGCTCGGTGAGCTGCGAGGGCGCGGCCAGGCCTGGGAGCTGGAAGGTGCCCCACTTCGCGCGGCCGATCGGGCCGGAGCGGTAGATGTTTGCTCCCTTGCTCTTGGTACGCCACCAGTTCACGCGGACCACCATCCTTCCGAGGGCGCTCTGCCCGTGCTTGTCCTTGACCGAGACGGTCAGGAGGATGCCGCCGAAGATGGCGGCGACGATGAGTGCGGGACCTAGGCCGGAGAACATGGACGCGATGATCGAGGCGACGATGCCCACGAACATCACGAGGGTGGCGAGCTGTCCCAGCCCGCCGAGGCCGGCGGTCTGAGGCTTTCGCCAGTTGCCGTAGGTGCGGGCCTTGATCGGATCGGTTGCTGTGCTGGTCATGGGTTAGCTCCCGCTCTCGTTGCTGCCGGTCGCCTCGTCGGTGCCGGCCTTCACGGCCTGCGCGGCGTGCTTCGCGCCCTCCGCGGCCTTCGTTGCGACGGCGATACCGGCGCCGATCGATCCGGCCGCGGCCGCGGCGCCGCTCGCGGCTGCCCCGGCCCCGGCGCCGCTCGACGCAGCGGCTCCCGCGCCGCTGGTCGCCGCGCTTCCGGCACCAGCACCTGCGCCGCTGCCGGCCGTCGACGCCGACCCAGACGGGTCAGCGGCCGGCGACGACGTCGGCGAGCCCGGCGTCGACGTGCTGCCGGACGGTCCGTCCGTGGACGAACTGTTGCCGCCTCCACCGCCGCCGTTCCCGCCGCCGCCGCCTCCGTTGCTGCTCGCGCGGATCGCACCCGTCGCGACGTCACCAGCGGCCGAGACTGCCGCAGCGCCCAGGAGCAGACCTGCCGCGCCTCCGCCGCCGACCGAGGAGACGGCCGGGACGAGGAAGCGCATCAGCGCAGGCAGAGCCACGAGAGCGATGAGCATCAGGGCCAGGCCGGTGACGATCTGGAAGAGCCCGGTGCCGTCCGACTTGAACAGGTCGGTGCCGGTCATCCGGAAGGCGATCGCGTAGACGATCGCCGCGGCGGGCTTGTAGAGGATGAAGGCGATAGTCCAGGCCATCGCCTTCTTGAACCACTGCCGACCCATCTCGGTGTTCGTGAACGACGCGGCGAGCGGGAAGATGCCGGCGAGGACGACGAGCATCGCGCCGCGGAACACCATCAGCGCGATCTGCACGTAGGTCATGAACACGGCGAGCATGCCCAGCAGGAAGAGACCGATCAGGCCGATGCCGGAGGTCGCAGTGAGGCTGATCATCGCGAAGACGTTGGTGCCGAAGCAGTTGCTCTCGCCCTGCTGGGACACGTCGCAGTCGGTCGAGTTGTTGAGGATCCAGATCGAGAACGCATCGCCCGCCTGGGTCGCCAGGCGGATGACGACCAGCCCTGCGCCGGCCACGGCGATCAGAGTCAGCACGGAGCCGGCGAGCTCGCGCAGCGGCATCGCGCGTTGCGTCCACACCATCCGGGCGGCGGCGACGAGGATCGCGAGGATCGCGAGTCCGCCGGTGTACCACTGCAACTGCCCCTGCACCCAGCCGACGACGCTCGAGGACTCGTTCAGGTGCATCGCCAGCGGCAGGAACCCGGTCACGAGCGCCGACGCGGAGGAGAGGAGCAGTACGGCCAAGAGGATGACGCCGATGCGGCCCATGTGAGCTTCACCGTCGCCGTGCCGGCGACGGCTCGCCATCATCACGCCAGCAACGATCAGGGACATGACTGCCAGGCCCGCAGAGACCCACGTCACGTAGCCGAGAATCGTCTCGAACGCCTCCGGCAGCGGCGGAGTGCCGCCACCGTTGACGCCGCCGCCCTGGTCCACGACCGTGACCGGGGAGGGGACGTTCATCCAGACGGTACCGAGAGAGGCGATGGCCTTGCCGTAGCCCTCCAAGATGTTGTTGACGAACTGCTGCAAGGCATCGTTCGACGCCTTCGAGACGACGTTGCCGACAGCGACGCCGGTCCAGCAGGGAACGTCGATGGGGAGGCATGCCTCTCCACCGCCGGTTGTGGCGGTTGCGATCACTGGACACCCGCCCAGACGATGTAGCCGCCGAGGTTCTGCAGCGTGGTGGGGCGGAAGGGCGGCTGTCCTTCGTCGGTGACGACGAGCTTCCAGTCGCCGTCGATCCACTTCACCGCGGACGGGAAGCTGATCAGCGAGCCCGTGTTCAGCTCGAATGCGGTGTCGATCGTTGCGTTCTCTCCGTCGTAGGACAGCACCTTGAATCCCGCGATCTGCACGCTGGTGCCGGTGTTGCTCTGCTGCGTGTCGGCGGCGATAGCGGCATCGCGGCCGGGTCCCGGTGCCGTGAGCTGCTCCACTGCGAGCGGCGCGAGTCGAGCATCCGAGCCCATCGCCCACAGGTTCGAGACAGCGAAGAGAGCGCCTTCGACGGTGTGCGCGTAGCAGGTGCGTACCCCGTCACTGTCGGTCTCCCCGGGGCCGGCCTCAGCGGAGCTGGGAGCGGCCATGGTGCCGACGATGGTCCACTCCGTCGTCGGCGGTGCGGTGAGGGTGCCGCTCTCCTCGTAGCCGGAGAGTCCGCACACGCTTTCGGCGTCGGCCGAGACGGTGGAGGTCGGGGTGGGGGTCCCGGGGGCGGCGGTCGTGGTGCCGCCTCCCCCGGTCCCGAGGGACGTCACGCCGAGCACGATGGCCGAGAGGGCGAGTGCGCCGACGATGACGGCTCCGACGATGAAGCCCTTCTTGGTGAACGGGTTACGCGGTTCGGAGTCGTTCATGACGTCCCTTGCCTTTCTGTTGGTGGTGTCGGTTTCCCGGGGACGCTACGCGCCCATCAGGAACCCGACGATCGTGAACGCGGCGGAGATGACGATCACACCCACGAGGAGCCGGCCGAGCCAGCCGCCGATTTCGCCGCCCTCGCCGCGGCGGGCGGAGACGGTCATGGTGACGCCGAGGATGATGAGGCCGACGACGGCGACGCCGAGGCCGACCCACTTGGCCCAGCCCATGACTGTGGTGAAGGCCTCGAATCCGGGGGGCATGCCGCCGGGGCCCGGGTCCGGCACGACCGCGCCGAGCGCGCCCGCGGTGGTGAGGATGTCGGTCGTTGCTGCGAGCAGTGCAGACATGGTGTGCTCCGTTTTCTGTGTTGGGTGGTGCGGGGTGATCGGCGCCGCGGTCGCGACGTCGAAAGGGTCCGGTTATCCGGTGGTGAGGGGGCCGTCGGCGTAGGCGACGTCGAAGTGCAGGTGGTTCGGGGTGTCACCGAACTGGGTGATGTGCTGATAGGTGCTCGACCGGCACTGGATCTGGCCCGCACGCGAGCCCTGCGGCACCTGCGGGTCCAGGACGTCAAGGAGCTGGAGGGCGTTGGGGTCGCAGCCGGTCGTGGCGGTGCCGGCGAAGCTGTAGAAGTCCACGGCGTTGCCGCCGCCGTTCATCCAGTGCGAGGAACCCGTGCCGGCGCCCAGGAGCGAGCCCGTGCACTGGCGGTTGAGGTCGGAGACGCCGATCTTCCCGAACGTGTTCAGGGCGATCGTGATGATCTGGAGAATGCGGACGTCGATCGCGCAGTTCTCCTTCGGGGTGCCCGCGGCCATGTCGCGGATCTGCTGCGCGTACCGGTCCTCGAGAAGGGTCAGGTTGCCTGCGTCCATCGCCGCGACGAGGTTCGCTGCGAGAGCCTGCGCATCGCCGGACACGGCGACGCATCCACCGACCGGCGCCGGGGAGGCGGGCGCAGTGCCGATCGGCGTCGACGGGGCACTCACCGGCGCCGCCGACGTCGTGGGTGCGGTCGTGCTGCTGCCGAGGCTGTTGAGGTAGGTCATGATCGCTACGGCGTCGGCGCGGTACTTCGTGTAGTGGTTCGGGTCGGCGTTGCGCTGGACCTTGTTGATCGCGATGGAGGGCTCCATCGACTGCCAGCCCTCGACGGCTACGAGGCGGTCGTAGAAGAAGCCGGCCGAGGTCGTCGGGTCCATGCGCTGCTCGACGGTGCCCCAGCTCGACTGCTGCTGGAACAGGCCGATCGAGTCAGCGACCGACCCGTCCGGGTTGATAGCACCGTCCCCGTAGTTGATGTTCACCAAGGAGGACTCCCCGATCGCCGTCTGCACGCCGAGGGTCTGCCCATCGGCGCCGAGGCCCTTCGCGGCTCCCGCGTTGACGATGAGTGCCGCGTTCACGAGCTGGTCGTGCCCGTAGGCGCCGACCTTCGCGTCCGCGGGGATCGCGGACACGTTCACCGGCCCGCCGCCAGGCAGGCACGCCGCGGCCGCGTCCTCAGCGGCGCCGAAGAACAGCAGCCACAGCAGCAGTGCGATCGCGAGAAGCGGTGCCAGGACCGCCGCGAGAACCCCCATTCCCCCCTTCGCCACCGGGCTACTCCGACGCCAGGGGGGTGATCTGCTCGACAGCCCATGGACCGGTCTCGACGGTGCGGTGGACGTACACGGAGTACTCCCCCGCATCCGTGGGAACCAGGATGCGCATCGTGAAGGCGCCGTCCCCGTCCCGGACCGATGCTGCGCCGGTGAGGGTCGTGCAGGGCACGTTGGCCGGGTCGACGGTCTCGTAGGCCACCGCGGCCTGCTGGCTGAGGAACGGGTACAGCTCAGCGATCCAGGTGTCGTAGTCCAGGGCGGGGCGGCAGAAGGCGGTAGTCGCTGCCACCGCGATCGCCACAGTGTCGCCCTCGACAGTCGGCTCCGGCTGCGGCTCCACGTCGGAGAGTTCGGCGGCGGCCGGCGGTGTGCTCTCGGCCGGCGCCGTCTCGGGTGAGGTCGGTGCCTCAGCGGAGCGCGTCTCGGGAGCTGCCGACTCGGTGGAGGGTGACGCGGCATCGGTGCTCGAGCTGGTGCAGCCGGTGGTGATGAGCGCGAACGCGACGACCAGCGCTGCCTTACTCGGCGTCCTCATGTGTGTCCCCTACGGCTCGTGCCGCAACCGGTCGTCCCGGTTGCGCGCTACGACCACTATAAGGTTTTTTTGGTTTCCTGTAACGTAAACTTAGGTAGCTTTATGAGTTTGCTTGGTTCAAGCCGACCGGGCTCCCGTGCGTGAAGGGGAAACGGCCAGTGCGCCACAATGGAACTCATGTCGTCTCCGATCCCTCCGCCGTCCAGGGAGGTGATGCACATGCGTGCCACGACCAGTGAAATCGGCAATCGCGTGCTGCACTTCCTGTCGCAGGAGACGGCGCGCCTTCACGGGGCCACGGTGTCGGAGATTCTTGAGGCGGTTCCCGAGGCCCGTAACAAGGTGACCCTCTTCGGTCACCTCAACCTCCTGGAGGAGGCTGGCGCGATCGTTGGAAGGCCAGCGCCGGGTGTTCGACACCGCAAGACCGTGACGTACAAGGTCGACTGGGACGCGATCGACCGCCTGCACGAGGTCAGTCGGGCATATCAGAAGGGCCAGATCGACCTCGCGGAGCCGCCGCGGGCTATCTGACGCACGCGGCGTTCCCTGTTCCTGCTGGGATGCGCTCAAGAAGCGCCACGCATCTGTGGGCCAGAAGTTTGCTTTCGTCCGCGACCGCCCGTAGCCCTGTCGCGAACTGGAGCTCGAAGGCATCCCCCGCGAGCCATCCTTCGACGCCGAACTGATCCCCGTCAGGAGAGGTCACCGCGACGTCCTCGAACCGTTCCGCGGCGCGAAGCCCGTAGCCGGCGGCGATGACGTCTCGGCCGAACCAGTACGTCTCCAAGGCCACCGCCCGCAGGATCGCGTCATCGGCGGCTTGCTCGATTTCCACTACCGGGTAGTGCCGCACCAGCCCTGTTCGCGCGTCCAGCTCCTCATCGGCCATGGACGGCTCGCGAGTCGCCACGCACCGCTGGCACGCGCAGTCGACGGGGTGGCTGTTGCCCAGGTGGAAGAAGTGGACAACGGCCGACCACCGTCGATCAGCGGTGCGGCCATCGTCAGTGAGTGCACGGTCCGCTCGCGATACGCCAGGAAGGGCTTCCATGGCGTTAACACTATGTCAGTGCTAGCGGTTTCGTTACTGGTGCTCGGAAATCCACCGAGCGATGGTCGAGTCGAAGACCTCCGGGTCGACGTTGTACTCCGTGTTGTGGGCGGTCGCTGCGGTCTCGACCACTTCCACGGCCGGCGCATTCAGCTTCGCGAACCGCTGGGAGACATCCATCGGCAAGGTCGTGTCGCCGGCCGAGTGGAACAGGAGGATCGGGCAGCCCAGCGCGGCGGCTCGCGGCTCGCGCACCCAGTCCAGCGCGTCGAAGTCCACCGGCTCCGGAAGACCGACGAGACGGCTCGCGAGCTTGCTGCGCAGGCCCACGAGGCCGAGGATCGCGACCTGACGAGGCAATCCCATCTCGACGGCGCCTTGCTCGATCGCCGTCTTCCAGTTCAGCGCCGGCCCGACGAGCACGAGGCCGGAGAGCAGATCCCGGCGGCTCGTGCGCTCCGCTGCGAGCAGCGCCACACCGCCACCGAGGGACCAGCCGATGAGGACGATCTTCCGCGCGCCGTGGGCGGCTGCGTAGTCGATCGCCGCGGCGACGTCGGCCCACTCGCGCTGACCGAGCATGGACGCGCTGTGAGGCACCGCGGGGCCGTCGCCGTCGCCGCGGAAGGAGACGACGAGGGACGTGTAGCCGAGCGCGGTCATCGCCGGCACGCTGCGCAGCGCGTGGATCCGCTTGGTGCGGATGCCGTGCACGTGGATCGCCCACGTGCCCTCCGGGTTCTCGTCCGGCCCGAACTGCCAGGCGGGGCAGTCACCTAGAGGCCCGGGGACCAGGACCTCCACGAAGTCAGGGTCGACCGCCTCCGGTCCGGCGAAGACGTCGCCCTCGCAGATGACGGCCTTCTCTCCGGCGAAGCTTGCGCCCCAGGTCGATTCGATGCGCCGGGTGGTCGCACCGGTCACCGGGTCGGTGTGGATCGGGCGGCTGAGTGTCGCGTGACCCGTGCGGTCGGTGCGGAAGATTCCGAGGATGCCGGGGGCGATGGTCTTGCCGTCAACGGCCAGCGTCATCGTCTTCCCGTCCTGGCGCAGGATCGGGATCTGAGGCGGATCGACGGGAAGCACGACCTGGCGAGCGGCGAAGATCGAGCCGATAGCGCCGGCCACGGCGACGCCTCCTGCTGCTGCTGCTCCAACGATCAACTTGTTCATTCGTTCCATCCCATACCTGCTGCTAGCAATTCACCGTCGATCAGTCGCTCTGCGCGACGAACGACACCGTTCTCGTTGTTGCTCAATTTCATTGCGCCGACCATCACCGCGTCGGTGACGCGCACCTGTAGCGTCATCAGTCGCACGAGCTTCTTCTCGCTCGCGGTTCCTTCTCTCACATATGAGACGGGCGGGGCGGCGATTTCTCGCTCTGCCAGCATCGTGACGAGCTTTCGGGAGCTCAGGTCGACGGCGACGTCCCTAATCGTACGCCGAGCGGGGAAGCTGCACAGGCCGGCGGTGAAGAGCAGGATCCCACCGAAGAATCCCGGGGTGAAGGCGAGATAGAGGACATTCGTCGTCGCGGCAGAGTCGGGCACGTATCGCGCTACCAGCATTCCGGCCAGTTCGCCCGCGGCTCCGGCGATGATGAGCGCGCCGCCGACAGTGAACGGCCAGTACGCGCGACGGGGGAACCTCGCGACTTTCACGATCAGTCGCACGAACAGCACCATCAGCCCGAGGAAGTAGATCCCGCTGCACAGAATCATCGGGAGCTGATCGACTTCTTCATGCGAGAACTTGGGCGAGGTGGCCGGGCGGTCGATCGCGATGAACGCGGCCACGTACGCCGCGATCCACGCCACGAGCAGGACGACCGACCAGAGGCGCACTCGGCCGACGTCGATCACGGCCTCCACGAGAAGCCACATCGCCGTGCAGGCGGCGACGAGCATCACGCAGTAGTAGACGTTCGTTCCTCCGAACAGGCTGTCTGCCTCATCGAGCGTCAGCCACGGGAAGCCGCCCAGTGCGAGCAGCCCCACCGACCCGAAGCCTGCTGCCACCCATGGGCGCGTCGGCGGACGTCGGCGGGCGAGGATGGCGATGAACCAGCCCAAGAAGTAGGCGGTGACGGCGAGGAAGGAGGCGGTGAAGAAGAAGCTCTCGATCGGACTCACTTAGCCGAACTTCCTCTCACCCGACCGGTATCGCGGGTACATGACGAGCGACACCATGAGACGCGCGAATTCTTCAGCTTCGCCTTCGCGGATCCGATGCGTCCGAGAGGAATCGTCGCCATCGAAAACAAACTGCTTAGCGTGACGTACCGCGTTCGTTGCGCTCGTCAGCCCCATGCTGTCGAGGCTAAGACCGTGAGGGAGCTCGACTTCACTCGGAGGATGCCCCAACAGGATGTGAGCCAGTTCGTGGAACACATTGAACAGCCGATAGTAGGCTTTCTTGTCGCTGCGGATGAGGATCATGTACTTGGTAGGAAGCAGCGCGGCGATTGTCTCGGTAAGAGTCAGGGCGAGATAGTTCTCCCACGACTCGTCTCCGCCCTGATACACCTCAATATCAGCACCAAGCACTTCTTGAGCGCGACGGATGATGGCTTCTTCGGTCGACAGTTCACCGGGGTAATTCTCAGTGAAAATTTCCTTGAAGGCGCGTTCGGCGGTCTGGCGAATCTGCTCAGTTACGAGCCACGGATCGTCCACAGTTCCCCCTCCCAGATACAGCCACTATTCGCGTAGCTCGCGGATCGACGCGGCGATGCCGCGGATGGCAGCAGGGGAAAGGTTTCCCCCGAGGGACCGGGCCGCCAGCGGCTCGACACCCTTGGATGCGAGCGCTCGGCGCAGCTCGAGGTCAGCTTCGATCATTGCGGTGTCCTCCGAGGTCGTCAGCTCCGTCAAGAACGCCTCAGGGACCTGGAAGTGAGTGGTGAGGCGAGTGAGCTCGCTCCGAGTCACGCCGAACCGCGCGGTGGCGCCGAGCATCTCGGACAGCCGTGCCGCCGGGATCCCCGCGACGTCATCACTCGCACTCGTGCCGGCCGGGAGGAGGACGCTCAGTCGTCGGGCGAACTCGACACCGTTCGTGAGCACGACCACCTCGTCAACGTCCGCGGTGGGCTCGCCGAACTCCTCCGCCATCGTGAAGATGGTGGCGACCTTGACTCCCAAAACCTGCGCGAAGCGCTCCAGATCGTTCGTGTCGAACATCGCGTCGCCGCGCATCCGCGCGTAGAAGTAGGTCAGCGTCATTCCCGTGCGCGTCGCGAAGTCGACGTTCGAAAGACCGGCTCTGGCCATCAAGGTCTTGATCGCTGCGTGAACGCGCATCGAATACTCGGACGCGCCGTTACCTGTTCTCGCAGCCATGCTGACCACGGTAGCCGCTCGTAGAGAGCACTGTTAGTTTCAGCAGGCCCCGACCAGTTCCGGGCACGAGAACCGGGGGTGTGGGTGAATCAGTCGCTGTCCCCCGTGGTCAACCTCGTTCGTCAGCGAGGAGGGTCCGCGCAGCTCGTCGTCCTCAGGGGCGGTGACGTCCTTCTCGACCACTCCCAGGGGTACGCACCCGATGGACTCTTCTGGTCCTGGTCAGTCAGCAAGCCCTACCTGAGCATCCTCGTGCACCAGTTGGCCGCAGACGGGCTCCTCGACATCGACGCCGCAGTCTCTTACTACTGGCCGGAGTTCGCTCGTCACGGGAAAGGATCGATCACTCTCCGCCAGGTCCTCCACCATCGTGCGGGGTTCTCGACCTCGCGCGGACTGATCGGGGACGCCCTGGCGATGACCGACTGGCGCAGCTCGATCCGTAACCTCGAGAGCGCTCGCCTCAGGACGGTGCCGGGCACCGTTCCCTCCTACCAGGTGTTCACCTACGGCTTCATCCTGGGCGAGGTGATTCAACGAGTGACCAGGCGTCCTCTCCGCGACGTCATGAACGACGTGCTGCTCACTCCGCTCGGCGCCACCAACACCATGCTGGGCGTCGCTGAACACGACCTCTCCCGATGCGTCTCCATCCGCAGCTCCGTACCTCTCGCCATGGGGGCCTTGAACAGCCGTGCCGTCCGCATGGCCGTGATCCCGAGCGCCGGAATCTCAACGACCGCTCGCGACGTCGCCAGGTTCTACGAAATGCTGCTCAACGATGGCCGGGGCCGCGATGACACGCAGGTTGTCTCACCGGAGATCCTGTCCCAGGCGACGATCGCCAGCTCCACCGAGGCCGACGTCGACGGCTTCGCCCACACGCCGATCCTCTGGGCGCATGGATTCCAGCTCGGCGGTCGCACCCCCAACCTCTACCCGCCGCTCGGATCGATAGCCGGCCCGCGAACGTTCGGACACAACGGGTCCAACGTCTGCGTCGCCTGGGCCGACCCGGACACGCAGCTCGTCGTGGCCTACCTAACCAACACGGTCGCTTCGGATGGCGCCCGCCACATGACGGCCGTCTCCAACGCAATCGCCAGCATCGCTCGCCCCGCGGCCGGCTGACAGGTGTTAACGGCTACGGTGAAGTATCGATTACGTTAGTCAGAGGTCGAGAGTGCCGCAGACCAGCGGGCAGCCTCACCCACGTTGGATGCAGGCAGAGGGGACAGCGACCACGACCATGACACTCGACACGCCGCACCACTCCCCGAATACTGCTAGCACTCACACCATGATGAGCCGCATGGGAAGAAGACGACGGAACGATGGAGCGGCGGCGGTGCAACTCAACGCCCGCGTGCTGCCCACCAACCGTGATGCCGTCTCCGAGGCTGCCGCCGCCAGCGGCGTGACCGTCTCGCTCTACGTCGACATGCTCTACAGCGAGCTGCTCGCGAAGTACGGCGCGCTCCCGCGGGTCACCGCGTCCCGATCGGAGCCGCCGATCACCACCACTTAACGCATTAGGCCCGCCGCTCACGCGACGGGCCTAGAAGCTCTCGCTTCACACCAAAGGCTTACCAGGGCGACAGGTGTGAAGCAGTTGATCAGGACCGGTTTCTCAGGCCGGGCCTCATCCATCCCCCCCGAGGGAGGAGAAGTGACCTCATCGTAAGCCACATTGCTGTGTCTGCGCACGCCCAAAATGCCGAAGTTGACTCCTTCTCGGCGCCCTGGGCACTGACGCGCCGACTGAGCCCCCGTGCCGCGGTGCGCACGATGCGCCCGGATGCCTACGGGCGCCTGGACGAGAACGCCTATCCGGCCGCGTTCCCCGTCTCCCCCGTCGCGCCGGCCGCCCCGTGGGCGATCTACCTCACCGACGACGCCGGAGCGTTCCGGCTGCTGTGCTTCGACTTCGACGGCAAGGACTCCCGCGGCGTCGACGCCGACCTCATGGAGCAGGCCGCGGACGACTGCGACGCGCTTTCCGCCGTCCTCGACGCGCACCAGGTCGCTCACGTCGTCTGCCAGTCCTCCGGCACCGGAGGTCGCCACCTGTGGGTCGCTCTCGCGGAAGCCGCCCCAGCCGAGCAGGTGGCCCGATTGGCGATCGCCGCTCGAGCAAACTTCCGCACCCTCGACCACGGGATGCTCCGCAACCCGCGCACCGGCGCCGCCCGGCCGCCGCTCTCCCCGCACCGCGACGGCAGCTTCTCGAGGGTCCTCCGCGGCCGCGCAGAGGAGCTGCTGGACACGAACGTCACCGCGGCCGCCATCGATGCCGTCACGGTCGCGCTGGAAGCGTCCCGTCCGCCGCAGCGCGTCGACGCCACTCCCCCAGTACCCACCGCCACCGCACACCACACGCACCGGACGCTGAGCGCTGCCGGCGCCGCCCACATGGCCACGGCCGGCGGCGGCGCGAATCCATCGTGGACCGCGTTCATGTGCCTGCTCTCCGCTGCTCACGCCGGCTGGTCCCTGACCGACGTCGAGCACGCCGCCCGAAGCGCGCCCGGGATGGAGCACTACCGGACCAAGAACACCGGCCGCGGCCACCGCCGGCCCCGCGCCCGCGACGAGGCCGCGGAGCGACTGGCGCGGCAGTGGGAGAAGGCCCGCCAGTACGCGGCGCTGCACGCCGTTCTCCCGCCCGAGCGCGAAATGAGCGACCTGGCGGAGCTGGGCAGCATCGTCGGCGCCGTCAGCGGCCTCCTCGACCGGTTCCGGGTGAGCCCGGGCCGGTGGGGCAGGACCGAGCGAGCGACGTCGGAGAAGACGATCCTCACCGCCCTGGCCTACCTCACCCTGCACACCGGCAAGCGCACCGTCGCCGCGTCCATCCGCGACCTGGCCCTCCTGGCGGGCCTGGGACGCACCACGGCCGCCAGCGCCCTGCGGAGCCTGCGCGAGGACGGCTACGTGCAGCTCGTCGTCCGCGCTGACGGATCGAACGCCAGCGAATGGCGACTGTCCGAGCACTTTTCCACAGGCTCACTGCAAGGTCCGGTCACAACCACTAATAACCCCCGCCCCCCCGGGCCGCTTTTCACTGAACGAACCATGCTGCTCACCACGCTCGAGGCGGACCTCACGGACACTCGGCACGACCTCTTCACCCGCGCCGGCCTCGGACACCTGGCAGGGAAGGCGTACGCGCTGCTGCGCCGAGAAGGAACCCTCGCCGTCGACGCCGCCGCCACACTGCTGGGAGTGACCACCCGCACCGCCGCCACAGCCCTCTCCCGCCTGCGCACCCACCGCCTGATCGTCAAGCACACCAACGGCTGGACCCAGGCCAAGCGCGACCTCCGAACCGCCGCCGCTCGCGCGATCGGTGTCGACGGAGTCTTGACGGATCGAGCGCACCGCTACGACGTCGAGCGCGAAGTCTGGGCCTGGTGGCAAGCCGAGCTCGCTCACCGGTCCTCCTCCCCCAGGCAACGACCGCGACGCCGACACGTGTCGAGCCGACCCCTGTTCGAGGACAGCACCGCTGGCGAGCGCGTCTGGCCGCTCTACCCCCGCGACGCCGCCGGCCGCGGCGATCACCGCGAGGCGCTGCACTGGGGACGCACCGGCATGCTCGCCCCCGGCTCGCTCTGGTGGTCCTCGACCGCCGCATGACGTCGACCGCACGCGCGTTCGAACATATGTTCTACTGGCGGCGTGGGAACGAACCGACGCTACGAGCGCCATGTCGGCGCCCAGATCGATCGACGCATCGAAGAGACGGCCGGCCGCGGCCACCCCATCGGCCTGACCGACGACGAGCTAGACAAGACCCGGCAGCGGCCCACCTGGGCCGCCACTCCCCTGCCCGTCTGGGCTTGGGTCCGCTACCCCGGCAACCCCGTTCGCGTCGAGGGTTACGCCATCGCCTGGACCGCCCGAGCCGTCATGGTCGAGTGGCAGGACCGCGACGCCAGCCGCCGACTGTGGGTCTGGGCGTCCGCCGTCGAGCGACGGCCCCAGTAACCGCACATCCCCCAAGTCAGTACGTCAGCATGTTTACATGTCAGCATGCAGACTGGTAGTCTTGTCAACATGATTACAGCGGTAGTGAACCTGAAAGGCGGGTCGGGCAAGACCTCGACCGTCATCCATCTCGCAGCAGCGCTTCGCGAAACCGGGGAGAGCGTGCTCATTGTCGACGGCGACCCGCAGGGCAGCGCGCTCGACTGGGCCAACACCCTCGGTTGGGACGCGACCGGGCTGCCTCGCAACACGATCCACAAGCAGCCCTGGTTGAGCAGCAGCCACCAGAACGTGCTCATCGACACTCCCCCGGGCGATCTGGGTATCACGACGTCAGCAGCTCGAGCCGCTGACCTGATCCTGATCCCGATCCAACCCACCAGCGGCGACTTCTCCCAGTACGCGGAGACGGTCAACCTCATCGAGCAGGTTCAAGCTCTCACGGACGCGCCGGCCTTCACCCTCCTCACCCGAGTGGTCAAGCGCACGGTCGCCGCTGGGCAGATCCGCGACGCGCTCGAACCGTTCGGCGTCCCCGTCCTGACGAGCGAGATCCCGCAGGCGCAGGCTCTCGCGATGGCGTACGGCCTGCCGATCACCGATCCTGGCCAGTACCGAAACGTGCTCGCGGAGTTGAAGGGAATCGTCAAGTGAGCGAGAACCGCTTTGCGGCCGCGGGCCGCGCAGCTCGACCGAAGAGAGCCCAGGTGGGCGAAGGCACCTTCGTGCCGCCGACCCAGCTCGCCGTGTTCTCCGTTCGACTCCCCCAGGAGTCGATCCGAGCGGTGAAGATCCTGGCGGCCGAGCAGGGCGTCCCCGTACAGGTGCTCGCTGCGGAAGCCTTTCAACTCCTCCTCGCCCAGTACGAGGGACGCAAAGCTGATGACAAGTAAGCATGTAATCAAGTCAACTTCCCTACATGCATACCGGGCCGTCCGGCCCTCCCAGGCCGTCACTCGCCATCCGCGGTGACCCCGTGATTGGGAGCAGCCGGCAGACGCGGGATCGGATGACCCACGAGCTACTGCGCGTCGGCGCCGCTATCTTCCGGGGGACCTGCGCGGTGGCGGCGGCGCTGTTCGAACCCACGGCTCGGCAACTCTGGTGACGGAGGTTCGAGTCCCCACAGCACGTGCTGACTTGTAGGCATGTTTACAAGTCAGCATGTCGCGGTCGACGGTGGGGGAGGGTCGGCGTTGCCGCCCCGTGAGGGATAACCCCTCACGCTCCCCGGTATCCCGTTCCGGGGCGCGAGCTGCACTCGCGCAGCAGCGACGGAGCGCCGCCCAGAGGTTCGGCCGGCTGTGCCGGCCGCTGATGTTCGCCCGTTGGGCTCACGTTTCTTTGCCGTGAAGCCTTCGGCGGCTCCCTCCGCTTCGCTGCGGTCGTAGCTACCTACGGGCTCCGTTCAAGTGGCTGCGCCACCGGCTCCTCCGAGACTTTCGGCACGCGGTCGCTGCGCTCCCTCACATCGCGCCGAAACTCTCTCCACCGCCGCCCTCCGGGTTGCACTGCGCCCTCCGGTTGCTAAGGCGGAGAACCGCCTTCCTTACCGTTATTTCCGTGGATGCGGGGCAGTTGTAGGCTCCGGAACGCGCCAGGGGTCCTGGGTATGGCTGACCGCCTTCAGCCGCCTGATGGCATGCCGTGATTGGCCGCCCGGGACCCCGCAACGGCAGGACCGCTCATTGAGAAACGCGACCAGATCGCCCCGTAAGGACATGCCGGCACGGTCGTTCACGGCGCACCGCACCCCTCAACGGAAGGACCCTGCGTGCCCCAACTCTGGGCCGGTATCGACGCCGGCAAGACCGAACACCACTGCGTCGTCATCGACGGCAACGGAACCAAGCTGCTCTCGCAGCGCTTCAAGAACCGAGAGTCAGCGATCCTGACCCTGATGGGCGACGTCGCCTCCTTGCCGGGTGGCACCGACGTCGCGTGGGCGACGGACCTCAACCACGGCGGAACGGGGCTGCTGCAGACGCTGCTCAGCTCCCACGCGCAGCCGCTGTTCTACATCTCGGGCCGGGTCGTTCATCACGCCTCGGGCGCCTACCGAGGCGAGGCAAAGACGGACGCGAAGGACGCGGTCATCATCGCCGACCAGGCCCGGACCCGACGAGACGTGACGCTGATGCGGCAGGCCGACGACGTCACCGCGGAGCTGCGCCTGCTCTCAGCCCGGCGCGAGGACCTGGTGCACGACCGCACCCGCGCCGTAAATCGGCTACGCGCCATCCTGGTCCACTACTTCCCGTCACTCGAGGGAGCGTTCAACTACGCGACGACCAGGGGACCTCTGGTGCTGCTCACCCGGTACGCGACGCCGTCCGCGATCAGGCGGACGGGGGAGAGCCGTCTGGCGTCGTGGTTGAAGGGGCAGGGCTGTTGGAAGTCCGCGGCCGTCGCTAAGACGGCGGTGGAAGCCGCGCGCGAGCAGACCTCGGTCGTCGCGGGGGAGGATGCCGCGGCCCGGCTGGTGAGCCGGTCCGCCCGCGATCTGCTCCGCATCCGCGACGAACTCGCCGAGCTCGAGGCCGAGATCGACGCCGTTCTACAGGACAGCAGTTCTGCGGATCTGCTCGTGTCGCTCCCCGGATTCGGGCGCAGGCTCGCCGCGGACTTCCTCGCCGCAACCGGTACTGACCTCGCCGCATTCGAGACGCCCGACCGGCTGGCCAGCTTCGCGGGCCTCGCTCCCGTGCCGCGCGACTCCGGGAAGATCTCCGGCAACCACCACCGGCCACGGCGCTACGACCGGCGGCTGTTGAACGCCTGCTTCCAAGCGGCGTTCATCGCGTCGAGGAACTGCCCGGTCTCTCGCTCGTTTTACGAGCGAAAACGTGGCGAGGGCAAGTCGCACAAGCAGGCACTGATCGCACTCGCCCGACGCCGCATCAACGTCATCTGGGCAATTTTCCGCGACCAGACCAGCTATCACCCCACAGGCGCAGAGCCCGCCGCGTTCGCGTCAGGGACGATCGCAGATGGGTCGGCGGCTCGTGGTCTCGGTGCTGGCGGGAATCCGTGGGAGGGCATCGGCAACCGTCACTCGTGGTGAACCACCTCGCTGCGGGGTAATCCTGGTCAGGGATTCTGCGCGCGATCGACGCGCGCGACAATCGCGCGCAGTGCTTCGACTTCGATGCTGAGGGCGGCGGTGCCCTGAGGAGTGAGAGCGACCCAGTTCTTGGCTCGGCGGCCGTCGTAGCCCCGTCGTGTGGTGATGTGACCGGCCCTGAGTAGGACTTCGAGGTGTCGTCCAAGGTTGCCGTCGGTGAGGTCGAGGGTGGTGCGCAGGAACCGGAAGTCGGCTTCGCCGGCCTCGTGAAGGATGGTCAAAATCGCAAGACGCGTTCGTTGGTGGACGGCATCGTCCAAGGACGCGAACTCGTCGTCGGTCGACTCCTCAGCGCCTGGTGCCACGGGCACGTCCCGTCTCCTGCCGGAAAGCAGTAATACCCAGAACGACGAGGGTGATGCCGGCGATCGTGAGAACGACGCCATCGATTGACAAAGGCGTGGAACCGTAGGAAGCACCCAGGATCAACCCGCTCTCGGGGGCAGCGTCCTGCAAGAAGCTGTTGAAGAGGAAGGGGGAAACTACTGCCACCCCGAGGCCAGCAAGCCACTGGCTGCGATTTTCGAGTCGCCAACCGATCGCGAACAGGAGCACCCCGACAAGAAACGCCGGACCGACGAACTCAACAAGAAAGGCCGGACCGGCGAACATCGTGGGCAGAAACGTCAAGATCGAGATTGCGGCGATGACGGCCGCGATCGGCCCCATGCGCTCGCGCCCCATTCCCACACCTGCGTGAGCAGCAGTAGCCCTCAGCACGATCCAGAGAGCGATGCTCGTGAAGGCAGGAATCAGGAAGCCGACGGTGAACAGCGTCGAACCGGCCAGGGGCAGCAGTCCGGCTGTTACCACTCCGACGCCGGAGACGATCAGCGGAAGTGATGACACGTGCCGCGCGTCTCGGACCCGTTCTTCTAAGGGCGTGCGAGTCAGCGACATGATGCTCCGATCACTCTGTGGTGTAGAGCAACTGTACTCTGCCTTGCAGAGCGGTCGCTAGGACGTCCAGCGTCGGGACCGTTTCGAGCGGCCGCAATTCCGCGCATCAGATCGCGAACAAGCGGACGCCGACCTCAGGCCGGCGCGGTGTCGTGCGCTGCGCGAATTTTTGCCTGGAAGCCTTCGGCAGCGTACGGGCCTCCGGCGTCCACGCAAGCCGCTGCGCGGCCGGCTCCTCCGAGGTTCTCGGCACGCGGTCGCTGCGCTCCCTCCCATCGCGCCGACAACCTCTCCTCCGCCGCCCTCCGGGTTGCGCTCCCACCTCCGACCCTGCTCGGCACTACGTGCCTTCCAGGCAAAAAAACGCTGGGAGAGAAGGAAGAACGATCCGGCCAGACCACCCCCGCTGGCTTGACAAATCTGATTGAGAATCACGGCAAAAAAACGAGGGGGAGGGGCAGGGCAGGACCACCGCCCGGGACCCGACGACGAGAGGACTTCACCATGACCGACACCGCCACCACCGAACCGCAGACACCGACCCTCCCGGAGGCGGTGGCCGAGTTCGTGTCCGTGTTCTCCCACGGGGACACCGCCGACGATCTGGCCGTCCGGATGAGCTGCTGCGAGGTCGACGCGTTGGCCGGACTCCTGCGAGCATTCGGACGAGACGAGGCCGCCGACCTGTGGATCGCGGAGCACGCGACCGACGACGACGAGGGCGACGCGCACACCCCGGAAGGAGCGAAGCGATGACCGAGCAGCCGAAGGCCGACGCCGTGACAATCTATCTCGCGGCTGCGGCCGCCTACGACGAGGCGGTGACCGCGTTCCTCACCGCGGGCGCTACCTACACCGCGGCCCTCGCGAATTTCCGCGTGGCGATGACCGTCTCGCCCACTCTCTCCTGCGAGAAGGTCAACGTGATCGCGCAGATGCTCGACAAGGCCGGTGACCGCGACGCGGCCGGGTGGTGGATCCACGCGCACTGCGCCGAGGAGAAGCGCGAGGAGTTCGAAGCGCACATGGAGTTCTATCTGGAAGATTCCTCATGGCTCTGACCGTCTACTCGAAGCCCTCGTGCGTGCAGTGCACCGCGACCTACCGAGCCCTCGACGCGAAGGGCATCGAGTACACGACTGTCGACGTCACGACGAACCCCGCAGCGCTCGCCTACGTCACGGAGGAGCTGGGCTACTCCGCCGCCCCGGTGGTCGTCGCGAGCGACGAGGACCACTGGTCGGGCTTCCGCCCGGACCTCATCGAGAAGCACGCAGCGTGACCGGCCCGAACGTCGAGAGCGACGAGTACCGGGCAGGGTATCTCGCCGGGCGCGCGGACCGGCAGGGCGAGGTCGACTGGGCGGAGAACGAGGCCGATCGGTACTACCGCCTCGCCTACGGCGACGAGCGGCGTCTCCCGGCCTACGCCGTGACGCGCGCCGAGCTCGAACAGCGCAGGGCGCTGTCCGAGCCGTCCGTCGAGGTCACCCGACGCGACGCTCTCACGTCCTGGGGTATCGAGACCGAAGCACCAGAGCAGAACACCCCAAGCGCATCCCCGTCGACGTCGACGGGACGACCCACGAACCGAACGAGCAGGAGACGACAGATGAGCACCAGGACGATCACCGGCAACCTCGCCGCCGACCCCGAGGCCGTGCAGGCGGGCCGCGTCCAGATCGTGAAGCTGCGCGTCATCGAGAACACCGGCGAATACCGCGCGGGGGAGTGGACCCCGCACGACGCCCCGACCACGCACTACGTGGAAGCGAAGTTCGAACTCGGCGAGCACGTCCTCGCCTCCCTCCACAAGGGAGACGCCGTGATCGTCGTCGGCTACGAGCGCACCGTCGCCTGGGGCGAAGGAGAGAACCGCCGCACCGGCCGCGTCCTCGAAGCCGACGCCATCGGCCCCAACCTCACCCGCGCGACCGCCGTCGTCACCACAACCACCCAACGCGCACCCCGCCGCAGCGCCGCGGAGTAGAGCGCCCGCTCAGTTCTTGACGCGGAGCACGTAGAGGATGACGTGATCCTCCGGGATCGCTGCGCGCACTTCCACGATCGCCGCGGCGCTCGTCGCCGCGCTACTGCGCACCACCGTTGATGCCGATTCCGCGCGCGTCCGGTGTGCCAGCTCCCACATGCCTCCATCGTCCCATCCGGCGCCGACAGCGGCTCTCAGCTCTCGGCGGGGGAGGGCCGGCGGTGCCGTCCCGTGAGGGGCCGGCCCCTCACCCTCCCCGGTGTTCCGCTCGAGGCGCGGGGTGCGCTTCGCGCACATCGCCTGCGGCGACCGGGAGCCGCTGCGCGGCACTGCTTCGAGGTTTTTTGTTCCTCTCCGCGGTACAAACCTATTTCGCTCCGTCGTCTCCGTGCAACCTATTCCGGGCGCGGTCGCAGGCTCCCTTATTTCGCCCGGAATAGGCGTCACTCCGCCGCCTCCACTCAAACGGTTCTTCCCGCCGGAGAGGCACAAAAAAACGATCAGACAAGACGAAAGCCCCGTAGTTGATCTAGAACCACGGGACCCGTCGCGTCGATCCTCGCACAGGGAGAATCGCCATGACCAGCACGACCACCGCCCGCAAGACCGCCGCCAAGAAGCGCGCACCGCGGACCACGCCGGAGGAGCGCCGCGAGCAGGCCGCCGCGCTGCACGAGAGCATCGCCGAGCAGGTCGAGGCGCTGCGCGACTCCGACCAGTGGCGCCGGTTCCTCTCGTTCGCGTCCTCGTTCCACCGCTACAGCCTGGGCAACCTGCTGCTGATCCTCGCTCAGCGCCCCGACGCCTCCGCCGTCGCCGGGTTCCGCGCGTGGCAGGCCAAGGGCCGCCAGGTACGCAAGGGCGAGAAGGCGATCAAGATTTTCGGCTTCGCTCAGCGGAAGATCGCCGCCGACGAGGAGGCCGAGGAGGGCACCACGACCAGCACCGACGAGACGGGGCAGAAGGTCCAGACGTACTACCCGCTCGTGTCCGTGTTCGCGATCGAGCAGACCGACCTGATGGAGGGCGCCGAGGATCCCCGCGACATCGCGCAGTTGCTCACCGGGGAGCACGATCACGGCGTCATTGCGCCGCTGACGGCCTCTCTCGAGGCCGAGGGGTGGACGGTCGAGCGCCGCCCGCTGCCGCAGGGAACGAACGGCTACGCCGCCCCCGAGGAGCGCACGGTCGTCGTGGATTCCAGCCTGTCGCCGGAGCAGGCCGCAAAGACCCTGATCCACGAGGCCGCGCACGTGCTGATGGGTCACGTCGATGACCTGGAGGAGTACGCGCAGCACCGAGGGCTGATGGAGACGGAAGCCGAGTCCGTCGCGTTCGTCGTCGCCGGGCTCGTCGGATTCGACACCAGCGCCTACAGCGTCGGCTACGTCGCGACGTGGAGCGACTGCAAGGCCGACACGATCCGCGAGACGGCCGCGCGGGTACTCACCACCGCGCACCGCATCGCCGCGATCCTCGACGCCGACGACGACGAGAGCGACGACGAGAGCTGAGAGGCGGCGGGCCGGCCTTCGGGCCGGCCCGTGAGGGGCGACCCCCTCACACTCCCCGACATTCCCCGTTCCGGGGAGCGCGAGCTGCACTCGCGCAGCGGTGACGGAGCACCGCCGGTAGGAGGCCGCTACGCGGCCCGTTTCCCCGTTTTCTTCACCTCTCCGCGGTCTCAACCTATTTCGCTCCACCGGCTACGTGCCACCGCTATCGGACGCGCCCTGCGGGCTTATTTCGCCCGATAGCGGCGTCACTGCGCCGCCTCCACTCAAACGGTTCTTCCCGCCGGAGAGGCAAAGAAAAACGATCAGCCAGAGGGAGACACACCATGACTCAGCAGCGCGGCACCCGTACCGAGGTCATCAAGAGCGAGTACCACGGACCCGGGACGGAGGGCATCAGCCGGACCGCCCGTCAGGTGGTCATCGTCGGCGCCGGTGGCCGCGACCCGGTGACCGAGCAGACCCCTGCCGTGCACCTGGTCACCCGCAGCGGAGCGGTCGCCGGGGTGACGCTGCAGCACTTCGAGCCCGTCGAGCCCGTGGGGGAGGGCCGGATCGGCTACATGGCTTCCGGCGCCTACGTCGTCGTTCCGGTCGACGTCGCGCGAGCGCTCGACCTGTTCCCGGCCGCGTACGCGCTGCACGACCGCAGCGAGACGCCCGCCGACTACCGCGACAACGACTGAACCCCCGAGACGAGAAGGAGACAGAGCATGCTCACCATCACCCACACCCCCGAGGCCGGAACCCTCATCGAGGGCACCAGCCGCGGGGACGGCACCGCCGAGATCCTGAAGGCGTCCGGCTGGCGCTGGGGTCGCTCCATCGGCGCCTGGTACGTCCCGCAGTCCCGGGACCGCCTGCCGAAGTGGTGGACCATCAACCGCGCCGCGACCGCCCTGCGCGACGCCGGACACGAGGTCACCATCGAGGCCGAAGAGACGTTCCGCCCGACTGCCGAGGCGGAGGCGGCGACCATCGAGCGTCAGGCGGCCCGCGTCGACGCGCTCGACGCGAAGGCCGACCGGCGAGCAGCGGATGCCGACACCGCCGACGCGGCCGCGCGCCGCGCGTTCGATCGGCTCCCGGAGGGTGGCGAGCCGATCAAGATCGGCCACCACTCCGAGACGCGGCACCGTAACGCGATCGTGAAGGCCCACAACGCGATGGGTCGCAGCGTCGAGGCCGACCGCGAGGCCACCCGCGCCCGCGCCCGCGCCGACGTCGCCGCCCACACCACCGAATCCCGCTACGCGCCGGGAATGGTTGCCCGCCGGATCGACCGGCTCGATACCGACATTCGCGGCTACACGCGGAAGATCGAGGGCAGCTCGCACAACTTCGGCGGCGGCTACATCGAGACGACCGCCCCCGCCACCGGCGACCGACTCGACCGGCTGCACGCCGAGCGCGCGCAGCTCGAAGATCAGCGCGACTACTGGTCGGAGGTCCGCGAGGCGCAGGCCGCCGCCGGACAGGTCACGATCTACAGCCGCGAGACGATCGCCAAGGGCGACGCGATCAAGCACAAGCACGGGTGGAGCGTCGTGACCCGCGGAAACCCCAAGACCGTGACCGTCGCGCTGGACTGGAACGCCGGGACGCGCCCCTACTCCGTCGCCTACGCCGACGTGCAAGGACACCGCACCGCCGCGGAACTCGGCGCGGCCCGCGAGGCTGTCGCGGAGACGGCCGCGGCGAGCTGAGCGGGCGAGGGCCGGCCTCCGGGCCGGCCCGTGAGGGGCGACCCCCTCACACTCCCCGGCATCCCCGTTCCGGGGGCGCGAGCTCCGCCCGCGCAGCGGTGACGGAGCACCGCCGAGGGGAGGCCGCTACGCGGCCCGATTCCCCGTTTTCTTCACCTCTCCGCGGTTCAAACCTATTTCGCTCCACCGGCTCCGCGCCACCCATTCCGGACGCGGTCGCTGCGCTCCCTTATTTCGCCCGGAATGGGCGTCACTCCGCCGCCTCCACTCAAACGGTTCTTCCCGCCGGAGAGGCAAAGAAAAACGATCAGCCAGAGGGAGCACCCACACCATGCAGACCGCCACCGAATTGCAGACCACGGCTAAGACCTATCTCACGCTCGCGAACACCCGCGCGGTGAGCATCCGCGTCGTGGGCACCGACCCCAGGACGACGCCCTCCGTGCTCGTCACCCGCCGCAAGTCCGGTGTCTGGGAGGCGTGGCACTCCGACGAGCTGCACGGCATCACCAGCGGCTCGTTCCGCCACTGCGTCACCCACGCTCGCCGCGCAGCGATCCGCCGCGTCGCCCCGTTCATGAGCCGCTGAGAGGACCACACCATGACCCCCACCGACACCGGCCGCGCCACGGCCGAACAGCTCGCCCTCATCCTCGACACCCGCCGCGCCGAGTCCGACGACGACGCGACCGCCGCGGACGCCGAGATCCTCGCGCACATCCGCAACACGCTCACCCTGCCCGGAGAAGGGGCCCCCGGCGGATTCCCGGTCACCGACGACGGCACCGCCTACGCCGCCGCGCTGATCGCGTTCCTCACCCCCGCCGAGAAGCAGGACACCGGCGCGGCCCTGGCCGCTTTCCTCACCCCGACCCCGGAGACGCTGGACGAGCGCGCGGCACGCATCGAGTCGAACCGGCGGGTGGATGAGGGGTGGCAGGCGCTCTCCCCGGCGGAGCAGGCCGCGCAGATCGCGGCCGTCGAGCGGACGGAGAACCCCGGCGGGCCGTGCGACTGCGCCAACTGCTACGAGCCCGCCGACCGGTAGCCGCGCGGTGCGGGCCGGCCTTCCGGGCCGGCCCGTGAGGGGCGACCCCCTCACACTCCCCGGCATCCCCGTTCCGGGGGCGCGAGCTCCGCCCGCGCAGCGGTGACGGAGCACCGCCGAAGGGAAGCCGCTACGCGGCCCGTTTCCCCGTTTTCTTCACCTCTCCGCGGTTTCAATCTATCTCGCTCCGTCTGCTACGTGCCGAGCATTTCGGACGCGGGCGCAAGCGCCCTTATTTCGCCCGAAATGCTCGGCACTCCGCCGACTCCACTCAATTGATTTCATCCCGCCGGAGAGGCAAAGAAAAACGATCAGGAAGACGACAAAAGCCCCGTAGTTGATCTAGAACCACGGGACCCGTCGCCTCAATGATCGCACATTGATTGAGGAGAAACCATCGTGAACACCACCGCAACCGGGACCATCGAGCACATCGACCCGACCGCCCTCGTGATCGAGCAGAACGTCCGCACCAGCGCCCCGCTGACCAAGGAGTTCATCGACTCCATCCGTCAGAGCGGGATCCTGTCGCCTGTGCTCGGACGCCGCGACGAGCACGGCAACGTCATCGTCCGCGCGGGGCAGCGCCGGACCCTCGCGAGCCGTGAAATCGGCCTCGCGACGATCCCTGTCTACGTCGTGGAGGGCGACGACAAGACCGCCGAGCGGATCGTGCAGCAGATCATCGAGAACGACCAGCGCGCCGAACTCACCACCGCCGACCGCACCGCCGCGTGGGCGCAGCTGTCGTTCGAGGGCCTGTCGGCCGCGAGCATCGCCAAGCGCACCGGCACCAAGGCCGCGACCGTGAAAGCGGGACTGGCGGTCGAGGAGTCCGCAGTCGCGCGGACCGCGCTGCACGAGCACGAGCTGACCCTGGACCAGGCCGCGATCATCCTCGAATTTGAGGACGACGAGGAAGCCCGCGCCGACCTCATCACCGTCGCCACCACCAACCCGAGCCAGTTCACCCACACCGCAGAGCGCCACCGCAAGGCGCGCGCCCGCCACATCGCCGTCCTCGTGGAGGAGGCGAACCAGGAGGCCGCAGGCTTCACCCTCCTCACCCGCGATCAGGTCGACGGCGAGGGCAGCGCGTGGGTCGTCATCGACCCGCTGCGCACGGAGGACGGCAAGCGCGTCACCGTCGAGCACATCGCGACCATCGAGCCGCGGGGCGTCCTCGTGAGCACCATCTACGACGGCAACACCCACGTCTCCTACGCGATCCAGGACCCCGCCGCCCACGGATTCAGCTACGCCTACAACGCGCCCGCCGCACCCGAGACGGAGGAAGAGAAGGCCGCGAAGTCCGCCGAGCGCCGCATCCTCCTCGCGAACAACCGCGCCTGGATCGCCGCCGAGACGGTGCGCCGCGACTGGATCGCGACGCTCCTGTCCCGGAAGACCCTCCCGAAGGACGCCGAGCGCGTCATCGCCCTGGGACTGACCGCGCACCGCTCGTCGGTGTCGGGCGGGATGGGCAACGGCAACGCGCTCGCTCACACCCTCCTCGGCGTCACCCAGCCCTCCGGCTACCACGCCGACGCGCTGGCCCCGCTGGTCGAGGCGAACCCCGCGAAGGCCCGCCTGGTCGCGCTGGCCGTCGTCCTCGCAGGGCAGGAGGCGAACACGAGCAAAGAGTCCTGGCGCCGCGGCGACGCCCGCGCCGCCGCTCACTTCCGCCAGCTCGCGGCCTGGGGTTACGCGCTCTCCCCGGTCGAGCAGGTCGTCACCGGCGACACCACCGCCGCCGACGCCGCGGCCCTGAACTAGCCCGCTCCGCGGGGACCGGCAGCCGCCGGTCCCCGCCCTCCTCCCTCGACTCTGCAGAAAGGCCCACCATGACTACCACCACGACCCCCGCCCCCGACGTCGATGAGTGGGGACACACCCCCGCGCTGCGCGCCGCGCAAGTGTTCGTCAACGTCGCCGCCGAGTCTGGCGACACCCGCGCCCTTCACGTCGCCGTGCGCGTCCTGCTCACCGCCGCCGCTCACCACGCCTGGCCCACCGCCACGGCCCTCGTCTTCAAGCGCGAGACGGTCGGCACGTTCGCCGGATTCTGGGCGCTCTGGCGTGTCACCGACTCCGGACACCGCGTGCTGCGGGAGTGGGAGGACGAGCCCGACGAGATGAGCGACGAGAGCGACGAGGAGCGCGTCGCGCTCGACCTCATCACCAACAGCCACGAGACACAGGACTACGCCGACACCTTCGGACCCCTCAGCGAGGGCGTGGCGGTCGGATACCACCTCTACATGCTCTGAGCGTGCGTGCGGGCCGACCCGGAACGGGCCGGCCCGCACGAGGGGGAGAGCCCCCTCGACCCCCCGTCACGCGCGTGGAACGGCCACCCGCGCTCGAGCGGTGGTCAGCGGCGGGGACGCGCCTTGTGCGTCTTCCCCGCCCGGATGTTCCGGTTCTCGATCACACCGACGACGGCCAGCCCGATCGCGACTGCGACGAGGAGCACCCAGCCGAGGACGTTGAACCACTGGCCGGCGAACGCCGCGAACGTCTGCTCGCCCGCGATGCTGGCGAACATCAGCGACAGGCCGAACCAGACCATGCCGTTGCTGACCAGCGCGGCACGAGCCAGGGGAGTGCGGGGATTCGCCATGCCCTCACCCTCGCAGTTGAGGCTGGGACTGACCCCGATGGAGTGCCGCCGAGCAGCGGGACCAGGGCGACTTGCTTACTTGATGACAAGTAGACAAGTCAGTTCGCCGGCTGCCCGTCGCCGTCCCGGCGCCGTCGAGCTCGACGCAGCTTCGGGAAGCCGTTCAGCGCCTCGAACGTGATGATCGAGCGGGTCAGAGTCTCTGTCCCCAGCCGCTCATAGGCCCGTCGAGTGATCGGCCGGTTTCGGCAGAAGGTGTCGTGAAACCACGCCCGCGGGAGGTACCCCTCCGAGTAGAGGTCGTGGAAGTAGGTCGCGATCGCTTCTTTCAGCAGCAGGTCCGACCACAGCTCCGCCGTAGCCGGCGGCAGGCGGAAGAACCTCACAGCGGCGATCACACGCCGCGCCACCGCCGACACGCTCGCCACCGTCAACGCGAGGAAGAAGAGTCCGAGGAACCAGTGCTGCCCGTCGTTGCCGTTCGCGAAGATGGCCCAGGTCAGCAGGCCAGGGAACGCGACACCGACCAGCGCGTAAGGAATCGCGGTAAGTAGCGATCGGCGCTCCGCTGTGCGCAGCGCCGTCGCCGCGTGGCCGGCCTCGCCCAACTCGCCTCCGAGCGTCGGGCAGCGCGTCGTCACCGTGAACGAATCCGGGACGGGCGTCCCGTGCAAGTGCTTCGCGTTCAGAGCGCGATGCAAGGCGACGTCGCGCAGCTCGTTGTCATCGGCGCCGGTGAGATACCCCTCTGGCACCGCGTACTGATGCGCGGCGAACGCCAGCAGCTCGTGCGACGGCTCGACGCGCTCGTCGCCGTCCCCGAAGATCGAGGCGGCGGGAGAGTAGTGGATCATCTTCCCGCCGCGCGAGAACACCGACCGAGCGACCGCCGAGCGCACGCGCTGGCGATCGCTGCCGTCCGCGTTCGCTGTGATCAGGCCGCCCAGGCGTCCCCACGGTCCGCGATACAGGGCCGACATCTCCCGCACGACACTCACCGGCACTCCTCCCGTCCGACGCTCATCCGAGCGTCAACGGTAACGCCGCCCTAGTGGGCGTCGTCGTACGCCTTCTGGACCTCAGCAGAGATGCGGCCACGCTCGGAGACGTTGCGGCCGTTCTTCGCCGCCCACTCCCGGATCGCCTTCAACCGCTCCGGGTCACTCTTCCCGCGCGAAGGAGCCGAGGAGCCGGCGTTGCCGTCACGCCGCACGCGGCGGCCGGCATCGACGTACTTCTCGAACACGCGGCGCAGCTCGGCGGTGTTCTCTGCCGACAGATCGATTTCGTAGTTCGCGCCGTCAATCGAGAACGTGACGGTTCCACCGTCACCCTCGATCGGAGAGCCGTCCAGGTCATCGATAAGAGTGAGCTTCTGCGCCATCAGGGTTTCTCCAAGCAGGTAAAGGTAGTCGCCTCATGTCTAGCAGTCACGCATTCCCTATTGCCGTTGCCCCCACGCGCCGTTCCAGTACTCGGCGTTTTCGCTGAGTGTGCGGAGTACCTCATCGGGCGCTGCCGAAGCTGGCCAGAATTGAAGAAGGTACCGATCGACCACCCCCTCCGCGAACTCGTCAGCATTCCCGGCGTCACGGCCCTGAGCGCTCACCCGCACGCGATAGCTGCCCGCCGGCAGAGCGAGGTCTCCGCCCGACATGCCGCCCCACCCTTCCCACCGGACGGCATCACCGTCCTGGAACGCGGCCGACACCTCGACAACATCGTCCCAATCACTCGGCGCCGGCTCCCGCTCCCACAGCTCGACCCGCACCCCAGAACCACCCGACCGTCGCGCCATCACGACATGCACAACGCCCGGAACGGCCGCAGCGACCCAGCCGTTGACCTGACCGGCGAAGAACCGGTCCGCGTCCCCGTCCCACATGCCTGTCTGCGTCACCGTGAACTGCCCGTAGTCGGTCATCACAACTGCGTCCATCAGCACCAACACCACGGACGCACTCTAACCAGCACCGGTGCAGCGCGGCCCGCGCGATCCTGGCCGACGTCGAACGCCAGCTCGACGCCAACAGCGGCGCCCGCCGCGACCGCTGGCAGCCCGCCAGTGATCGCGCCCGAGGAGCCTACGGAGAAAGGATCGCGGCGCCGGCGGCTGCGCCGCCACCGCATCGGGCGCGCTCGGGGTCAGCGTGATGCGCAGCTCCCGCGCCGACTCATCCGGCGTCGACGTCGACCACTCGGCCGGATCGTGACCGTCCGGGACGACGTAGCCGCCACAGTCGACCACGGCGCCCTCCCGGTCGACCGTGACGCTCTGCACCAGCAGAGTGCCGGAGTCGTCGTACGGACTTCGCCCTTCGAGGACGTGGGTCGCGTCGATCCGGAGGCTCTTCGACCAGGAGAGCCGGCCGACGACGCCGGCCGGTGACGACGCCCACCATTGAGTGCCGTTCCACTCCACCCGCAGCTCGTCTCCGACCCGCACCGCCCCCACATGCTCAGTGACCGTCGAGTGGTACAGGCTCGACAGCATCGGGGTCCCGCGGTCCGCAAGAGTCTGGGAGCGCGCCCCTGCGATCCCGAACCGGCGATCACCGTTCTTGTGCATGGACCCGAGCTGCGGGTGACCGTCAGCCGCGGCCGGCGCATCCGTCGACGGGTCGAGAGTCATCCGCCTAGCCTCCCGCTACGGGAGGGAGCGGATCGAGCAGATGCGGTCCGTTGTTACGGACGCTGTTCACGTCGCGGGACACCTCGTAGTGCTCGAGGTCGTGCGCGACCGCGTACGACTCCCGGTCGAGCAGCTGCATCAGAGCGTCGACGTCGAGGTGTCCGCCGAGCCAGTCGTCGTACCCGTCCGGCGTGATGCATGCCGGCATCCGGTCGTGGACCTCACCCGGCGCTACATGCGAGTCGCGGGTGATGATCGCCGTCGACAGGCGCCACTTCTCCGGATCGTCCTCCGCCTTCGACGGATCCGGCCACGCCGACACGATGCCCGCCATCGCGAGGGCCGCGTCGGGCTCGTAGATGAAGTGCGGCTGCTTCCCCGTCTCCGTGACCGTCCACTCGTAGTAGCCGGCCGCCGGGATCAGCACCCGCGACGTCGCGAACGCCTTCCGGAACATGGGCGAGCTCGCGACCGTCTCGATCCGCGCGTTGATCGGCTGCGGCCGCTGCTTCTTGAAGTCCTTCGCCCAAACCGGCACGAACCCCCAGTGCACGGTCGGCGCCGACCGCTCCCCGTCGCGCTCACGCACGACGGTCACTGGCGACGTCGGCGCCACGTTGAAGTTCGGCCGCATTCCGGCGAAGCCGCCCGTGAAGAGGTCCGGGAGCAAGCCCTCGGTGTTGTCCTTAACGACGAAACGACCGCACATGCGCCTAGCTTACGGACGGCGCCGCCCGTACTGGGGTCGACGGTGCGAGGCCAGTCAGCGCATCGAGGCACGCGGAGTAAGGAACACCTGGCCCTCACTGTTGACCTTGATGCTCATCGGACTCCGCACACTGAAACCACGACTGGTGGGTCACCCGAAGCTTTGTCGACAGTGTTCTGTGTGAATCGTAGCGATTGCCCAGGTGCGTAGACCGTTACGCCCGCATCACTTCGAGTCTGAGGGTTTTTTACTTTCTCCAAGTCTGGTCACCAAGGGGGGATTTGGCACACAGTTCCCAGAGATTGTTCTGTAAAAGCCAGGCGGGCAAGGCTCGGTGGACTTTGGCATCATTCCTCAACAATCATAACTTTTAGCGGACTAGGTTCGGTTAACGCATCGTTGATATTAAACAAGATTGCTATTCCGAAGGCCAAAACCAAGACAATAAAGCCAACGATCGTTAGCCAGGAGCGTTCTGAAACAACTTTCGCACTAGCTTCGTTTGCCTCAATTTCCTTACGCAGAATAGTTTCCAATAGATCAACAGGAGTGTAAGAGGTAGCATTGTCTAGGTAATTTTGAGTGGGGACGGCGTGGCCTTTGTCCGGTACTAAGGCCCAAATCCCTAGGGCAACCGCAACTCCAAAACCGAGCAATGGAATCCACATAAGATCTGTTGATAGGGTGCTTGCAGTTCCAACTAAACCGGCAGCGCCGACTAAAACTCCCGCGCGCGTCTGAGTTGCCGAAGATCGGGCGGAGGTCAAATCTCGCTCGCGTCGCGTCGCGTCGATCAGCATGCCCAATTGTTTTTCTAGCGCATCGGAATTGCTGCTGTGCCAAGTCAAGCCAGGACCTCCATTAACTTCGTGATTGGTGCCATCAAGCCGTTCTGCTGTCCTGCTGTGATCCCAATGACGCTGTACGCGCCTTCACGGCTCATTAGCTGAAGCTTGGCCGACGTCCAGAAACGTCGTATTCGTAAAGGGCTTTGTTGCTGTTGCGCTTTCGAATCGTCTGCACTGTTACATCGACATAACCTAGCGCAGAGAGCATGTCCGCGTACCATTTCTGCACAGGTACCTCGTGACCGGAAAAAGTGCTGTTTCCTACGATATAGGAGACGCTTCCACCAGGCTTGACGTGGCCGGCGGCGGCTTGGAAGTGAAGCCACATGTCGTAGTGGTACTTATGGACATACGCCGCGAGGACGGGTCCGCTTTTGCCACCATCGCGGGAGATGTTCTCGCAAACCGCGAGAAGCTGCGAGTCGATCGGCGTCGGATGCTCAGCAGCCCAGGAAGCGAGCTTGCTCGTCGCCGTTCCCCAGGTGCCACCGATGGCGCGCCAGTCCAAGTCACCCGCGTCACTGGGTGCGTCGAGATAGCGCGTCCAATACATATAAGGTCTGAGCTCTCGAATATACGACATGCGATTGCAATACGGTGGTGACGTGAGCACAAGGTCGGCTGGTTCAAGGTCGGCTAGGCCTGTGCGGGAATCTCCAAGTCGCACTGCGGCACTTCCGGCAAGGGTGGAAGAGGCCGATGAAGCTAGGTCAGCGGCACCGGCGAGGAAAAGCGCAATTGTTGCATCGTCATCAGTTGCCTTGAAGCGGGTCCCAGGCGCTATATCCTTGAAGCTCATGCTTTGATGATTGAATGCGGCTGAGCTGCTTGCGATGAGTGTGCGGCACAGCAATATCTCTAGTAGGTCGCGAATGTCGCCATTGTAGGTGTCGATGCTCGCCCGAAGCGTGCGCAGACCGTGGAGGGATCCAGGGCTCCACCAGCGCTCGATTCGAAAGATATCAGGCTGCCAAAGGCGGTCTCGTGCAGGAAAAGACTGAGCGGTATCAACTACGTCTGAAACTGCCCCAAGAAGAGTCGCCTCAATATCCTCTTGATAGTCGCGAGTTTTCGCATTTCCAAGCCATACAAGAAATGGATTCACATCGACTGATTGCCCCAGGTGGCCGTACTCCGCTGCTGCAAGGGGAGTGGTTCCAGTGCCACTAAACGGGTCTGTTACAACGGACCCTGGTTCGAGTAGCTCGAGCCGTTCGCGCACTACCTTGACACCGTAGGCGGGGGTAAGACGCAGCCAACCATGTCGACCCACCCCGGCGTTGGCGCGAAAAGTCATGTACTCGTTACGCGCAACACTATCTCGCGCAACTCGTTCAAGAATAGTCATTTTGCTTCCAAAAGGTGTTTGAGGACCACGTGCGTTTCTGTGCGTAGTACCGAGGCGTTGCGCTCAAAAAATGCCGCGAGGTCATAACCCACAACATTCTTGAAAAAGGCAAAAGTCGATGTCATTGTGTCGGCGGTGCCGGTCGTGCCAGCGAGGACAGCCCATCGACCCAACGTATATCGATTTCGAACAGTCTGATTGATTTGCGTGCTCATGATGGCAAGTACCGGGAGATATCCGTGAGCTACGGCCTGTACGGAGGAAGCCAAATCTCCATTTTGACGCTTACTGTCGGCGCTCTTGTAGCCTTGACGGACTTCTAATACGGCACCACGGAGAGGTACCGAAATCTTGAGGGCCTTTTGCTGTTCAGTAATCCAATTTCTAAGACGCTCGGCTGCCGCTGTGTCCTTCACGGCGTCAATTTCGATACGGCCATCCAATGTGATCAGTCGTACTGCACCCCCGTATGGAAACTCGTAGCTCCATCGAACTTGTTCCTCGGACAGGGCGAGCTGGTCGCGGAGTACGTGGCGGACCAATCGCTCGCTTCCAATGCCGAGTTGCCGGTAGAGCGAGGTCATCCCGCCAGCGGCCTTGTGTGCGGCGAACATGAGTGGCGAGTCAAAACCCATCCAGTGGTACAGCGGGTCGGACCCGTAGAGGCTCGTGAATCCGTCAAGGTCAACCTCAACCCCTCCACCCATCTTGGGGAGGTAGCCGGAACTGGTGCGCAAGGGAGACATGAGCACCTCTCGGTATTCGGCGTCATGGTCTGTCAGCGAGGGCACGTTGATCACTCTAGGTGGGCTCGCTCTCACCCTCTGCAGCCTTCGGGTGCTGAATGTAGGACGTGATCGCGTCGCGTCCGCTTGGGAATCTTCTGCCGGCCGTCCTGCGCGCAGACTGAGCCCATGACGTCGACAGAGGTGTTGAGCGCGCGAGCGCGCGACGACGCGCAGGTAGAGGCGCTGTTCAGCTCGGGGTGGCTGGCGTTCATCTCTGCCGACCGCCTCGCGGAGGAGCACCTGCCGCAGGTGCGCGAACAGTTCACCCGGTTCGAGCTCGTGGTCCTCGATGAAGACGTGCCGGTCGCTGCGGGCTGGGCGGTGCCGATCCGGTGGGACGTCACCCGGGAGGGTCTGCCTGCCGGGTACGGCGACTCCCTCCGCCGGTCACTCGAGGAGGAGGGCGAGGCGACGACCCTCGTCGTCTGCGCCGCGCAGGTGCACCCGGACCGCACCGGCGCCGGCCTCGCCGGGACGCTGCTCGGCGCGTTCCGCGACCTCAGCATCACCGTCGGCTACGACCACGTGATCGTGCCGCTGCGCCCGACGATGAAGCCGCGCTACCCGCTGACCCCGATCGACGTCTACGCGGCCTGGACCCGAGAGGACGGGCTGCCGCTGGACCCGTGGCTGCGCACACACGTGCGAATGGGAGCGACCATCCTCGACGTCGCCCCGCGATCGCAGGTGATGACCGGCACGGTCGCCCAGTGGGAGGAGTGGACCGGAATCGCCCTGCCGGCGTCAGGGGAGTACGTCATCCCCGGCGGCCTCTCGACGCTGCGCGTCGACCGCGACGCGGACGAGGGGATCTATGTGGAGCCGAACATCTGGGTGCAGCACCGCTGAGCCTGCGGGTGCTGCTCACGGCGAAGTCCCCACTTCTCGACCGCACCGCCACAGTAGAGCCACCAGCGTGCTGCCCGAACGTCATCCGAGCCGAACGCTGCTGCGCAGCTCACCTCCGCTCCACGTCTCAAGAACCCATCGATCGGGACCGGGCGACGCGCCCACTGCTTCCCCGGCCGCTTCCCGGGCCCGCTCGGCGCAGCCGTAGATCCCGATGACATCCGGCGTCTCGGCCCAAAAGGCGCTTCGCAGAAGTAGGTAGTGCTCCCCGTCGATGCTGATGCTCACACCACGGATCCTCGCTGGCCGCAGAGCCCCGCGATGGGTCCGGCACAAAGTGCCACTTCGATGGCGCGCGTCCCGTAAGGGGATCGATCTGCGGGACGCTTTCAGCGGACCGCTCGGAGGGGCTTGGCGTCGTCATCGCGTGCTGGTGATGTCGCCAGGGTCGACCGCAGGTCTTCTCGTGCTCGTTGGTAGCGGGTACGTGCGGTGGACGCGGGGACGCCGAGGAGGTGTCCTGCTTCGGTGATGGAGAAGCCGTCCCAGTGGATGAGGTGGACGAGTTCGGCCTGTTCTGGCGCGAGCCTGTCGATCGCGTCGCGCACGTCGACTCCTTCGTCGGCTGGGCGTCCCTCCGTGGGAGCGGTCGCGAGGACGCCGCGGAGCCGGCCGGAGAGGTCAGCTCGTCTGCTCTCGGTGCGAGTGCTGTTCGAGAGGACGTTCCGGGCGATGCCGAACAGCCACATCCTCGACTCCTCCGCGGTGCGGGGGAGGGCGCTGACACGGCGCATGCGGTGAGCATGACGTCCGCGAGCGCGTCGGCGGCGTCCTCGAGAGGGAGGCGGCGTTGTAGGTACTTGAGCAGGTCGGGCGAGGCGACGCGCAGGGCCTCGGTGAGTTGCTCCGCCTCATCGATCTTCCTGCGGGTCACCAGGTCGCTCCGGGGCAGTGGGCTTCGCCGGCGATGCTGATGTTCGCGGCGTCGACGTCGACGTTCTGCGCAGTGAGTTCGGCGTCGAGGGCGTTGCTGATGATGCGTCCAACCGCGGTCGAGTACTCCCGGTCGGCGTTGTAGAACTCGGTGCCGTAGCCGGCCGACGTGCGGGATCCGTCAGCGTTGATGAAGGATTGGTCCTCGGTGCGCAGTTGCGCGACGGTCTCCTCGAGCGCACCGTCGCTGAGGAGAGCGTCGATGTCGGTCGTCTGGTAGAAGTTCTCGACTACGGCGACGGCCGCCGGATCGGTCCCTTGAACGTCTCCCATGCGCTCCTCGCATTGGACACCGCTGGGCAGCGAATAGGTGATCGAGGCGTCCGGCGTCTCCGCCCACGGCGACCACGCGCCCGTCGCCGCGGCGGCCGCTGTCGCCATGCCACCGAGTAGTACCAGCGAAGCGACTCCGGCGACCGCAGGACGGGCCCAGCGGTGGCGGCTGACGCGGGCCTCTGCCGCCGCGAGCTGTTGCAGCTCGGCCAGCTCGGCGGCGACGTCGTCCGTCACTGTCGATGTGCGGGGGCTGGACTCATTCAGCAGGACGTCCAGGGGGTCTCGGTCAGGGGCGGCAGTCATGACGGGCTCCTTCGAAAGCGGGTTCATCCTGTACATGTCCACCCGACCCGCAAACGTCTGCCGCAGCACGAAATCGGCTCGCCGCCCTCGTCAGGGCGCCGGCGACCACGCCGGACGTCAGGTCGCGAGGGACGCGGCGAGCTCGGCGGGCGCTCCGGCGGAGCGGGGCTGCCACGACTCGAAGACGCCGTAGGCGATGATCCGCTCCGCGGTCGACAGCAGCGGATTGCAGCTCGTCATCGTGATGAGGCGGTCGGTCGGAGCGACGTCGCTCGTCCAGGGGACCGGATCGATGACCTGCACTTCGGAGGGCTGCACGTATTCGAGGTTCCGGAACCGGTAGGTGTACCAGCCGTCGGCGGTCTCGATGTAGATCGCATCACCCAGTTGCAGCTCATCGATGAGGTGCATTCCTCCGCCGGCGGCGGAGCGGTGCGCGGCGATCGCGAAGTTCCCCACTTCGCCGGGCATCTGCGTTCCCGGGTAGTGGCCGATACTGCCCACGTCGAGCACGTTCTCCGCGTCGACGCCCTCAGCGATCGTGCGCACCCACCCCTCGCCGTACCGGGGGATATAGAGGTTGCCGAACGTGGTGTCTAGAGCTGCGACTGGCGCGATCACTGGGTCGCCGGGGGCGGCCGGCTCAGCACTCGGCTCGGACGGCGCCTCAGCGGACGGGGCGTCATCACCCCAGCTCTGGCGCAGCTCGGCCGCTTGATCTTCCTGCCGGCCCGCGATCACGGCGTCGTTCCACCACAGCTGCCAGGCGAGGAACAGCAGAACGAGGACCCCTGCGGTCATCAGCAGCTCGCCGAGGACGCCGAAGAAGGACAGGCGGCGACGAGCCGAACGGCGTCGGCGCCGCGACACGTCCACGGATGACGAAGCGGTCATGCGCAGGAGTCTAGGTGTGCCGCTCTCACCGGCATCGCTACGGGAGACGTCTCGTGCGGGAATCGTTCGACGGTCCGACGTTTTGGGCCACTGCTCGTTCTCGCGCGCCGTCGCCGTCCCTTCCGCTGCCTGCCCTGACCCACTGGCAAGCGCGTCACCGCAAGCGAATCGCGTCGCAGTGTTCAGCCCGGAGTGCACCGGGCCGAACGATCAGATAGCGACGGACGGTGTAGTAGCTGCTCCATCCGGCGTGTTTGTGCGAATACTCGGGTTCCGGGTGCGTGACGGGTAGACGAGGGCTAGACCGGCAGCTGCAATCCAGCACGCCGTCCAGAGGCCGTGTCCGGGAGTGCCGTCGGCGCTGCCCCATTCGACCCAGAAGAATCCGGGGTCTGCCACAGGGCAGGCGAGAACAACTGCTGCAACCGTCGCTACCCCTGCGGGAACCTAGGGAACGAGGCGTGCGACCACCAGAGCTACAACGACGAGAGCGAGGGCACCCCAGAGATACAGAAGGGGCATGAGGTCGTACGACGACATGGCCTCAGCGCAGGACGGGTTCATTTCATTCCATCTAGCGCCCGTGCATGGCTGCCAGTAGGACGACGTCGCCCAGGTCACCCACAGCGCGACGCCCATGAGCGTAGCTGCGCACGCCAACCGGACTAGAGCCTTAGTGTGCTGGCGTCGCCCCATGCTGAAAATGCTAGTCCGCCGACCGTCCCGGTGGACGATCGTTCATCGGTGCACGCAGACGCGACACCGAGCGCCTGTCGTTCCTCACGGTCGCCTGCACAGCTCGTCGCTGCGTCCCAAACCTCGTGCAGATGACCGTGAACGTTCAGGTCTTCGAGTTCGTCTGCACAACCGACGTGAGCGCGCCGGAATCGTCAGCCGCAGTAGTGATGCTCGAGTACTTCACCCCTCGAAGAAGTAGTGCAGCACTCACCCCGCCGACTACAGCCGCCACGACACCGAGACCGACAGCGATCCCCGCCGTCATCGGATCACCCACGACGGCAGCTACGCCGGCCGCAACAACCCACGGAACGCTCGACCCTACGGCCGGCCCAATAGGGCTGATCAGCGGGGACGACTCGGTGGCTCGTCCCGACCGCAGAGTGATCAGAATCGCCACGAATCCTCCGGCGACGGCAGCCAGGGCACTGACCCCACCGATAATGGCGCCCACCATAATCAAGTAGGCGAAGGCGCCCCACCCGCCCTGTTCGCGGAAGTCGGAGTTACCCGTAAGGACCAATCCCAGACCGAGCAGCGCACCCAGCACCACGCCGACGGGTACAGCACAGAGAGCGGCCCTCCGATGAAGATGGACGATTTGCCGCATGTAGCCACGTTAGCCGGAGAGTCTCCCGGTCAGCGCAATGGCCGTCCCGTAAGAGGATCGTTCACCGATGCGGATCTGACCCGAGTGGTCCAGCGCGCTCCTGCCGTTCACCCGTTGGTCCGATAGTGATGTTGTGCAGACGCTGTCGCTCAAGGCTTCCGCAGCGATCGCGGGCGCAATCACTCTCCTCGCCCTCGTCGCGGGCGTCTTCCTCGACGGATTCTCGTTCGCGTGCAACGAGTCCCTTCCGGCTCAGTGCACGGGGTTTGACGTCGCGTGGCCGGCTCTGTGCTCTGTCGCCCTCGCGACCCTTGTTCTCCTGGTCGTAGCGATGCGCGCCAGCAGGCGCTCTCACGCTCGATGGAGGTGGCTGTTGCTCGCCTTGGGCGTGGTCGGCGCCGTCACCAGCTGGGTTCTCGCTCTGCGTACCGCCATGATCATCGGTTGAGCAGCCCACGGCACGGTCGAACGACCGCTTGTTCCGTATGGAGATCGTTCATCGGGGCGAGGGGGCGGTGGCCTTCGCTTCGACCGTGTGGATCTAGCTCAGGTTCACCTTCGAGTTCTATGTTGAGCCCATGAAGCGACTCGCGACGTCAGGCCAGTTGGTTGGATGGACAATCGCCTTGCTCGGGGCTGCTGGTGCCGCCGCGTTCCTGGTGCACTGGAGCTCGTGCCTCGGTGGCCTGAACGAGGGTTGCTACAGCGCCACACAGTCAGACTTCACGTGGATCGCCACAACGATCGTCTGGGCCGTCGCCTTCCCGCTCGTGATATTCGGCGCCTTCGTACTCTCGCCAGGACGACCCGTCACGCTGATTGGTGTTGGGCTCCTCATGGTCATCAACCCCCTCACCGACCCTGGAGCGTTCTTTCTCCCGTGGGATGTCGCGGACACCTTGCCCTTTACCGGCGTCGCCACGTCGCTAGCTGCTGTGACTGCAGGTGTCCTCCTGGCCGGATCTTCCTACCGAGCCCGTCGGCCCGATCACAGCCGAGTCGGGAAGCCAGCGCCCGCTGACGTCGCCTACTGACCTTCGATCGGACTTGGGTCGTCCCGTTAGGGGATCGTTCACCGGTCGCGTATCCAGCTACGGGCAGCGGTAGGTCTTCGCGAAGTCGGTTGCCGTGAACTGCCTTCCCTCGGTCATAGAGGTCAGTGACGGGCAGATGTCGTTGTTGTGCGCCGCCGCTACGAAGGGGGTCGCTGCTTGTGGGACGCAGCCGTAGTCCTGGTCGGGCTGGTCGAGGATTCGCAGCTGACCTGTCTCCCCGGCGGCGAGGTGAAGATCGGACCAGGAGCAGGACCAGGTGAGTGAGGCTCCGGTGTCGTTGGTGATGCTGACGTAGTGGGAAGGGCCATGCACTCCGAACAGCAGATCACCCACCCACAGAACCGCGGCCGCCACGACGGCTAGAGCTCCCAGCGCGATCGACAGTCTCACCAACCGTCGTTGGCGGGGTGGTGTCTGCCGGTCCGGCGAGAGTCTGCTCGGGTCCCAACTGTCCAGGCGTTCAACCACGGCGTATCCACCCCTCGGCGCGACGTGAAGCGGCCTCGACCGCCGCCGAGCTCGTTACCTTGAGTTCTCCCACGGGAGAAAAGTAGGCGTGACGCGGCTCTCACCACGAGGAGCTACCGACTCGCGACCGAGAGTGTCCTGTAAGGGGATCGATCCGCGGGACGCTTTCAGCGGACTGCTCGGAGGGGCTACTGCTCGTCTTTCCGGGCTGCTCGGCCGACGAAGTGCACGGACCGTCGAGCGTCGACGAGTTCGCGCTTCTCGAAGTGGCGAACGACGAAGGCTCCTGCGACGAACGAGTAGCCGATGCCCTCCGCGATTCGTGTGAGGACCGGGATGGTGCTGATGATCTGTTCGACGGTGGGTGATCCGTTGGCTTGGTAGGGGGCGATCCAGAACGGCACGATCGTGCCGAAGACGATGCCCAGGAGAATCCCGGCGACACCGATCCAGAACATGGAAGTGGACGAAAGTGCTCTGAGCATGGGATCCCCGGAATGTTCGGTGGGCGAGTCGAGAGGCGCCGCTGTCGGACGCGCCGTCCTCGCTCACGGCTGATCGGTCTGGTTACAGGCGCAGGTTGAGCGCGGCGAGGACGGTGACGAGGCCGGCCGCGACGACGACGACCGTCAGTGCAACGCGCCCCGCCGTACGGCGGAGAAGGCCGGTCATCGTGGCGGCGTCCGCCACGCGAGTCGCGATCACGAGGTCAGGAACGCCGGCCGGCGGTTGCGGTGGCGTCGTGGAGTCGTCTTCGCTGGCCGGGACGCTCACGGTCTGCTGAGCCGGCTCGATCCGATCGGGCAGCTTCTTGAAGCGGCCATCATTCGATTCGCCCACAGCGACCTCCCCAGCGGTCGCCGCATCGCGACCCTCCTTCGTGACTGTAGCCGTGCAACTCCATTGCGTCAGCGTGAGCGCGTAGCGGCCTGGAGCTGGAGACTGCTGCGGCGCACGTCTCCTCTCCACTCCTCGAGCGTCCACTGATCGGGTCCCGTAGAGGAACCTGCTGCTTCCCGAGCGCGCTGCTCGCTGCCATAGATTCCAACGACGTCGGTGGCGTCTGCCCAGAGGGCTGTCCTGAGGAGGAGGTAGTGCTCACCGTCACTGCTGTTCTTCACGCCTCGGATCCTCGTCGGTTCCGACGTCGTTCGGTCACCGTGGCGCGAGGTATCACAGTGCTGGCGCGCGTCCCGTATCGGGATCGACCACCGGACGCCCTGCTCCTTCGTCGAGAGACGGAGGATGACCGGTTGATCGTTGACGTTTTGCACCGCGGCTAGTGCGCCACGGCGGTCCAGTTCGTACGCTCAGCACATGACTGTTCCGGGGAACGCGCGGAGTCGACGTCGGCAGCTCCTGATGTGGGTTCTGGCTTCGCTGGTGGTGTTTGCGCTGGTGACTCTTGTTGTCGCCTTCGTGGCAACCCAGCTCAACGCTGCTGCTTTCGCCAGACGCCCGGAGATCGAGAACTGGGCTGACCCGAGCAGGGGAACATACACGCTCGGGCTCGGATGGGGCTTGGTCGCCGCCGCAGTCACCGTCGCGGTCGGCGTCACCGTCGATCGTCTGCGGTTGCGCAACGCAAGGTAGAACGGCGTCCCATATGGGGATCGTCGTCCGGACGGTAAAACTACCCACTGCTATCCAGCGTCCGGTAGGGGGTCGTCAACCGGTCGCACGCGAGTTGCGTGCGCCGCCGCGGCGTGGCGCGGGCGGGGCCGTCTCGTTAGACCTGTCCGGTGGTGATTCCGCTGAGGGGGCGTGAAACGGGGCAGGGAAGGCCGAGCGCCAGGCCGGCTTGTCTATCCCGGGTTGGGTGGTTGCGGGGCTGTGTCGTTGAGGCGGCGATAGTAGGCGACGTCGAGCGCGCTGAGGTGGGTGAGGAGGCGTCCGGCGCGGTCGTGCATGGTCATGGAGCCGTCGTGGAGGCTCGCGATGGCGCCGACGCGGTGCAGCATCAGCACTGTGTCGAGGCGTTCGGCGTAGTGCAGTTCCAGGAAATACACCAGCGGCGGATTGCCGGCCCGGCCTGGGGTGAAAAGGGCGGTGGGCTGGTGTCGGGTGACGCCGGTGTCGCGGTTGAGCTCGCGGAAGATGTACCGCTCGCGCAGCCACGGCCCACCGAGGATCATCGCGACGAGGACGACGACCCCGGTGATGACGAAGGGGTTGAGAAGAACGGCGAGGTCGTTGCCGGTCATCATCCGAGCATGTCCCGGGGGCGGTCGCGGTCCTCGGCTGCTTCGGTGTCCGCGGCCAGCTGCGCGACTCGCGCTTCGATGTAGACGGTGCGCATCGTGGCGTCATGGTCGAGTTGCAGGACTTGCAGGAGGCGGTGCAGTTGTACGGTGCCGGCCGAGGTTTTGCCGGTCAGGATGCGTCGGACGGTGCGCGGTCGGAGCCGTGCGAACACGGCTACCTTCTGTGCGCTCCAGCCCTGCGCCTGCACGGCTGTGGTCAGTACCGTGCCGAGCGCGGTGTCAAAGTGCTGGGGCGCCAACCCGATGAAGTCCACTCAGCCAGGCTAGCCATGCGATTCGTACGCGAACGTGGGTTCAGAGGACGGGTGGTGGCGACCCGTCCGGTGGGGAGCCAGGTGGCGGGGCGTCTAACGAAGCAGTTGGAGCCGCTCGTCAGGTTCGGTCGTTCGTCGTTTCGTCGTCGCCTGTTCGGTCTGGCGAGTTGGGGGTGCGGAGGGGCCAGGCGGGCCACCAGCCGTTGTCGAGTTGGCGCAGGGTCGTGGTGGCGTGTTCGAGGTCGTCGGTGGTGAGGTCTCTGTCGGGGGCGCCACTGCTGCCGGTGTAGCCGCTGCCGTCAACGGCGTGGAGCTGGGTGTGCAGCCACCGGCGACTTCCGAGGGGGTACGTCTCGCGGAAGCCGCCCGCGGCGATGGAAAGGACGGCTTCTTCGAGGCGGTCGGCGGCGGTTTCTGCTGATTCGTCGCAGGCATCGCAGGAGCAGTTCGGCAGGGTGGCGCGGAAGAAGACGCCTGCTTCCACTTGGACTGATTCGTCGGTTGCAGTGACGGTGATCGGGGTTCCGGCGCGAGGCTGCAACCGGATCTGCTGTGTCCCGTCGTGGTCGAGGTGGCGGACGTCGACGGAGTACCAGCGGTGGAGGTAGTCGGCCAGGGCGTCGACGTCATGGCGTAGGGGTGCGAAGCGTTCTGGGTGGGAGACGCGGGAGTACGCGTCGTCAGGTGGGTGGTGGTCGGGCCAGCGCTGCCCGTATTCGATGACGTGGCCGTTGTCGTCGCGGAACTCGATGGGAGGGAAGGCGGCGCGTTGGAACGGAACCGGTGGAACCGTGAACGGCGGTGGAGTGACATCGTGAGCGAGCGCGGTGATTTCGCGGTCGTCGAGGTCTTCTTGATCCCAGGTGGACAGCATCTCGAGGAACGGTTCCCGCTGCTCGGGACGCTGCACCATGGTTCGCACGAGGGCGGCGACCGGAATGGAGCGGACGTTCGTCCCGATTTCCGGCTCGTTGGTGACTCGCCAGGTCGCCGCGGGATGCACCACCGCGATCACGTTCCCGACGAACCGGGCTGCGGCGTCGGCAATCTCTGGCGTCGTCAAGGCGGTCGGATGCTTGGCCAGGAAGAGCCACACTCCCGACACGTCACCAGCAAGGCTCTCTGGGTCCACGCCATGGCGTTGCAGGAACTGAACGAAGAGATCGAAGCCGTCGACAAACCGCACAGGAGTCGGAAGCTCTGTTGCGGGCCGGAACGTCGCAATCGCGGACGAACCCAATTCCGGCATCGACCCGATCTCGCCAGGGAACATCTGTGTTGTCATCAGCTTCCTCCCGCGCCATGAACGACTCCGACAGTGCTCACCATGTCAGCGCCCCGTCACTCTTCAGACGCTTGTAGCGCCGATGTGGAGGCGCGAAGGTAGGCGTACACCGTCTCCCGGCTGATGCCATATTTCTTTGCCAACGTCGTCTTCGGCACGCCGGCACCAGCCCGCTCGCGCAGCTCCGCGACCTGCGCGAGGGTAAGCGAGCGGGCGCGGCCTCGGTAGACGCCGCGCTGCTTGGCCAAAGCGATGCCCTCGCGTTGACGCTCCCGAATGAGTTCGCGTTCGAACTCTGCGAACGCGCCCATCATGTTCAGCAGCAGGTTCGCCATCGCGCTGTCCTCACCAGTGAAGGTGAGCTGTTCCTTGACGAACTCGACCCGGACCTTCTTGTCCGTCAGTCGGCGCACGAGCCGGCGGAGGTCTTCTAGGTTCCTTGCGAGCCGGTCCATCGAGTGCACGAGCACCGTGTCTCCGTCGCGGACGAACCCGATCATCTCTTCGAGCTGCGGACGGTTCACGTCCTTGCCGGAGGCCTTGTCCTCGAACACCCGATCCAGCGTCAGGCCGTCGAGCTGGCGCACCGTGCTCTGATCCAACGTGCTCACCCGCACGTACCCGACCCTCTGACCCGACATGCCGCCTCCGACCCCTACTTGTCCAGTTGAAGTCTAAGAGCCGCAGGGGCAAGTGTCAGACAAGGTCCGACACGGCCCTATTCGGACGCGCTTCGGCCATGGTGCCTGACGTCCGGTTGGGGTGTACCTCAGCTAGACGGAGCCCCCGTCACCCTCCGGTGCGGTCGCTCGCAGTGCGTGGCGGGCGCTGCTTCGCGCCTGGGTGGGAGGTGGGCGCTACGTGGCCGCTTCCTCCATTTCGGTGATGGGAGCCGTATGAGTGGCAGCGTGGAGGGTGTTCAAGGGAAGCAAGAAGAGACGAAGGAGTACATCATGCGCACCAGCACGAGCAACGAATTCGACACCAGCTCGGCCAACCGTCAGAACCACCCGGGACACGGCTTCCGCCGGTCCCGCATCGCTGCGGGCCTGCTCGCAGCATCACTCACCGTCGCAGTCCCGATCGTGGGCGCCGCGCCGGCCTTCGCGGACACCACAACTCAGACAACCACCGCCGTCGCTGACTCCGGCCGCGCCACTGGCGTTACCGAGGGAGCGAACAGCGGCGCTGCCGGTCAGTGCACATGGGGTGCGAAGGAAAAGTTCTTCGAGGCGACCGGGCTGCGTCCCGCCATCTACGGCAACGCCCTCGACTGGGACACCAGCGCCGCCGCGAACGGCTGGACTACCGTCCTGGATGCTCAGGCTCGCAGCATCGTCGTCTTCGAGCCCGGCGTGCAGGGGGCGGACCCCACCTACGGTCACGTCGCCTGGGTCGATTCCGTCGAGCAGCGCGCTGACGGCCTCTACATCAACATCACCGAGATGAACGGTGCCGCCGGACCTGGCGTCTACAACACGCGAACTGTGCAGGACGTCGTGGGCATGTCCTACATCCTGGCTCCGTAGGGTCACCGCAAGAGGCGCTCCGCGTCCGCGAGGGTGAAGGCGGGTGACCCATGGGCCGCCCGCCTTCACCCTGTCCGCGTACCTTCGGCCTCCCGATCGGTAGGCGTCGCTTGCACCGTAGAACGATGCGACGACTCGAACTCGGAGCGGATGGCAGGCGGCCTCAATCACTCACTGACGTCGCGATCGCTGTCCTTCGCGCTCTCCTAGGACGGTTCCTGGACTTTGGGACGGTTGATCGTGTCACCGTTCCACGACAGGTCGGAGTCCTCATCGACGGGGAAGGCCTCGAATCGGCCGTCAGTGAGGATCGCGCTTACGAGCGTGTGCGAGCCGGCGACGATGGTGGAGTCCCAGTCGATCTCGGTGGCGAGCACCCAGGCGTGATCTTCAGGCCAGAGTAGTTGCGGCGCTTCCTCGCCGCGGAGGCCAATCTCGGGACCCCATCCGGGTTCGGCAAGCTCCGCCATGCTCGTGGCGGCCAGTATGTAGTCGTATCGGTCAATGCTGACCGGCCTGCCGAGGAGGTTCTGGCCGGTCCCACCGACCCAGTACGCCGCGAGCGCATCGCCGGGCGTAGTGGTCGCCGAACTGAGGATGGGTGCGAGGGCGGCGAGTACTTGCGGATCGAGTCGTCCGACGTCACTTGTGCCGCCGCGCGGCTCGTCCCTGCCTAGGAGCCGTTCCCACTGGACGAGCGGGTGCATGACCTTGCCGGCAGTAGCAGCAACGTCCGCCCACCGCTGGCGTTCCCAAATGTCATCGCCGTCAGGTCGAGGGTGAAGGACACGGGCGTACGCCTCGAACCCGTATCCGGCGACCGAGCCGACTCGTGCCCAGCTTCGCTCTCGCTGCATGCGCAGCCCAAGCCATTCGGCCCGCTCGACATCATCTGTGATCTCCATGGCCATGACCCTGGCAGGCCGGCACGGCCACGCCAAGACGAGTCGTGGTCGACCTGACGCCGATCGGACGCCACGCCATCGAGCTGATGAACCGAGCTTGGCATCGTGGCGCGGCTGAGGGCGCGCCGTTCGGGTCGGCGCACCCCCGCCGGCGGGCTTGGCGCTCTCGCGTCACAAGCCAAAGATCGGCGGTCCAGGTCCCCGCTCAATCCATGCGGAATCATACACATCGGTTCCTGAGTGATCTGCCGAGCATCAGCCAAACGGGGGAGGGCGATGGGGATAGTGCGTGATGGTTGGTCGTTCAGGTCTGGTATCTCTGGTGAGCCGGGGTCGGGAGGACCTGTCGGCGGAGGGGAAGCGGTGGGGGCGTACGACGAGGCGGAGGATCTTCCTTCACCGCCGCGGCACCATCGTGGCGTCACCGTGGTCCTACTCGTTCTGCTGACGTCGGTGCTGGCCGGCGTCGTCGCTGTCTTCATGTTTGCGGTCGGGTCGCTCGATGACTCGACGTCGGGAGCGGTGCCGCCGTCGGGGAGTGGCCAGGAGCTGGTGTACGAGCTCGTGCCCGTGTTGAACGATGATCCGGCGATCGCGAAGCTTCTTCCCGCGAACACCGAGTCAGACAGTGCAGGCTTGCGCGATGCGTGCGGGGCGCTCGCGGACCGCGATTCGGAGTTCACGATCATCGACGGCGCGACACCTGCCACGTTTCGGGTCGCCCTGGACGCGGCCGCAGACGCGCCGGAGCCGCAGACTTGCTGGATTGGGTTCCGCTGGGTCAAGGACGAAGGCTGGCGCGCTTCCGCGATCCGTCACTGACCACAGCTGAGCGTGGACCACCGTCGGCGTCACGGCTTGTAGGGGGACCAGTCCTGTGAGGGAAGTTCGCGCAGCTCCTCGTTCACCCAGACGCGCCAGCACGTGTCGGTGCGCTCCTGAAAAGCGCCGCTGATGGTCTCGTGCGACCAGCCGTCACGCGATTGGATCCAGCGGACGAGCCAGACCATTTGACCGGCCAACGGCTCAGTGTTGCGCGACATGTGCTCATCATCCTGGACGTCTGCCCGCGCAACGTGTGCTCGTCAGTAGTGGAGCTGTGTGCTCCATCCGTCTCGGCCGCGACCGGTCCACTGGGTGTAGTACAGGCCGCGCTTGTTCAAGAACGGCCCCACGTAATCCAGGCCCGCCGGCCGGTCAGAGCTGGCGCGAACGAAGAAGTTCTCGGGGCCGAAAAGCGGAAGCCCGGTCTCGGCCAACGTGGTGCCGGTCCCGTCGAGAATCGTGAGGCGCCACTGGTCCTCGACGTACTCGACTGTCGCCATCTCGGCGGAGCTGAAGTCGATCATGCGCGGAGCATAACCACCGCACGTTACGCCTGGTGTCGTTTCGCTCGGGTGCGGCTTCTTCCCCTGGGAAGCGGCCCGACCCGGCATCCCCCGACGCGGGGCCGGGCCGCTACTCCCGGCTCAGGGGCCGAGCCGCATCCGAGCCGGGAGCACTGGGGCCGGAGCGAACGGCACTCCGTACATGCCCGACCATAGGTGCCGACTGTGCCCACGGGAGGAGGGTTGACGGCCCTGAGCAGCAGCCGGCGAGTGGTGCTCTCGGCCGCGCTGTGTGACGCGGCCGAGAGCAGAGCGACACCGACGACCCCTCGTCGGTCTGCCGCGCGCGGCGTCGAGGTCCCCACTTCTCAACCGCACCGCCACTTTAGACACGAAGTGCCGAGACGGTGAGCGTGAGCGGAGCGAGTCGAGCAACTCCTGTCAGCGCCGCTCGGCATCCTGACGGCTGGCCGCGCTTCGCTTGCGCAGCTCGCTGACTACCGACTTTGAGGCTGCCAGAAGGGCGCGCTCGTCTTGCGCGTCGGCATCGACTGGGACGACGACGAACGCGCTGTTGGCGTTCACCGTCATCCGTACTTCCATGACCTGCCCATCCACGCGCAGCGCGGGAATAGCGATCGACTCGGAGTGTCCGCCGGCGGCGATCGAACCGACGAAGGCGAGGAGGGCCGTGCACACGTCGTCGGTGGACGTGAACGTCGCGGAAGCTCTCATCCGTCGTCATCACCTACGCGATGTAGCGCTCCGGTGAGCGTCCGGCAGGGGCCGCTGATCGGAACTCTTCCCGAGGGGAGCATTCTCTGAGGCCATCCATCCGATAAGCGGCGCGATGCCGGAGGCGGGTGGCCGTCAGGAGTGCCCCGGAGGGGCATCCCGGAGGGACGCGCAGCGCTCTTGACGGTCGGCCGGCGCAGGCAAGAGTGAAGCGTCGGATGGACGGCCGGACCGCAGCCTGCGCGCACGTCGCGGGAAGGCAGAAGCCCCCGCGAGCGTGACTGCTCGAGCGGGGGCTTGCTACTCGACGAGGGCGGTCGTCGTGCGCGATCGACCTACTCGTTCGGCCACGACGCCAGAGCGTCATGGGGGACGATTGTCGGCACTCCGTCGACGGTCTGGATCGTCGTGCCGGGCTCTCCGAGTCCGGCGGCGTGCGCGATCGCCGCGAGGACCAGTCGCGTGTGTTCGAGGTCGAGCCCGGCGACGTCCTCGCGGAGGTCGACAGGGACACCCTGACCGAGCGACGACGCGATCCGCGCGACGCGCTGTTCGCCTCCGCTGAGCGCTCCGATTTCGTAGCCGAGGCGGTCGAAGTCGATTGCGCTCGTGTGCCAGGCGTTGTCGGTCTTCACCCACGGTGCTCCGGCGTACACGAGGCCCGATCGGATCAGCAGTTCGACGGCGGCCGCGAGCGGGTTGGACCCTTCCGCCCAGGCGCGGACCTGACCGTGGAGCGCGGAGGACTCGTCGTCGGTCATGCAGCGTTCTCGATGGACGCAGAGCTGTCGCTCTCGGTCGAATCGGCGGGAATTCCCTCCGCCGACGTTGTGCGTCGCGCGCGGGTGACGCGAGCGCGAGTCTGCTCGGGTCGCGGCACTCCTGCTGCGCGGAGTTCCTTCTCCGACCATCCGGCGGCGAGGGCGTCCGCCCACGCCTTGCTGTGTCGGTTCTGCGCGTCGCTGAGGGCGGCGCGTGCGGTGTCGGTGTCGTTGGCTGCGGAGACGATCGTGCGGACCGCCTCGACGCGCTTCTCGACGCTCTGTTCGAGCAGTCGGCGGGCGGCGTCGGCGGCGTCGTCAGGGTTCCTCGTGTGGTCGCTCATGCGGAAAGGCTAGCCGCCGCCGCCGTCATGCGGAAGGCGCGGACTCAAGCGTCTCGGGTTCGGCTTCGCCAGCCGAGACGCTCGGGTGTCCTTCGGACCCGAGTTACACCCAAGTCGCGCTCGGTGCGAAGATGGTTTGTGGAGCAAGCTATAGGTTTACCCGTGGTAAACCGCTCGCGCCCCTTCCGCTGCGCGGCCGGGTCGGCGCATACTGGTCGTATGGTCCCCGCCTGGGGGCGGGTTCGCTGCGCTGGGCCGGAAGGACGGTGAGGGTCGTGTCGGAGTCGTCACGAGAGGGTCGGTTGTTCGGCCGGCGCCGCCGCGCGAACGTGCCGGGTGTCGCTGCGCGGTCGAAGCGGTACGAGGTGTCGGTCACGCCCGAGGAGGACGCGCACCTGCGCGCCCGTGCCGAGGTGCTGGAAGTGACGGTGCCGCGGCTGCTGTTCGAGTCCGCGATGAACGCCCAGGTGCGCACGGACACGGAGTGGCGGTTGGTGGTTGCTGAGCTGTTCCGGGCGTCGAAGCTGTTGCAGAAGACGTCGGACAACATGAACCAGCTCGCGCGGTTCGCGAACAGCACGGGCCAGTTCCCGGCCGAGGCTGTTGAGGCTGCGGAGGAGTACCGGCGGGTGCGACGCCTGATCGAGGCGACGGCAGACCGGCTCGGTGGACGGTGAGAACGAACATCACGCGCGGCACGCGCATGCGTGGACTGATGGGCTACCTCGTTGGTCCCGGTAAGACGAACGAGCACGAGGAGCAGCACCTGATCGCGGGGGATTCCGCGATCATGGCTGAGTACGGGCATGAGATTCTGGATGGCGCTGCGGCTGCGGCGATCGCTGCGGATCTGGACCGACCGCGGGAGCTGTTCGGCGTCGAGGTGACGCGCAACAAGGTGCGCACCGACGAGAACGGCGAGGCGGTTCGGGACTCGGCCGGTGCGATCGTGAAGGATCGCGTGGCGGCGGATGTGTGGCATTGCTCGCTGTCGCTGGCGGCGGAGGAGGGCCAGCTCACAGACGAGCAGTGGGGCCGAATCTCGACCGACTTCGTGCAGCGGATGGGCTTCGCTGGCGAGGACATCGGCAAGGCCGATTGCCGGTGGGTCGCGGTGCGTCATGGCCTGTCGAAGCACGGCAACGACCACGTGCACATCGCCGTGTCGCTGGTGCGCGAGGACGGCACGAAAGCGTCGGTGCACAAGGACTACGAGCGGTCGCAGACGATCAGCCGTGAGCTGGAGCGCGAGTACGGGTTGCAGGTCTACCAGGCGCCGGAGCGCGAGTTCCCGGAGCGCGGTGTGCGGCCGGGAGCGCGTGAGTCCGCTGCACGTCGCGGGCACGTCGAGCCGGACATGCAGCGCCTCGAGCGCGCGGTGCGCGCGGCCTCGTCCGCGTCGCAGGATGAGAGCGAGTTCGTTCGCCGTCTGCGTCAGGGCGGGGTGCTGGTGCGGCCTCGTTTCGCGACGGGCCGTGATGATGTGATCGCCGGCTATTCGGTCGCGCTGCGGCCGACGAACGGTGAGAAGGCGATCTGGCACGGCGGCGGCCGGCTCGCGCGCGACCTGACGTTGCCGGAGCTACGGAAGGGCTGGCCGGACCAGCCGGAGTCGGCGTCGGATGCGGCGTCCGAATGGCGCGCGACAGCAAAGAATCCCTGGAAGTACACGCCGGTCAACCCTGGCCGGGAGACGGCAGAGCCGGCCCCCGAGCTGTTCGAGGCGTACGCCGCGGACATGGACCGTCTGCACGACTACATCAGGTCCGTGGACCCCTCCGACAAGGCCACGTGGGCGCACGTCGCTCGCGAGACGGCCGGCGCCTACGCGGCGTGGTCCCGTCGAATGGAGCCCACCCCGGGACCGCTCGCTGACGCTGCGCGATCGCTCGCCCGCTCGGCGCACCTTCGGGCGCACGAGACGCGCCCGCGGCCCGCGATGATGCCCTCGACGGCGGCGTACTCCGCACTGATCATGGCCGCGGCGGGGAACAAGAAGAATGCAGCCGCGGAGCTGCTGCTGCTGAACCAGTTCGCGCGCTTGACGCACGCGGTCGCGTCGGCTCACAAGGCAGCCGGTGATGCGCGACGGATGCGCGAGCTGTCACAGACGTTGCGGGGTCAGTTGTCCGCTGTTCGCGATGGCTACCAGGGCGTCGTGAAGGCCGAGAAGGTCGCGGAGAACGAGCGGGCCTGGCAGGCGCTCCCGGAGGAGCTCAAAGACGTTCGCCGGCTGTCCCAGACCAACTTCGGGTCGGGCAGTCCCGTGCCCACGAAGCTCACCAAGGCTGACCGGGAGCGCGAGGAAGCGATGCTCGCGGACCGCGCCCGACAGTCTCGGCAGGGACCTGACCAGGACCGCGGCGACCGTGGCCGATAGACGATTCACCAAGGCAAGGGGAGGAAGTCATGAGTGACGACGACGAGGTAGGCCAGGAGGTCGGTCAGAACGTCCGGATCGCGTTGACGATCGCGATGCAGATGGGCGAGAAGTTCGCCCGGCTGCGCGAGGAGCTGGCCCGCGACGCGCAGGCACGCTCCGCCGCGCAGGCGCGCGAGCTGTCGGCCCGTTTCGACGCCGAGCGCGGCGCTGCACGCGCAACGTTGCAGGTCGTGGACCGGCCCGACTGGTGGGAGAAGGCGAGCATCCAAGACATCTCGAAGGTCGCGGAGACGGCGCAGGCGTGGAAGAACCACGACCCGATCGCGGAGCGCGCGTCGGCCGTCGTTCAGCGCGAAGTGTTCGAGCGCTACGGCGTCGACACCGCCGTGCTGCGCGACGCCGCCGGTCAGGCGAAGTCGGAGCTGGACCGGGCGAGGGAATGGGCCACCAACTCCGCGCCGGAGCACTACCACCGCCACGACGACGACCGTCTCACCATGGACATACGCGGCCGCGCAGAGCCGGACGTGAACGCGGAGCGCGCTCTGATCACCGACTACCGCGCGGCGCTCGCGGGCGACGCCGGCACCCTCGAACTCTCCGCGGCCGAGGAGTGGAAGCGCGACACCGACCCGGCCGGGTTCCAGGACTACCGCGTGCAGACGTCGATCGACTGGAACGACGGAGAGTTCCGCACTGCGGACCCCGCGGCCGTCGCTGCTGCACGAGCCGCGCTGGTCGAGGAGTGGAAGGACACGGTAGCTCCCGAGCGTGCTCGAGCGGGAGCGGAGGTTACGGAGGCACAACTACTGATCGCGGAAGCCGACCGCCTCGACCGCGCGAACGACGCCCGCAACCAGGAGGCCGCTCGAGAAACCCCCGGTGCGTCCGACGTCGACAACGGGCGCGCGGAGATGGCTGCGCAGCTCGAAGCGCGCGCGAGCGACTACGACCGCGACGCGGCCGCCGGTGGCACCGCCAACGCGACTCCTGACGAGCTGCGCGAGCTGGCCTCCGACGCGCGCGCTCAGGCACAGCTCTTCCGCGACGACGCCCCCGCAGAGCGCCAGGAGGCCGCACAGGGCACCGGAGGCCCGTCCACGGAGTCGGCGCCGCCCGCGACGGATCCGCGCGCGTCAGCGTCGCGTGAGGCCGGAGAGATCGCTTACGACAGTGCCGAGCGTCGACAGTCGACCATTCAGGCGATGGAAGCCAAGGGAGTCCCCCCGCACGTCATCGAGGCGCGGATGAGCGCCGACAGCGCGCACGCCACCCCGCCCAGCGCCGCGGTGACGTCGAAGGCTCCGATGAGCACCGTCCCTCAGACGCGGCGCGGTCGTGGCCAGGGGCAGGGCGCCGATCGCGCGGACCTGAGCCGCTAGCCGGAGCGTCGAGAACGAAGAAGGGGAGCACCGGACGGTGCTCCCCTTCTTACGTCCTCAGAGCGCCTCTCAGGCGTTTTCTCTGGATGGGCGCTGCGTGTACAGCGGCGGTTGTAGATCGGACGGGAAAGTGCCTTCTACCGGTGCCGTGTAAGGCAGCGGTTCACCGAGCCGGTTCTCGTCCGTCGAGTCAGCGAACGGCCCGTCCGCAGAGAGTAGGACGCTCATGTGCGGATCGCAGTGGTTGATCCACCACGCACTCATCCCGGCTTTCGGGTCGGCGCGTGCGGCCTCCCAGGCCCGCCACAGCGCCTCGATGCGCTGTTGTGCTTCCTTGGACTCCCACCAGGCTGCTTTCCACCGCAGACCTGCACCGGAGCCCTGCGCCATCACTCGGCGCCGGTAGGTGCCGATGAGCTGCTTGCGCACGAACTCATCCGCCGACCCGAAATGCGTCGTGGGCTCTTCGCTCTCCGGGGCACTCGTCGCCTCGTCGGCCGCTGACGCAGGCGCGGCCTCGTCGTCCACGCCCCCGTAGAAGTCATCGCTCATGAGTCCGTCACCGGCGTGAAGCCGTGTCCCTGCTCCGGGGCCGGCGGCGGCGTCGGTGTCGGCGCTGCGCCAGGTCGGTGGTTCGCGATGGAGGCGTTGATCGCGGCCACGAGCGGCTTGGGGCCGTCGAACCACGGCACCGTGCGCAGGATCGCGGCACGCGAGCCCGAGGACATCAGGATCGCCCGCCCGATCTTGCGCCCCTTCTTGGGCGTGGGGAGGTTCGCGAGCTCCGCGACGTCGAGGATCAGTTCGCGCTTCAACGCGCTGGTGGTCGAGCGCACGCCCTTGTTCATGCTCGCGGAGGTCGTCTCGCGGTCGTAGGTGCCGATCAGCTCCGACACCATCCGCAGGAACCCCGTCTCCGAGATTCCGCCGGCGTAGATCTTCGCGTTCGCGGCCGACCACAGCTTGTCCATGCCCTCCTTCCCGAACACGCTTACGCCCTGTGACCAGGACTGGAACACCGACATGATCGGGATCCCCCGCGAGCCGTAGTGGCTGTAGAGGTCGGGGAGGTCGCGCCAGCGGCAGACGTTCGCCGCCTCGTCGAGGACGCCGAGCATCGGGGTCTGCATCCGGCCGCCGGGCGACACCGCGGCCAGCTCCTCCGCGGCCTCGACCGTTGCGGCGGTGAGGGCGAGGACGAGGGGGCCTGCGCTGCCGGCGCCCTCCTTGGACAGGCTGTAGAGCGTCCCGGTGGAGCGGACGAAGGCGGCCGGATCGAATTCCGGCCGGGTGTCGTTCTCGCTGGTGCGGTTCACCCACTGGCGGGTGCCGGAGTCCTTCAAGCAGGACGCCATGCGCCGGGCAGTGGAGTACACCGATCCGCGCTCCCGGTGCTCCAACCGCGTCGCGCCCTGCAAGCTCTTGGCCATCAGCGGGAAATCGCTCGAGGCCAGGATGTCTCCGGCCGTCTCGTCGCCGGGTTTCGTCGTCCACTCGTAGACGTCCGTGATCGGTCGGCCATCGAGGGCCGCGGCGAGCAAGAAGCCTGCCAGCAGCTCGCGACCGGACGGCTCGAAGTGCGCATCCGAGCGGGCGCCGACCTCGCTGGATCCGGACGCGAAGTGCTGCGCGAGCTTCGCGGCCTTGGTGTCGTCGGTGACGTAGGAGAGCGGGTTCCACCACCACGACGGCGGCTCAACCGCGACGCGCTGCGGGTCGAACACCCACACCTGCCCCCGTGCTGCGCGGAGGTCGCGGGTCGCGTCGAGCACGTCGCGCTTGTTCGAGGTCGTGACCACGGACCCGGGAGCGCCCGTGATCGCGGGGATGACGAACGAGGTCGACTTGCCCACGCGGGGGCCGGCGAGCAGCAGCACCATGTCCTCGAACGAGGCGTAGAGAGGTCGACCGTCGCTGAGCAGGTCACCCAGAGGGACACCGAACGAGTCGGTCACGCCCAGTCGGGCCGACTTCTCCTTCGCCTCCTTCCCGCGCATGTGGCTCATCTCCGCGGAGGTCGCGGTGTGGCGGGCGGTCCAGTCGATCGGGGTCCGGTTCTTCTTCCCGCCGTTCTTCGCGATCAGGAACAGGGTGCCGAAGAACACGACCACGGCGCCGATCCCGGCGACGATGAGCGTCGCGGTGCCTGGCCAGACGAGTCGGCCGCAGAACACGTCGACCACGACGGAGAAAAAGTTCGACGGGTCGGTGTCCATGTCGGGATTCACGCCGTCGACCTGGGACCCGACGCGGACCGCGATGTAGATGGTCAGAGCGATGATCAGGACACCGCCGGCCGCGAACGCGACTCCGAAGCCGTTACTGGCCTTCCCGGGCTCTTTCCGGCGGTTGTTCGTGAGGCTCATGGTGCGGCTCCTTCGGTCGGTGCGGGGCTGGTGAGAGTGGTCTGAGCGGGGATCGCGTGCTGCACCTGTGCGGTGAACGCGAGGGTGGCGGCCGTGGCCACGAGGACCGCGACCGCCAGCAGCCCGGCGACCGCGCCGATCTGGCCGAGCGGACCCCGCAGCAGCGCGCCCCCGGTGCGGGCGGCGATCACGACGTCGCCCGCTCGAGCAGCGGAACGGATACCGGCAGGAACCGGCGCGGCTCGCACCGCTCGTAGATCGGCCCGTCGTAGGGGGCCGTCGTGTCGTCGCTGGTCGCCTGCCGGCTGGTGCCCCAGGTGAGGAGGGCCTGGCCGTTGTCGGCGTACTCGACCGGCAGGTCCGTCATGTGGTCGGTGTGCGGGAGCGTCGTCGTCATCGAGCAGCCCCAGAGGTAGCCGTCGTAGACGACCGTCGACGCGCAGCTCATGCGATCACCCGGTCCCACTGTCCCAGGCGACGAAGCCCGCCATGAGGGCGACCCCGGTCCAACAGCCCGTGAGTAGAAACCGATCGCGCTCCGCCGCCCCCCCGGCGGCGGGCGGCGATCACGCTGACGATCGCGGCGCCGGCCGCGCCGAGCGCGACGCAGCTCGCACCGAGGGCGACGAGGACGCTCACGGCAGAATCTCCACCATGACCGGATCGGTCGCCAGGGGCTCGTTCGCGCGGCCTGCGCGGCTCGTGGTGTGCCAGAGCTTGTTGGTGTCGTTGACGTCCTTCTCCGCCGCGGTCAGGTGGACGCGGACGGGGATGCCGGGACGGCCGCCCACCTTGATCAGG
>NZ_PSWC01000023.1:34957-61051 GCF_002931535.1 Rathayibacter sp. AY1C6 | reverse complement strand
CCGCCCGCCCGCCCCTAGAAATCGGAGAACACACCACATGACAACGACGTCAGCGACGTCGACGCGCGGTGGAGCGCGCGTCCACGTCCAGCGCTTCGGCACCTTCCTCTCGGGAATGGTCATGCCGAACATCGCGGCCTTCATCGCCTGGGGCTTCATCACGGCCCTCTTCATCCAGACCGGATGGCTCCCCCTCCTCGGCATCGACGCCACCTGGGTCCAGCAGTTCGGCGGCTGGAGCACGGATCCCGACGTGGTCAACACCGGCCTCGTCGCCCCGATGATCACCTACCTCCTCCCGCTCCTCATCGCGAACACCGGCGGCCGCATGGTCTACGGCGCCCGCGGAGGCGTGGTCGGCACCATCGCGACCATGGGCGTCATCGTCGGCGCCGGCATCCCGATGTTCATCGGCGCCATGATCATGGGCCCGCTGTCGGCGTGGCTCATGAAGAAGGTCGACTCGATCTGGGACGGCAAGATCAAGCCCGGCTTCGAGATGCTGGTCAACAACTTCTCCGCCGGAATCCTCGGCCTCCTCCTCGCGCTCCTCGCCTTCGCGGGCGTCGCGCCGCTCGTGGTCGGCCTCTCGACCGCCCTCGGTGCGGGCGTGGAGTTCCTGGTCAACGCGGGCCTGCTCCCGCTGACCTCGCTCTTCATCGAGCCGGCGAAGATCCTCTTCCTGAACAACGCCATCAACCACGGCATCCTCACGCCGCTGGGCGTCCAGCAGGCGGAGGAGGCGGGCAAGTCCTACCTCTTCCTCCTCGAGGCCAACCCCGGCCCCGGCATGGGCGTGCTCCTGGCCTTCGCGTTCTTCGGCGTCGGCGCGGCCCGCGCCTCCGCTCCCGGTGCGGCGATCATCCACTTCATCGGCGGCATCCACGAGATCTACTTCCCGTACGTGCTGATGAAGCCGGCGCTGCTCGCGGCCGTCATCCTCGGCGGTGCGACCGGTGTCGCGACGAACGTCGCGTTCAACTCCGGCCTCCGCGCCCCCGCCTCGCCCGGCTCGATCATCGCGGTGCTCCTGCAGACCGCGAACGACAGCTTCCTCGGCGTCATCCTCTCGGTGATCCTCGCGACCGCCGTGTCGTTCCTGGTGGCCTCGGTCATCATCCGGTCCGGCCGCAAGCGCGACCTGGCCGCGGAGCAGGAGGGCGACGACAAGCTCGCCGCCGCCGTCGCCGCCAACGAGGCGAACAAGGGCAAGGAGAGCGCCGTCGGCTCGCTCATCAACGCCCGCGGCGCCAACGCTCCGCAGGACTCGGCCGGCGCCTCGACCACGGGGGCCACGGCCACCGCGACCCAGGTCCGGAACATCGTCTTCGCCTGCGACGCCGGCATGGGCTCGTCCGCGATGGGCGCCTCGGTGCTGCGGAACAAGATGAAGAAGGCGGGCTTCGAGGACGTCACGGTCACCAACAAGGCGATCGCCGCTCTCGAGGACGACGTGGACCTGGTCATCACCCAGGCCGAGCTCACGGAGCGCGCCCGCCAGCGCACCCCGGGCGCCATCCACGTCTCCGTGGACAACTTCATGAACAGCCCGAAGTACGACGAGGTCGTCTCGCTGGTCGCGGAGCAGCACGGCAAGTAGTACGCCAACCATTCGGAGGGAACCCGTAGGGTGCGACAGAGCGGACACGCTCCGCTCGCCCCTGCGGGTTCCCTCGCTGTCAGCACCTCCACGGAAGGACGCACCCCATGAGCGACGTGCTCACCATCGGACAGATCGACGCCTCCGGCACCGCCACCACGAAGGAGGCCGCCATCAAGGAGGCCGCCGACATGCTGGTCGGCGTCGGCGCGGTCACCCCCGCCTACTACGAGGCCATGCTCGCCCGCGAGGCGACCGTCTCGACCTACATGGGCAACCTGCTCGCCATCCCGCACGGCACCAACGACGCGAAGGACGAGATCCGCTCCTCCGCCCTCTCGTTCGTGCGCTATGCGCAGCCGATCGACTGGGACGGCAACGAGGTGCGCTTCGTCGTCGGCATCGCCGGCGTCGACAACGAGCACCTCGAGATCCTCTCCAAGATCGCGATCATCTTCTCGGAGGAGGACGAGGTGCAGAAGCTCCTCGACGCCCCGGACGCGCAGTCGCTCTACAGCCTGCTGGGCGAGGTCAACTCCTGATGCCCACCGCCGTCCACTTCGGCGCCGGCAACATCGGCCGCGGCTTCGTCGGCCTGATCCTGCACGGCGCCGGCTACGAGCTCGTCTTCGCCGACGTCAACTCCGAGCTGATCGGCCGCCTCGCCGCCGCCGACAGCTACGAGGTGCATGAGGTGGGGGAGGAGGCGGCCACGCACGTCGTCGACCGCTTCCGCGCGATCGACTCGGCCGCCGACGAGGAGGCGCTCGTCCGCGAGATCGCCGCCGCCGACATCGTCACCACGGCCGTCGGCCCGAACATCCTGCGCTTCGTCGCCCCCGTGATCGCGAAGGGCCTCGCCGCCCGCGACGAGTCGGCGCCGCGGCTGGCGGTCATGGCCTGCGAGAACGCGATCAACGCCACGCGCCTCCTGCAGACCGAGGTCGCCGCGAACCTCGGCGCGGACGAGTGGGAGCGCCTGCGCACCCGCGCCGTCTTCGCCGACACCGCGGTGGACCGCATCGTCCCGAACCAGGACCCGGGCCAGGGCCTGGACGTGACAGTGGAGAGCTTCTTCGAGTGGGTCGTCGACCGCACTCCGTTCGAGGGCACCGAGCCGGAGATCCCGGGCGCGACCTGGGTCGACGACCTCGAGCCCTTCATCGAGCGGAAGCTCTTCACGGTGAACACCGGCCACGCGACGGCCGCCTACACCGGCTTCGCGGCCGGAGCGCACAAGCTCTCCGACGCGCTGGCGATGCCCGAGGTGCACGACGCGGTCAAGGCCGCGCTCGAGGACACCAAGGCGCTCATCGTGGCCAAGCACGGCTTCAGCGACGAGGAGCAGCAGGCCTACCTCGAGAAGACGCTGAAGCGCTTCGCCAACCCGTACCTGACCGACACGGTCGACCGGGTGGGACGCCAGCCGCTGCGGAAGCTGTCGCGGCACGAGCGCTTCATCGGACCGGCGGCCGAGCTCGCCGAGCGCGGGCGCACGCCGGAGGGCCTGCTCGCCGCGATCGGCGCCGCGCTGCGCTTCGACGTGCCCGAGGACCCCCAGAGCGTGGAGCTCCACGAGAAGCTGACCGCGCTCAGCCCGGAGGAGTTCGTGGCGGAGGTCACCGGCCTCACGGCCGAGCATCCGCTCTTCGACCGGGTCGTGGCGGTCGTCCGCGGCTAGTCCCGTGGCCGCACGGCGGCGAACGACGACGAGGTCCCCTGCTTCCGGCGGGGGACCTCGTCGTCTGCGGCGGCTCGGGTGGAGCGCTAGAACAGCCGCCAGCGGGTGAGCGGCCAGGCCACGGCGAAGACGCGTCCGGTGACCCTGTCGATCGGCACGGTCTTCACGCACGTGTCGATCGGCCCGCCGGCGCCGCGGCACTCGCCGAGCGAGTCGTTGGAGTTCGACCGGTGGTCGCCCAGGACGAAGAGGGATCCCTCGGGGACGGTGTACTCGTCGAAGCAGCGGAGGGACGCGGGGCTCGTCGTGCAGTCGAGGGTCCCGGGGGTGAAGGGGAAGTCCTCGAACACGTAGGACTCGTCCAGCGGCTTCCCGTCGACCAGCACGTGCCCGTCGGCATCGCAGCAGGAGACGGTGTGGCCCCCCTCGGCGATCAGCCTCTTGACGAGGAACTCCTCGTGGGAGGGGCCGATGCTGGTGACGTCGCCGAACGTCTTCACGATCTCGGAGAGGGGGCTGCCGGCCTCGTCGCTCGCGCCCCAGTCGGCGTCGCGCGAGAAGACGACGATCTGGCCCTCCTCCGGCCCGCCCTGAAGGGCGAGGGTGCGGTCGACCAGGATGCGGTCGCCGAAGAATCCGCCGCCCTGGAGGGTGTTCTCCATCGAGCCGGTCGGCACCGTGTACACCTTCACGAAGAAGGTCTGCACCAGGGCGATGACCGCGATCGCCGCCAGGATCGTCACCACCGGGTGCGAGTACCAGCTCCGCCTCGCGGTCGCAGACCTCGTCGTGCGCGCCATGTGCTCTCCCTCCGGCTCGACGGAGCCAGCCTAGGCGGCGGCGGACGCAGGGCCGGGCAGGGGGCGCGCGTCGGGCGCGGAGACGGAGGAGGGGGCGACACGCCCGAGGTGGCGGAGCGGCCGCGATTCGCGTAGTATCGACCCTTGGTGTTTTGCGCGTGCTCCGGCATGCCCGCGAACCCCGATCCGGGCTCTCGCCCGGTGGTGGCTCGTCGCGGAAACATTCGCACGACCAGTACACACACTACTTCCGAACGACAGTGAGGCTATGGCCAAAAAAGACGGTGTCATCGAAATCGAAGGTGCGGTTGTCGAGGCGCTCCCCAACGCGATGTTCCGCGTGGAGCTGACCAACGGACACAAAGTTCTCGCCCATATCTCGGGCAAGATGCGTCAGCACTACATCCGGATCCTCCCCGAGGACCGGGTGATCGTGGAGCTGAGCCCCTACGACCTGACCCGCGGCCGGATCGTCTACCGCTACAAGTAGACGTTCGCTCCGCTGACGTTCGCGACGTGCGTGTCCTGTAAGGAACGGCCCCGGCATCCGCCGGGAGCACGACGCCAGCGAAAACAAGGACAAGAACAATGAAGGTCAACCCCAGCGTCAAGCGCATCTGCGACCACTGCAAGATCATCCGCCGCCACGGCAACGTGATGGTCATCTGCAGCAGCAACCCCCGCCACAAGCAGCGCCAGGGCTAGTCCCGCTGCTTCCGCGAGGGAGCGCAGGGGCGGCGTGCCGCCCCCACTGCACAACTGAACACACCCGCAGCACCAGAAATCGCGCAGCACCCCGGCGACCCCGGGGTGGACGGCGAGGACACCTTCGGTCGGAGGCCGAGGCACCGGTGCTGCTTCACACCTCCACTCACTCACAGGAGAAGCCACAATGGCACGTCTGGCAGGAGTAGACATCCCGCGCGAGAAGCGCGTGGAGGTCGCACTGACCTACATCTACGGTGTCGGCCGCACTCGCGCGCTCAAGACCCTGAGCGACACCGGGATCGACGGCAACATCCGCGTCAAGGACCTCAGCGACGACCAGCTCGTCTCGCTCCGCGACTACATCGAGGGCAACTACAAGGTGGAGGGCGACCTCCGCCGCGAGGTCGCCGCCGACATCCGCCGCAAGGTCGAGATCGGCTCGTACGAGGGCCTCCGCCACCGTCGCGGCCTCCCGGTCCGTGGACAGCGCACCAAGACGAACGCGCGCACCCGCAAGGGACCCAAGCGCACCGTCGCCGGCAAGAAGAAGGCCGGCCGCAAGTAACGCGGGCGACACGGACCTAGAGGAGATACAGAATTGGCTACCCCCAAGTCGGCCGCGCGCAAGCCGCGCCGCAAGGAGAAGAAGAACATCGCTGTGGGCCAGGCCCACATCAAGTCGACGTTCAACAACACCATCGTCTCGATCACCGACCCCTCCGGGGCCGTCATCAGCTGGGCCTCGTCCGGTGGAGTCGGCTTCAAGGGCTCGCGCAAGTCGACGCCGTTCGCCGCCCAGCTCGCCGCCGAGTCGGCCGCGCGCCAGGCTCAGGAGCACGGCATGAAGAAGGTGGACGTCTTCGTGAAGGGCCCCGGCTCGGGTCGTGAGACCGCGATCCGCTCGCTCCAGGCCGCAGGCCTCGAGGTCGGCTCGATCAACGACGTCACCCCGCAGGCGCACAACGGCTGCCGCCCGCCCAAGCGTCGTCGCGTCTAAGCAGCACTCGCAGCCGTCGGCCGGCCGCACGAACCGCCTCCGGGCGGGGAGTGCGGCCGGCCGGCGGATCGCGCATTTCTTTCACAACTCCACACCTCGCAAACGCACGTGTCATATAGCGGACACGTGATCGAAAGGAATCATCAGTGCTTATCGCACAGCGTCCGACGCTCACCGAGGAGAACATCTCGGAGTTCCGTTCCCGCTTCGTCATCGAGCCCCTCGAGCCCGGCTTCGGCTACACGCTCGGCAACTCGCTGCGTCGCACCCTGCTGTCCTCCATCCCCGGCGCCGCTGTCACCAGCATCCGGATCGACGGAGTCCTGCACGAGTTCACGACCGTCCCGGGCGTCCGCGAGGACGTCACCGAGATCATCCTGAACATCAAGGGACTCGTCGTCTCCTCCGAGCACGACGAGCCGATCACCGCCTACCTGCGCAAGCAGGGAGCCGGCCAGGTCACCGCCGCGGACATCTCGGCTCCGGCCGGTGTCGAGATCCACAACCCGGAGCTCGTCATCGCCACGCTGAACGACAAGGCGAAGTTCGAGCTCGAGCTCACGATCGAGCGCGGCCGCGGCTACGTCTCGGCGACCCAGAACCGCAGCGAGTTCTCCGAGGCCGGCCAGATCCCGGTCGACTCGATCTACTCGCCCGTGCTGAAGGTCACCTACCGCGTCGAGGCCACCCGTGCCGGCGAGCGCACCGACTTCGACCGCCTGGTCGTGGACGTGGAGACGAAGGCCGCGATCTCGCCGCGCGACGCCATCGCCTCCGCCGGACGCACGCTGACCGAGCTGTTCGGTCTCGCCCGCGAGCTGAACAACGCGGCCGAGGGCATCGAGATCGGCCCCGCGCCGGTCGACGCGGTCCTCTCGACCGAGCTGTCCATGCCCATCGAGGACCTCGACCTCTCGGTGCGCAGCTACAACTGCCTCAAGCGCGAGGGCATCAACAACGTCAATGAGCTCGTCGCCCTCTCGGAGACGCAGCTCATGAACATCCGCAACTTCGGTCAGAAGTCGGTGGATGAGGTCAAGGAGAAGCTGACGGAGCTCGGCCTGTCGCTCAAGGACTCGGTCCCCGGGTTCGACGGCGCCCACTTCTACAGCTACGACGACGAGAGCATCTAGGTCCTCCGCTCCGGAGCCCCGGCTCCTCGCGTCCGACCTGCTGACACCCCTTTAGTACTGGAGTAAACCCATGCCCAAGCCCACCAAGGGCCCCCGCCTCGGAGGCGGACCCGCACACGAGCGCCTCCTGCTGGCGAACCTGGCCGCGGCCCTGTTCACGCACAAGAGCATCAAGACGACCGAGACCAAGGCCAAGCGCCTTCGTCCGCTCGCCGAGCGCCTGGTGACCTTCGCCAAGCGCGGCGACCTGCACGCCCGCCGTCGCGTCCTCGCGACGATCGGCGACAAGTCGGTCGTCCACGAGCTCTTCACCGAGATCGCTCCGCTCGTCGCCGAGCGCGAGGGCGGCTACACCCGCATCACCAAGATCGGCCCCCGCAAGGGAGACAACGCGCCCATGGCCGTGATCGAGCTCGTCCTCGAGCCCGTCACGCCCAAGGCGAAGAAGTCGCGCACCGCCACGGCGCCCGTGTCCGCTCCGGTGGACGAGGCCCCCGCCGAGGAGACCACTGCCGAGGAGACCCCCGTCGAGGAGGCGCCCGTGCAGGACGCTCCCGTCGAGGACGCCGCGCAGGACGCTCCTGTCGAGGAGACCGGCGCGACCAAGTAGTCACGCCCCCTCTGCCGAGAGCCCTCCGTCCCCTCCGGGGCGGGGGGCTCTCGTCGTTCCACGGGGCCGAGTGGCGCGAATCGTCGCTTACGATGGCACGGCTGCGCTCGTCGGGTGCGGCCGCGTCACGACCGGCGCTCCCGGGGTCCGCCCCGACGATCCTCGGAGGACTCCTGTGCGACTGCGCTCCTCGGCCGCTGCGGCGCTCCTCGCCCTGGCACTCGCGGCCGGAGTGAGCGGCTGCGCCTCCGGCGAGGTGATCGACGTGCCGGAGTCGGCGGGCCTCGCGAGCACGACCCCGGTGCCGTCGGCCGCACCGACCGTGTCCTCCGTGCCGTCGAGCGAGGGTGTGGACTGCGCGACCGCTCTCCCCGCCTCCCTCGTCGAGCAGGAGGCCGGCCTGACGGCGGGCACCGTGTCGATCACCGCCGCGGGAGACACGTGCTCCTACGCCGTCGACGGCGGCGACCCGGTCGTCGTGCTGACGCTGCACCGCGGGCCCCTCGTCGAGACCTTCACCGGTGCGGGCGAGGCGCTCGGCGCCGTGCCGGTCTCGCTGGGCACGGCCGCCTACTGGGTGCAGGGCATCGCCTCCGCCCCCTCCGAGCTGGCCGTGCTCGCAGGCGGCTGGGAGGCGCGGATCGTCTCCTCGGTCGGCGAGCAGTCGACGCTGGTCGGCTGGGCGGTCTCGGCCCTGGCGACCGTCGACGTCCCGCTCGCGGTCGCCTGAGCCGCGACCACGGCGCGCTCTAGACTCGTCTGATGCTCCACCGCGTCCGCCTCGACCTGGCCTACGACGGCTCGCACTTCTCCGGCTGGGCCAAGCAGCCCGGCCTCCGCACAGTGCAGGGGGTGCTCGAGGAGTCGCTCGCCCTGGTGCTGCGCTCCGAGCAGCACCCGACCGTGACGGTCGCCGGGCGCACCGACGTCGGCGTGCACGCCAGCGCCCAGGTCGCCCACGTCGACCTCACCCCCGAGCAGTGGGGCCGCATCAGCAGCGGCAGGCGCCGACCGGGGGAGGAGCCGTTCCCGCCCGCGTCGATCCTGGAGCGGCGGCTCCGCGGGATCCTCGGGCAGTACACCGACGTCTCGGTGCACCGGGTGACGGAGGCGCCGGAGGGGTTCGACGCGCGGTTCTCGGCGCGCTGGCGGCGGTACGAGTACCGGCTGGCCGACGCCTCCTCGATGCGCCACCCGCTCGACCGCACGTACACCACCTGGATCACCGACTCCCTCGACCTCGACGCGATGACGGCCGCGGCCCGCTCGCTCCTGGGCCTTCACGACTACGCGTCGTTCTGCCGTGCCCGCGCAGGGGCCACCACCATCCGGAGCCTGCTCGACTTCACCTGGGAGCGCGACGCCGACGGAGTCCTGCACGCCCACCTGCGCGCGGACGCCTTCTGCCACAGCATGGTGCGGGCCCTCGTGGGGGCGTGCGTGGCGGTCGGCGCCGGGAAGCTCGAGGCGGGGGCGGTCCCGCTGCTCCGGGACGCCGCCCGACGGACCAACGCGTTCGCGGTGATGCCGGCCCGCGGCCTCATCCTCCGCGAGGTCGACTACCCCGAGGACGACGCGCTCGCCGAGCGGGCCCTGCTCACCCGGGCGAAGCGCACCGTGCGGACCGAGGGGCCGGACCCAGAGGACTCGGAGTGAGGCGAGGGCGCGCGACCGCGCCCCGCGACCCGTGGCGGCCCGGGCCGCACCTCCCGCCGCCGGAGCCCCTGCCGCCACGATCCGTGCTTGGCCGCACGGGGGCTTTGCTGTAATGTCGACCCTTGGTGTTTTCGGCCGTGTGCCGAGCGCCCGAAGTTGAGCCCTCCACCGGATCGGTTCGGCCCCCTCGCGGGTCGAACGGCCACGGAGCGGGATCCACGAACACCTCACTCCGACCAGAAAGCAGCACTCACGTGACTCGCACTTTTTCTCCGAAGCCGGCTGACGTCCAGCACGACTGGATCGTCATCGACGCGTCCGACGTCGTGCTCGGCCGTCTCGCCACCCACGCCGCGGCGCTCCTGCGCGGCAAGCACAAGGCCACCTTCGCGCCGCACATGGACATGGGCGACTTCGTCATCATCGTCAACGCGGAGAAGGTCGCCCTCACCGGCCAGAAGCTCCTCCAGAAGAAGGCCTACCGCCACTCCGGCTACCCGGGCGGCCTCTCGGCCACCACGTACGCCGAGCTCCTCGAGAAGAACCCGGTCCGCGCCGTCGAGAAGGCCATCCGCGGCATGCTCCCCAAGAACTCCCTCGGCCGCGCCCAGCTGCGCAAGCTGAAGGTCTACACGGGATCCGAGCACCCCCACGCGGCCCAGCAGCCGCAGGCGTACGCCTTCACCCAGGTCGCCCAGTAGGCTCCGGCCCTCCCCGACACCCCAGACTTCGAAGACAAAGGATCACCTACACCGTGGCGAAGATCGCAGACCAGATCGACGTGGCTCCCGAGAGCTACTCCACCGAAAGCCCGGCCACCGAGGCGTCCACGACGCCCCGCGCCGTCCTCAACGTCTCCGGCGCAGCCGTGGGCCGACGCAAGCAGGCCATCGCCCGCGTGCGCCTCGTCCCCGGCAACGGCGGCATGACCGTCAACGCCCGCGAGTTCGCGGAGTACTTCCCCAACAAGCTGCACCAGCAGCTGATCACCGACCCCTTCAAGGTGCTCGACCTGATCGGCTCCTACGACGTGGTCGCCAAGATCACCGGCGGCGGCCCCTCCGGCCAGGCCGGCGCGCTGCGCCTCGCCATCGCCCGTGCGCTCAACGAGATCGACCGCGAGAACAACCGCGCGATCCTGAAGAAGGCGGGCTTCCTGACTCGCGACGCCCGCGTCATCGAGCGCAAGAAGGCCGGTCTCAAGAAGGCCCGCAAGGCGTCCCAGTTCTCGAAGCGCTAGTCGACGCGGCCTGACGGCCGCACGACCAGCAGCTCGAGAAGGGACTGCGCACCATGCCGCGCCTGTTCGGAACAGACGGCGTCCGTGGCCTCGCTAATCGCGAGGTCACGGCCGACCTGGCTCTCGGCCTCGCCCAGGCGGCCGCCCGTGTACTCGGAGCGGCCGCCCGGGCCGAGGGCCGTCGGCCCGTCGCCGTGCTCGCCCGCGACCCCCGCATCTCCGGTCAGTTCATCGGAGCCGCGGTCGCGGCGGGTCTCGCGAGCGCGGGAGTCGACGTGCTCGACGCCGGCGTCATCCCGACGCCCGCCACCGCCTATCTCATCGCCGACGAGAACGCCGACTTCGGCGTGATGATCTCGGCCTCGCACAACCCCGCAGCCGACAACGGCATCAAGTTCTTCGCCGCCGGCGGACGCAAACTCCCGGACGAGCTCGAGAACCGCATCGAAGCGGCCCTCGGAGTCCCCCCGCTCACGCCGACCGGAGCCGACGTCGGCCGCATCACCCGCTTCTCCGACGCGGAGGACCGCTACGTCCTCCACCTGCTCGGATCCCTCGAGGGCACCCGTCTCGACGGCCTGCACGTGGTCATCGACTGCGCGCACGGCGCCGCCGCCGGCATCTCGCCCCAAGTGTTCACCGACGCCGGAGCGACCGTCACCGTCATCGGCAACGACCCCGACGGCCTCAACATCAACGACGGAGTGGGCTCCACCCACCTCGACAACGTCGCCGACGCCGTCCGCGCGGCCGGCGCCGACATCGGCATCGCCCACGACGGCGACGCCGACCGCTGCCTCGCAGTGGACGCCGAGGGCCGCATCGTCGACGGCGACCAGATCATGGCGATCCTCGCGACAGCCATGGCCCGCCGCGGCGCCCTCCGCGACGACGTCCTCGTGGCCACCGTCATGAGCAACCTCGGCCTCAAGCTCGCCATGCGCGACGCCGGCATCCGCGTCATCGAGACCGCGGTCGGCGACCGCTACGTCCTCGAGGCGATGAACGACGGCGGCTACTCGCTCGGCGGGGAGCAGTCCGGCCACGTCATCATGAGCCGCTACGCCACCACCGGCGACGGCGTGCTCACCGGCCTCCAGCTCGCGGCCGAGATGGCCCGCACCGGACGCACGATCGCCGACCTGGCCGCCGTCATGTCCGTCTTCCCGCAGACCCTCCTCAACGTACGCGGCGTCGACCGCGAGGGCGTCCGCGACGACGAGGTCATCGCCTCCGCCGTCGCCGACGCCACCGCCGAGCTCGGCAGCGACGGCCGCGTGCTCCTGCGCCCCTCCGGCACGGAGCCGATGGTGCGCGTCATGGTCGAGGCGAAGACGCAGGAGACGGCCGACCGCCTCGCCGAATCGCTCGCCGCGGTCGTGCTCGAGCGGCTGCGTTCTTAAGGAGCCGCTCCCTGCGCGGCTCCTCGCGGTCGGCTTGGGGAGGTGGTCGCGATGGGTGGAGCGGGGTGCGTTCGCCGCGGGTGAATCGCTTGGCACGCGATTCCCACGACGGCTCGTGGGTTGGGCCGCTCCCTGCGCGGCTCCTCGCGGTCGGCTTGGGGAGGTGGTCGCGATGGGTGGAGCGGGGTGCGTTCGCCGCGCGGGAATCGCTGGGCACGCGGCGGTGTTCGTTGCGGGGCCGCTCCCTGCGCGGCCCCTCGCGGTCGGCTTCGCGAGGTGGTTGCGATGGCTGGAGCGGGGCGCGTTCGCCGCGGGTGAATCGCTTGGCACGCGATTCCCGCGACGGCGGTGTTCGTTGCGGGGCCGCTCCCTGCGCGGCCCCTCGCGGTCGGCTTCGCGAGGTGGTTGCGATGGCTGGAGCGGGGCGCGTTCGCCGCGGGTGAATCGCTTGGCACGCGGCGGTGCTTGTTGCGGGGCCGCTCCTTGCGCGGCCCCTCGCGGTCGGCTTCGCGAGGTCGTTGCGCGGGTGGAGCGGTTCGCGTTCGCCGCGGGTGAATCGGCTTGGCACGCGATTCCCGCCGTCGGCTCGCGGGTGGTCCCGAGCCTGCACCGATCCTGCGGTGGAGGGGTTCGAGGAGGTCGGTGGCTGCGCGGTGCGCGCGGCGGCGAACAGCGACCGGGGGCGCGGTCAGATCTTGCGGAGGAGGACCGAGGAGACCGTGTGGTCGGCCTGCTTGCGGAGGACCAGGCTCGCGCGGGAGCGGGTGGGGCGCACGTTCTGCAGCAGGTTCGGCTCGTTGATCGCGGCCCAGATGCTCCGCGCGCGCTCACGGGCCTCGTCCGGACTGAGCGCCGCGTAGCGGTGGAAGTAGGAGTTCGGATTCGCGAACGCGCCCTGCTGCAGGGTGAGGAAGCGCTCCTCGTACCAGCGCGCGATGTCGCTGGTCCGGGCGTCGACGTAGACGGTGAAGTCGAACAGGTCGCTCACCGCCAGGCCGTGACCGGGCACCGGCGGCTGCAGCACGTTCAGGCCCTCGACGATCAGCACGTCCGGCCGCCGCACGACGATCTCGGCGTCGGGGACGATGTCGTAGGACAGGTGCGAGTAGAACGGCGCGCGCACCTCCGCGGCCCCGCCCTTCACCTCCGAGACGAAGCGCAGCAGCGCCCGCCGGTCGTACGACTCGGGGAAGCCTTTGCGGCTCATCAGACCGCGGCGCTCCAGCTCGCGGTTGGGCAGCAGGAAGCCGTCGGTGGTCACCAGCTCGACGCGGGGCGTGTCCTCCCAGCGGGCGAGCAGCTCCCGCAGCAGGCGCGCGATCGTCGACTTGCCCACCGCGACCGACCCCGCGACGCCGATCACGAACGGAGTCGGCTGCGCGCGCTCCCCGAGGAACGTGCTCGTCGCGCGGTGCAGGTGCCGCGCGCCACCGGCGTACAGGCTCAGCAGGCGCGAGAGCGGCAGGTAGACCTCCGCGACCTCGGTGAGGCTCAGCCGGTCGCCCAGCCCCCGCAGCTGCACGACCTCGGTCTCCGACAGCGGCAGCTCCGTGGTGCGGGCGAGCTCGGCCCAGTCGGAGCGGACGATCTCGACGAAGGGGGAGGGGTGCGCGTCGCGCGCGGGATCGCGAGGAGACGACGGCATGGGGACCGATCCTAGCGTCCGCCCCGCCGGGTGCCCGACGCCGCGGGAGGCGCCTCCGCGCCGCTTAGAATCGAGCGCATGTGTGGAATCGTTGGATACGTCGGTGAGCGCGACAGCCTGGCCGTGCTGCTCGGGGGCCTGAAGCGTCTGGAGTACCGCGGCTACGACTCGGCCGGCGTGGCCGTGATCGACGCCGACGGGCAGCTCGACAGCCGCAAGCGCTCGGGCAAGCTCAGCGTCCTGGTCGACGACCTCGAGGCGCACCCGCTGGCCGAGGGCACCACGGGCATCGGCCACACCCGCTGGGCGACGCACGGCGGCCCGACCGACCGCAACGCCCACCCCCACCTCGCGGACGAGGGCAGGCTCGCCGTCATCCACAACGGCATCATCGAGAACTTCCAGCCGCTCAAGGAGCAGCTGCTCGCCGAGGGCGCCGTCTTCGAGAGCGAGACCGACACCGAGGTCGCCGCGCACCTGATCGCCCGCGAGTACCGCCGCACCGGCGACCTCGTGCTCGCCTTCCAGGCCGTCGTCGCGCACCTCGAGGGCGCGTTCACCCTGCTCGCCCTGCACCAGGACCAGCCCGGCGTGGTCGTCGGCGCGCGCCGCAACTCGCCGCTCGTGATCGGCCTGGGCGACGGGGAGAACTTCCTCGGCTCCGACGTCGCGGCGTTCGTCGAGTTCACCCGCCGCGCGGTCGCCATCGGCCAGGACCAGATCGTCACGATCACCCCGGAGCTCGTCACGGTGACCGACTTCTTCGGCAACCCCGTCGAGACCGAGCCGTTCGAGATCGCCTGGGACGCGTCGGCGTCCGAGAAGGGCGGCTGGTCGAGCTTCATGGCCAAGGAGATCACCGAGGGCCCCGAGGCCGTCGCCAACACGCTCCGCGGCCGCATCCACGAGGGCGCGATCACGCTGCCCGAGCTCGACGCGCTCGGTCCGGTGCTGACGGAGATCGACCGCATCACGATCATCGCCTGCGGCACGGCCGCCTACTCGGGCATGGTCGCCAAGTACGCGATCGAGAAATGGGCGCGCGTCCCCGTCGAGGTCGAGCTCAGCCACGAGTTCCGCTACCGCGACCCGGTGCTCACCCCGCGCACCCTCGTCGTCTCGATCAGCCAGTCCGGCGAGACGATGGACACGCTGATGGCGGTCAAGTACGCCCGCGAGCACGGCGCCAAGACGCTCTCGGTCTGCAACACCCAGGGCGCGACGATCCCGCGCGAGTCGGACGCCGTGCTCTACACGCACGCGGGACCGGAGGTGGCGGTCGCCTCGACCAAGGCCTTCGTCGCCCAGATCGCGGCGCTCTACCTCTTCGGGCTGCACCTGGCCGCGGTGCGCGGAGCCGCCTCCACCGAGCTCGTCGCCTCGCAGGCGGCCCAGCTCGCCGCGATCCCGGAGAAGCTCTCCCGCGTGCTCGACGCCTCCGACGACATCGCCCAGCTGGCCGGTTGGATGGCCGACACCCGCGCGGTGCTGTTCCTCGGCCGCCACGTCGGCTACCCGGTGGCGCTCGAGGGCGCGCTGAAGCTCAAGGAGCTCGCCTACATCCACGCCGAGGGCTTCGCGGCGGGCGAGCTCAAGCACGGCCCGATCGCGCTGATCGAGCCGGGCCAGGTCGTGTTCGTGATCGTGCCGAGCCCGAGCGAGTCGTACGAGCTGCAGCGCAAGGTGATCTCGAACATCCAGGAGATCAAGGCCCGCGGCGCCCGCGTCATCGCGATCGCGGAGCAGGGCGACACGGCCGCGATCCAGATCGCCGACGAGGTCGTTCCGATCCCGCTCGCCGACCCGCTGTTCGAGCCGCTGCTCGCCGTCACCCCGCTGCAGATGTTCGCGATGGAGCTCGCCGCCGCCAAGGGCCTCGACGTCGACCAGCCGCGCAACCTCGCCAAGTCGGTCACGGTCGAGTGATCGAGCCGTGATCGTGGGGATCGGGGTGGACGTCGTGGACCTCGCGCGCTTCGAGCGCTCGCTGACGCGCACGCCCCGGCTCCGCGACCGGCTGTTCGCCGAGAGCGAACGCTCGCTCCCCGTCGCCTCACTGGCGGGCCGCTTCGCCGCCAAGGAGGCGCTGATCAAGGCGCTCGGCGACTCCGTGGGCGCCGGGTGGCACGACATGGTCGTCGAGCGGGACGAGTACGGGAATCCGTCCTTCGCGCTGCACGGCCCGGCCCGGGCGGCCGCGGAGGCGCGGGGGATCACGCGCGTGCACCTCTCGATGACGCATGACGCGGGCGTGGCCTGCGCGTTCGTGGTGGCCGAGTCGTGAGCGTCCCTGCGTCGTACCGCGAGGCGGTGATCGACGTCGACGCGATGGCGGCGAACGCCGCGCGTCTACGCGAGCTCACCGGTGCCCGACGGCTGATGGCCGTCGTCAAGGCCAACGGGTACGGGCACGGCGCCCTGGCTGCGGCGCAGGCGGCGCTCGACGGCGGCGCGGACGCCCTCGGCACCGCGGAGCTGCGGGAGGCCGTGGCCCTGCGCGAGGCAGGCGTCGTCGCTCCGATCCTCTGCTGGCTGCACGACCCCGGCGAGGACTTCGACGCGGCGCTCGAGCACTCGATCGACGTCGCCGTCTCCTCCGTCGACCAGATCGACACGCTCGCGCAGTCGGCGGAGGACCGCGGTGTGCGCGCCGCCGTGCAGCTCAAGGTCGACACGGGCCTCAGCCGCAACGGCGCCGCGGAGGAGGAGTGGCCGCACCTGGCGGAGTCGCTCGCCCGTCACAGCGCTCGCGGCACCGTCCACCTCACCGGGCTCTTCTCGCACCTGTCCAACACCTCGCGCGAGGACGACCTCGCCCAGCTCGCGCTCCTCCGCCGCGCCGAGGCCGTGCTGGCCGCGCACGGGGTGCAGGTGCCGGTCCTGCACCTCGCGGCGACGGCGGCGGCGCTGCGCCTCCCGGAGACACGCCTCGACATGGTGCGCAGCGGCATCGCCCTCTACGGACTCTCGCCGTTCGAGGACGAGACCTCGCTCCAGCTCGGGCTCGTCCCGGCGATGACGCTGCAGGGCCGCGTCGCCGGCGTCCGCCGGGTGCCCCACGGGACCGGCGTGAGCTACGACTACACCTGGCGGGCCGAGGGCGGGACGACCCTCGCGCTCGTGCCGTTCGGCTACGCGGACGGCATCCCGCGGAGCGCCTCCGGCGTCGCGGAGGTCTCGATCGGCGGCCGCCGCCACCGGATCGCCGGGCGGGTCGCGATGGATCAGTTCGTCGTCGACGTGGGGGATGCGAGCGTCGCGACGGGCGACCCGGTGACGCTCTGGGGCGACCCGACGACCGGCGTCCCCTCGGTCGACGAGTGGGCGCGGTGGTGCGGCACCATCAACTACGAGCTGGTCACCCGGCTCGGGCCGCGGGTCCAGCGGCGGCTGCTGAGCGCGGCGGACGGCCGTGCCTGAGCGCTCCTGGTTCGCGGACCGCGTCGTCGAGGTCGCCGATCCGGAGGCCATGGCGGAGCTCGGCCGCGAGCTCGGCCGAGTGCTGCGTGCCGGCGACCTGCTGGTGCTGACCGGGCCGCTCGGCGCGGGCAAGACGACCTTCACGCGCGGGCTCGGCGAGGGCCTCGACGTGCGGGGTCCCGTGACGAGCCCCACCTTCGTGATCGCGCGGACGCATCCGCCGCTGCACGACGGGCCGCCGCTCGTACACGTCGACGCCTACCGCGTGGGCTCGCCGGTCGAGCTCGACGACCTCGACCTCGATCCGGCGCGCTCTGTGATCGTCGTGGAGTGGGGGGCCGGGATGCTGGACGGCGTCGCGGAGTCCTGGCTCGACGTGGTCATCGAGCGGCCGACCGCCGGCTCCGACGCCGAGGAGGGCGAGGAGCCGATCGAGCCGCGGACCGTCCGCTTCCGCGGCACCGGCTGGAGCTGAGCCCGCGGGTACCCTGGACGCGTGCTCCTCGCGATCGACACCTCCTCCGGAACCTCCGTCGCCGTCGTCGACTCCTCGGGCGCCGTGCGCTCGGAGCGCACCGAGACCGACACCATGCGCCACGCGGAGGTGGTCGGCCGGCTGATCCAGGAGGCGCTCGAGGCGGCCGACGTGGCTCCCGGGGGCATCGAGGCGGTCGCCGTGGGCATGGGCCCCGGCCCCTTCACCGGCCTCCGGGTCGGGATCGCCGCCGCCCGGGCCTTCGCGCTCGGCCGCGGCGTCCCCACCCTCCCCGTGGTCTCGCACGACGCGATCGCGCTCGCCGCGCTGCGGCACGGGCGCGCCGCGGGCTTCCTCGTCGTCACCGACGCCCGCCGCCGCGAGCTGTACTGGAGCGCCTACGACGGGCTCGACGACCAGGGACTCCCCGTCCGCCTCGCCGGCCCGGGCCTGGACAAGCCGCCGGCCCTCCCGCATCCGGAGCTCCCACGCCTGGAGGCCGAGTCGGTCTCCGCCGGCGAGCTCGGAGTCGTGGCAGCCCGCCTGCGCGCGGCCGGTCGGCCCGGTGCCGCGGACGAGCCCCTCTACCTCCGCTCGCCCGACGTCACGCTGTCGGCCGGCCCCAAGCGGGTGACAGCATGAGCGAGGCCGCGCTCCGCGACGCGCAGCCGGACGACCTCGACGCCGTCATGGCGATCGAGCAGTCCGAGTTCGTCGGCGACGCCTGGTCGCGCGGGATGATGGCGGAGGAGATCCGGAGCCGTCACACCCGGTACCTGGTCGCCGAGCAGGACGGCGAGGTGGTCGGCTACGCCGGGCTCCTCTGCCCCGTCGGCGCTCACGAGGGCGACGTGCAGACGATCGCGGTCGTCGCCCGGGTCCGCCGCACCGGCCTCGGCCGCCGACTGCTGCGCGCGCTCCTCGAGGCGGCCCGCGAGCGAGGCGCCCGCGAGGTCTTCCTCGAGGTCCGCGCCGACAACCCCGCCGCGCAGACCCTCTACCGCTCGGAGGGCTTCGAGGAGATCGGCGTCCGCCCCGCCTACTACCAGCCCGACGGAGTGGACGCGATCGTGATGCGCCGGCCGCCGACCCCGACCCAGGAGACCCCGTGAGCACCGGACCCCTCGTCCTCGGCATCGAGACCAGCTGCGACGAGACGGGGATCGGCATCGTCCGCGGCACGACGCTGCTCTCGAACACCATCGCCTCCTCGATGGAGGAGCACGCCCGCTACGGCGGCGTCGTGCCCGAGGTGGCCGCCCGGGCGCACCTGGAGGCGCTCGAGCCCGCCCTGCACGCGGCGCTCTCCGAGGCCGGTGTCGCGCTCGGCGACCTGGACGCGATCGCGGTCACCAGCGGACCGGGGCTCTCGGGCGCACTCATGGTCGGCGTCGGAGCGGCGAAGGCGCTCGCCGTCTCGCTCGGCCTGCCGCTCTACGCCGTGAACCACCTCGTCGGACATGTGGGAGCCGACGTCCTCCGGGCCGACGGCAGCGAGGGCAGCCCCGTCGAGGTGCCGACGATCGCGCTGCTGGTCTCGGGCGGGCACACCTCGCTCCTGCACGTGCGCGATCTGGTGTCGGACGTCGAGCTGCTCGGCGAGACCATCGACGACGCCGCCGGCGAGGCCTTCGACAAGGTGGCGCGCGTCCTGGGCCTGCCCTATCCCGGCGGACCGCAGATCGACCGGGTGGCGGCGGACGGGGACCCGAAGGCGATCCGCTTCCCCCGCGGGCTCAGCCTGCCGAAGGACCTCGAGCGCCACCGCTACGACTTCTCGTTCTCAGGGCTGAAGACCGCGGTCGCCCGCTGGGTCGAGAAGCGCCAGGACGCGGGGGAGGAGGTGCCCGTGGCCGACGTCGCGGCGAGCTTCCGCGAGGCGGTCGCCGACGTCCTGCTCACGAAGGCGCTCGCCGCCTGCCGCGACCGGGGCGTGCCGCGCCTCCTGCTCGGGGGCGGCGTGGTCGCCAACGCCCGGGTGCGCGCTCTGGCGGAGGAGCGGTGCGCGGCCGCGGGAGTGACCCTGCGGATCCCGGCGCTCTCGCTCTGCACCGACAACGGCGCGATGATCGCCGCACTGGCGGCGCAGCTGATCGAGGCGGGGCATCCGCCGTCGGGGCTCGGCTTCGGGGCCGACTCGACCCTCCCGGTCACCGAGATCCAAGTCCGCTGAGGCCTCTACCGGGCGGCGGCCGGGCCGCGCAAGCGCCGTCCAGCTTTTTGACAGGCGGATCGTGCCACTGCCACTCTTGGCCGCATCCGCTCGTTCCTGACCCTGGGGGATTCCATGACCACTCCGTACACGCCCGCGTCCGACCGCTACAACATCCTGGCGATCATCGGCTTCATCGCCTCGTTCTTCGTCTCCATCGTGGGCATCGTGCTGGGCTTCATCGCCCTGTCGCAGATCAAGCGCACGGGGGAGAAGGGCCGCGGCCTCGCCCTCGCCGCCGTCATCATCGGCTTCGTCGCGATCATCATCACCATCATCTCGTTCGTCGCGCTCTTCTCGATCGCGGCGACCATGCCCTCGACCGGGTACTGATCGACACGCCTCCGAGGCTCGGGGGCGCCCGCACCACCAGGAGGACACCGTGACCGACGACACCGCGCCCGGACCGCAGACCGGACCGGCACCCGCGCCGTTCGCCCCTCCGCTCGGCGAGCCGTCGGCGGCCTACCCGCCGCCGACGGCCTCCGCCGATCCCTACCCCGGTCTCCCGCCCCGCCGCCCGCCGATGAATCCGCTCGCGGTCGCGGCTCTGGTGTGCGGACTGCTGGGGCTGGCGCCCGCCGCCATCGTCCTCGGCCACATCGGCTTCGCCCAGGCCCGACGCTCCGGACAGCGCGGACGCGGTCTCGCGGTCGCCGGTTTCGTGCTGGGCTACCTCGCGATCGTCCTCGCGGTGATCGCCTACCTCGCCTGGACGGCCTTCGTCGGCGACCTGCGCGACGGCGGGTACCTGCCCGCGTGAGCGGACGGAACCCCTCCGCCGCCGCCCGGGTGCTGGCTAGACTCGCGCCATGAGCGACGACAGCACCCGTCCCGGCCCCGGCTCCGACGAGCAGCACGGCTCCGTCCCGGTCCCGCCGGCGTACCCCTCGGCGCCCGCCTACTCCTCCGCGCCCGGCCACCCCGCCGCCTACGCGGCCGCACCGGCGCCCGTCGTCCCGCGCACGCTGAGCCTCGTCGGGATGATCCTCGGCATCGTCGGCCTGGTCATCACGCTCTTCGCCGCCGGCTTCGGCTTCCTGCTGTCGGCTCCGGCCGTCGTGCTCGGATTCCTCGGACGCCGGCGCGAGCCGGCCGCACGCGGCTTCGCGCTGACCGCGATCATCACCGGGTTCGCCGGCATCGCCGTCTCGCTGATCTACCTGGCGGTCTTCCTCGTCTTCGTCGTGGTCGCCCTCGCCGCCGGCACCTCCGGCTACTGAGCCGGCGCGGGCCGCTCGACGCGCTCCGCGAGCAGCGCGCGGTGGCGCCCGGCGATCCGCGTCAGGATCAGCACCGCGCTGCCGGTGCCGGAGAGGCCCAGCCGCTTGCGGAAGCGGGCGGGGTCGACGTCCACCCCGCGCTTCTTGATCTCGAGCACGCCGATGCCGCGGGTGCGCAGCTCCTTCGCCAGCGTGCGCTCGTCCAGCGGCAGCTCGGCGAGGACCCGGAAGCTGCGGAGGAAGGGCGAGGCAGCCGCATCGTCGCCCGTCAGATAGGCGATGCCGGGCGAGAGCATCCGCGAGCCGCTGGAGCGCGCGAGCTCGCCCAGGAGGCGCGCGCGGATCGCGGAGCCGTCCGGCTCGTGCACGAACGCGCCGAGGGGGCCGACCTCCTCGTCCTCGCTGTCGCCCGCCGCGGTGAGCTCGGAGGAGCCGGTCGCGCCGAGCAGCAGAGCGGAGCGGCGCACGCCCGTGCGCGCCAGAGAACCGAACCAGAGCCCGGTCTCGACCAGCTCCCCGTCGACCGAGACCCACTGCGCCTCGGCGTCCCGCGGCAGGCGCTCGCGGTCGAAGCCGGGACCCACCTTCACGCCCACGGGACGATGCTCGGCCAGGCCGAACGCGAAGTCGAGCGAGGGGGAGTAGTCGTCCGGATCGTCGAGCCGGCGGGTCTCGCGGTGGCCCGCCGTGCGGCGTGCCGGGTCCAGGTAGACGGCGTCGAAGCCGTCGAGGTCGAAGGCCTCGGCCGTCGAGTGCACGGCGCTCGCCGCGGGGAACGGGGCGAGGTTGAAGCTGGCCAGGGTCGCGGTGACCTCGTCGGCCTCGACGGCGGTGACCGCCAGGTCGATCGCGGCCATCGCGAGGGCGTCGCCGCCGATCCCGCTGCCGAGGTCGGCGACGCGCGCCGCTCCCGCCGCGGCGAACCGGCCGGCGTGCAGGGCGGCGACGCGCAGCCGCGTCGCCTGCTCGAGTCCCGCGTCCGTGAAGAGCATCGAGCGGGCGAACTCTCCGAACTTCGCCTCCGCCTTCTGCCGGAGCCTCGCCTGGGTGAGCACCGCGGCGACGAGGACGGGGGAGTGGCCGGCGGCCCGGAGGCGTGCCACGGCCCGCACCAGGTCGTCGGACCGGTAGCCGTCGAGGGAGTCGAGGAGCCGGAGGCCCTCGGGGGAGAGGAGCTCGACCAGCTCGTCGCGTCGCATCCGGCCATGGTAGGCCACGGCTTCCCGGCGGGTCCGCCGCCCCGCTTGGCACTCTGATTGCACGAGTGCCAGCGGAGCCCCTACGATGGATCTAGCACTCTCGGAGCGTGTGTGCCAGAACCGCGTTCCGCCCACATCGTCGTCAAGAAAGAGGTCAACCGTGTCGGTGTCCATCAAGCCGCTCGAAGATCGCATCGTCATCAAGCAGGTCGAGGCGGAGCAGGTGACCGCTTCCGGTCTCGTCATCCCCGATACCGCCAAGGAGAAGCCGCAGGAGGGCGAGGTCGTCGCCGTCGGACCCGGTCGCATCGACGACAACGGCAACCGCGTGCCGCTCGACGTCGCCGTCGGCGACAAGGTGATCTACTCCAAGTACGGCGGAACCGAGGTCAAGTTCGGTGGCGAGGACCTGCTGGTCCTCTCCGCTCGCGACGTCCTCGCGGTCGTCGTCCGCTAGGCAGCATCCCTCGGAAGGGCCCGTCGACCTCGGTCGGCGGGCCCTTCCGTCGTTCCCGGTCCTCCTCGCGGCCAGTGGCCTGATCCGCCCGCTACGGGGCCGTCTCCCCACCCCGCGGCTGCGTAGCATCGGGGGAGTGACCAGCTCCCGCACCCCTGCCGAGTCCGTCTCGCCGTCCCCTTCGGACGTGCCCGTCGGCGAAGGAGTGGAGGCGCTCGGAGCGGCGGGACGCCCGGGCGGGATGTCCGGCACGGGGCTGCTGTTCGCGTTCTCGGCCTACCTGCTCTGGGGTGCGATGCCCCTCTACTTCATCGCGATGGCGCCGGCCTCGCCGTTCGAGATCGTCGCGTTCCGAGTGCTCTTCTCGCTCGTCTTCTGCGTGATCCTGCTCACGGTCCTCCGCGGCTGGCGCTCCTTCGGCGCGCTGCTGCGCCGCCCCCGCCTGCTCGGCGTGATGGCGATCGCGGGCGTGCTCATCTACGTCAACTGGCAGGTCTACGTGATCGCCACGACCACGGGCCACGTCATCGAGGCGGCCCTGGGCTACTTCATGAACCCGCTGGTCACGGTGCTGCTGGGCGTCCTGGTGCTGCGCGAGCGCCTCCGGCCACTGCAGTGGGCCGCGATGGGCGTCAGCGCGGTCGCGGTGCTGGTCATCGCGGTGGGCTACGGATCCTTCCCGTGGATCTCGCTCGCCCTCGCCTTCTCGTTCGGCCTCTACGGCCTGGTGAAGAGCCGCGTCGGCGGCACGGTGGACGCGGTCGGCGGACTGACGCTCGAGACGCTCTGGCTGACGCCGCTCGCCGTCGTGCAGCTGGCGGTCGTCGGCTCCACGGTGGGGCTGACCCTGACGACGGAGGGGACGGGGCACGCCCTCATCCTCGCCTCGGCCGGCATCGTCACGGCCGTCCCGCTGCTCCTGTTCGCGGGCGCCGCGCGCCGGCTCCCGCTGTCGATCGTCGGCTTCGTGCAGTACCTGACGCCGTTCCTGCAGTTCCTCGTCGGGGCCTTCGTCCTGCACGAGGAGATGCCGCTCGAGCGCTGGATCGGCTTCGCGCTGGTGTGGGCCGCCCTGGCGATCTTCTCAGGCGACCTCGTCGCCGCGGAGCGCAGACGGCGCCGATCCTCCGTCTGATCTGCGGAACGCGTCGTCCTGGCGCGGCGCGACAGCGGAATGGTAACGATCCGGTCGCGAAACGTATTGGTAACACCCCTGTATTGTTCACGGCTGCTTCGGAGGTTAGGTTGGCCGAGCGGTTGCCACCGGCGCCGCTCCCACTGACACACACCTCTCAAGGAGCAACATGGGCGTTTACGCGAAGGCCGGCTCGGCCCGCGCGCGGTCCCTCCGGGCAACCCTCGGCGGCGTCGCCATTCTGGGCGCCAGCGCTCTCGTCCTCGCCGGCTGCGCCGGCGGCGGCGACAGCGGATCGAGCGGCGACAGCGGCTCGGGCGACCTGTCCCTCAAGATCGGCACGATCCTCCCGCAGACCGGCACCCTCGCCGTCCTCGGCCCGCCCGAGATCGCGGGCGTCGACCAGGCGGTCGTCGACATCAACGACGCCAAGGCCGGCATCACGATCGACGTGGAGCAGAAGGACTCGGGCGACACCACGACCGACATCGCGACGCAGTCGGCCACGTCCCTCATCGCCGACAACGTCTCCGCCATCATCGGCGCGGCGTCCTCGGGCGTCTCGAAGACCTTCATCGACCAGGTGACCCAGGCGGGCGTCGTCCAGATCTCGCCGGCCAACACCTCGCCGGACTTCACGACCTACGACGACGACGGCTACTACTGGCGCACCGCTCCCTCGGACGTGCTCCAGGGCCGCATCCTCGGCAACAAGATCCTCGGCGACGGCAAGACCAACGTCTCGATCCTGTACATGAACGACGCGTACGGCACCGGCCTCGAGAAGAACATCAAGGAGACCCTCGAGGCGGGCGGAGCATCCGTCGCGGCCGAGGAGATCTTCGAGCCGGCCTCGACCGACTTCAACTCGGCGCTGACCTCGGTCCTCGCCCCGAACCCCGACGCGCTGGTCGTCATCTCGTTCGACGAGATCAAGACCATCGCGGAGCAGCTCTCGGCCAAGGGCTTCGACTTCTCGAAGCTCTACGGCACGGACGGCAACTACGGCGTCATCGGCGAGTCCGACACCAACGTCGACATCGCCGGCGCGCAGTTCACCAACCCGGGCGTCCAGGCGTCCGAGGACTTCCAGGGCAAGCTGCAGTCGCTCGTCGAGTCGCAGGGCAACGACGCGCTGACCGTGTTCAGCTATGCGCCGGAGTCGTACGACGCCACGGTCCTGACCGCTCTCGCCGCGCTCCAGGGCAAGGCGACGGACGGTGCGACCATCCGCGACAACCTCATGTCGGTCTCGGAGGGCGGCACCAAGTGCACGACCTTCGCCGACTGCGCGAAGCTCATCGCCGACGGCGAGGACGTCGACTACGACGGCCTCTCCGGCCCGATCTCGTTCGACGAGAACGGCGACACCAGCGAGGCCTCGGTCTCGATCTACAAGTACGGCACGGGCAACACCACCTCCTTCGAGGAGACCGTCGAGGGTTCGCTGAACTGACGACGCGGTGACGCGGCTCCTGCCGCATCCCTGAGGGGCTCGGTCTTCGGACCGGGCCCCTTCGCCGTTCCCGGAGGGCAGAGGCGGAGACGCGCCGGTCGCGCGGACGCAGCGAGGCGCGGCGGTCGTCCGCGCGGGCGTCCGCTGTCGGGTGCGGGCGGACGGCTGCGCGGCGTCCAGGGCCTGGCGTCGCGTCGAGGAGACACCCGGGAGGAGGAGCGGCTCGGACGGCCTGTGAACGCCTCCGAGCGCCTCTCCCGGCCTCGAGGGGCGCCCTGCCGGACCGCGGGCGGGAGCGACGACGTCGAGCGGGAACGCAGAAGCGCGCGCCCTCCCGAGGGAGGACGCGCGCTCGTGGAGTGCGGAGGACCTAGGAGGCGCGGAGCAGCTCCGCCTCCTGCGCCAGGCGGTACGTGACGAAGGAACGGCTGTAGTTGCGGCGCTTGCCGCCGGTGGTCTCGGCGATGACGACCTGGGCGTAGACGCCGACGACGCGCCAGCGCTCGTAGTCGCCGATCGCACCGGTGCCGAAGCCGGCTCCGAGTTCCACAGGGGCGGGGGTGTAGCTCTTCATGGTCGGCTCCTTCGAGGCGGACGACGCGGCGCTCGAGGCGCTGCGGGGAGGGGAGGAGATCGGCGACCGATCGCGGTCCCTACCGGGGGAGAGGGGAGCGGGACGTCCCCCTGCAGGGCTGTCCCGTGTCCCCAAAACTACGGCAGGCAGGGCGATATCCTGTCCCCCTCGTGGGGGTCGCTGGTGCGGAGAGACTCTCGCTGTCCTGCCCTCGTCCCGCGGACAGGAGACCGAGTGTCCAGACCGTCGTTCCGCCGACTTGCCGGGGGTTCGGCGGGCATCGCGGAGAGACCGGTGAAGGCGTGTCCGCGCCGGGAGAGCGGCTCCCTCGCCTCCCTTCTCCGGTACCCCGTGCCGGCGCATCTCCGGGCACCGAGCCGCCTGCCTTCCCGCCCTGCTCGGAGTGGTCTCCGAGCCGCCCGGCGCCCTGGGCGAGCGGCCCCGCCTCCGCCCCGGAGTCGCCCCGGCCC
>NZ_PSWC01000023.1:0-34947 GCF_002931535.1 Rathayibacter sp. AY1C6 | reverse complement strand
GGGCACGCTCGCGACGACCAACGAGGTCACCACGAGCACCCCGACCGTCGGCGGCTGATCCCCGCTGCGAAGGGCCCGCCGTCCGGAGACGACGGGCCCTTCGCAGCGGGGATCAGCCGCCGACGGTCGGGGTGCTCGTGGTGACCTCGTTGGTCGTCGCGAGCGTGCCCAGGTAGAGCTCGATGACCTTGGGGTCGTTCATCAGCTCCCGGCCCGCGCCCTCGTAGGCGTCGCGGCCCTGATCGAGGACGTAGCCGCGGTCGCAGATCTGCAGCGCCCGCCGCGCGTTCTGCTCGACGATCATGATCGAGACGCCCGCGCGGTTGATCCGCTGCACGTTGACGAACGTCTCGTCCTGCCGCATCGGGGACAGGCCGGCGCTGGGCTCGTCGAGCAGCAGCATCGACGGGTCCATCATCAGAGCCCGCGACATCGCCACCATCTGGCGCTCACCGCCCGAGAGCGACCCCGAGCGCTGCTTGAGCCGCTTGCTGAGCTCCGGGAAGAGCTCGGTGACGAACTCGAGCCGCTCCTTGTACAGCTTCGGCTTCTGGTACATGCCCATCTCGAGGTTCTCCTCGATGGTGAGCGACGGGAAGACGTTGTTGTTCTGCGGCACGAAGCCCACGCCCTTGGACACCAGCTTGTCGGCCTTGAGGCCGGTGATGTCCTCGCCGTTCAGCAGGACGGTGCCCTGGCGGATGTTGACCAGGCCGAACATCGCCTTCAGCAGCGTCGACTTGCCTGCACCGTTCGGGCCGATGATCCCGACGAGCTCGCCGCGCTTCACGTAGACGTTCGAGCCGTTGAGGATGTTGACCCCCGGCACGTAGCCCGCGTGCAGATCGTGCGTCTCGAGGGTGTTCGGAGTCGTCGTGTCGGCGGTCATCTCTCGTCCTTCTCGAATTCGACGGCCGGGGCGTCGGTCGTCGGGGCGACGCTCGTCGGCGCGGAGGCCGACGGGGACGCCGTTCCGGCCGCCGGAGCGTCGTGGCCGGGCGTCGGGATGCCGGCCTTATCCGCCTGCCGCTCCACGTCCTCGCGGACGAGGTCGGAGTCCATCTCCTCGGCGATCTCGAGCTGGCCCTCGATCGTGCCCAGGTCGGTGTCGTGGTGCGCGCCGAGGTACGCGTCGATGACGGCCGGGTCGTTCATCACGGTCGAGGGCGGGCCCTCGGCGACGACCTTGCCCTCGGCCATCACGATCACCCAGTCGGCGATCGTGTTGACCATGTGCATGTCGTGCTCGACGAAGAGCACGGTCATGCCCTCGTCCTTCAGGTTCACGATGTGACCGAGGAGCGACTGCGTCAGCGCCGGGTTCACGCCGGCCATCGGCTCGTCGAGCATGACGAGCTCGGGCTCCGACATCAGCGCCCGCGCCATCTCGAGCAGCTTCTTCTGGCCGCCCGACAGGCTCGACGCGTAGTCGTCCCGCTTGGTGTCCAGCTTGAACTTCTCGAGCAGGCGGATCGCGCGCTGCTCGATCGAGTCCTCCTCCTTCGACCACAGCGGGCGGATGAGCGAGGTGAAGATGTTCTCGCCCTTCTGCCCCTTCGCGCCGAGCAGCATGTTCTCGAGCACTGTCATGCCGCCGAGCGCCTTGGTGAGCTGGAACGTGCGCACCATGCCCATCCGCGACACCCGGTAGGCCGGGACGTTGGCGAGGTTCTTGCCCTTGAAGTTCCACTTGCCGGTGTTGGGCTTGTCGAAGCCCGTCAGCAGGTTGAAGAACGTGGTCTTGCCGGCCCCGTTCGGGCCGATCAGGGCGGTGATGGATCCGCGGGGGATCTCGAGGTGCTCGACGTCGACCGCGGTCAGGCCGCCGAAGCGGCGGCTGACGTTGTCGGCGACGACGATGGGGTCCTTCTTCCTGACCCCGGGGACGATTGCTTCCTCGGTGATGTCCGAGACCGGCGTCTTAGGCAAAGTGCAGATCCTTCTTCTTGCCGAAGATCCCCTGGGGTCTGAAGATCACCAGGAGCATGAGGGCTACCCCCACCACGATGAACCGGATGGGTCCGGTCTGCACGGTGGTGAGGCGGATGAGGTCGTTGTTGAGGACCCCGGTGTCGATCCCGAGCGTGAGCAGTCCGTCGGTCAGACCGAGGACGACCCAGAAGATGATCGAGCCGACGACGGGTCCGAAGACCGTCGCGGCGCCGCCCAGCAGCATGATCGTGTAGAGGAAGAACGTGAGCTGGGTGCCGTAGTTGTCGGGCTGGAGCGAGCGGGGGAGGATGAACAGCGCTCCTGCGAGGCCTCCGAGCACGCCGCCCAGGATGAGCGCCTGGATCTTGTACGAGAAGACGTTCTTGCCGAGCGAGCGCACGGCGTCCTCGTCCTCGCGGATGCCCTTGATGACGCGGCCCCAGGGGCTGCGCATCAGGAGGAACACCAGGAGGCAGGCCAGGAGCACGAGGCCCCAGCCGACGATCCGCACCCACCACTGGTCCTGGCTGTAGGTGAGCACGCCGATGCCCCAGCGGCCCTCGGGCAGCGGGTTGAGGTCGTTGAACGCCTTCGCCGCGCCGTTGATGCCCTCCGAGCCGCCGGTGATCGCCGAGAACTCGGGGGTCTTGACCGAGAGCCGGATGATCTCCGCCGCCGCGATCGTGACGATCGAGAGGTAGTCGGCCCGCAGCCGCAGCGTCGGGATGCCCAGGATGAGCGCGAAGACGGTCGCCGCGACGATCGTCGCGAGGAAGGAGCCCCAGACGGGCCATTCGAACTTGACCGAGGTGATGGCGAAGGCGTAGCCGCCCACTGCCATGAAGCCGGCCTGTCCGAAGTTGAGCAGCCCCGTGAATCCGAAGTGGATGACCAGGCCGATGGTCGCCAGCGCGTACGCGGCGACAGTGGGATCGACGATCTGCCCGATCGCCAGCCAGATGAAGTTGAGGTTCATGGTGTCCTAGCCGATCCGTTCCTTGCGGCCCAGGATTCCCTGCGGCCTGACCAGGAGGATGATGATCATGAGAACGAGCGGAGCCACGTACTTGAGGTTCTCCGGGATCCAGATCGTCGAGATGTTCATCATCAGTCCGATGATGAGCGAGCCGACCAGCGCGCCGTAGGCGGAGCCGAGTCCGCCGAGCGTGATCGCCGCGAAGATCAGCAGCAGGATCGACGCTCCCGTGTCCCAGCGCAGCGACTGGTAGTAGCCGATGTAGACGCCCGCCAGCGCGGCGAGAGCGCCCGACATCACCCAGACGACGCGGATGACGCGCTCGACGTTGATGCCCGAGGCGGAGGCGAGGGCCCGGTTGTCCGAGACCGCCCGCATCGCCTTGCCGATCTTCGTCTTCGTGAGGACGTAGGCCACGGCGACGATGCAGACGACGCCGACGACGGCGCCGACGATGTCGGTGAACTTCAGGCTGATCCCGAGCTCCGGCACCGTGAAGAACGGAGCGGTGCTGTTGGGGAGCGAGAGCCGGTCGGCTCCGAAGAAGAAGACGAACACGTAGCGCAGGGCCAGCGAGAGGCCGATCGTCACGATCATCAGCGGGATGAGCTGGATGCCCTTCTTCCGCAGCGGCTTCCAGAGCAGTCCGTCCTGGACGAAGCCGAAGGCCCCGCCGAGGATCACCGCGATCGGGATGGCCAGCAGCGCCGGGAGTCCGAAGACCCCGGAGAAGAGGTACGCCATCAGCGCGCCGAAGGTGACCAGCTCGCCGTGGGCGAAGTTGTTCAGGCCGGTCACGCCGTAGATCAGCGAGGCGCCGATCGCCGCGAGGGCGATCAGGAGCCCGAAGATCAGGCCGGTGACGACCTTCGGCCAGAAGATGATCCAGAACGTGTCGGCCGACACCGGCTGGTTCACCGCATTGGACGTGCCGTCGGGGTTCGTCGCGTCGTTGCCGGTCGTGCCCTCGGTCGCGGGGCTCGTCGGAGCCGCGGAGTCCGTCGGGACCGGGACGGTCGCTCCGGAGCCCTTCGGGTTGGCCGTCGAGACGATGAAGTTCACGATCTGGTTCTGCGAGGCGACGATCTTCACCTGCTTCGGGTTCTGACCCGCGGCGGGGTAGCCCTTGTCGGCGGGCAGGGACTCCTCGTCGACGGTCACCGTGTAGGTGCCCGCGGCGTCGAGGGGGAACGTGGCCCGGCCGTCCTCGCCGGTGGTCACGGTCGCGGAGGCGTCGCCGCCGATCTCGACGGTCACCCCCGTCAGGTTCTCGTTCGTCCCCTGCACGCGGACCCAGGCGATGATCGACTGGTCGGCGGTGGTGGCGGCGAGTGCGGCAGGGGCCGCCGCGGCGATCCCGGTGAGGGTCGCGGCGAGCAGACCCAGGGCCAGGAGCCGGTCTCGGAGCCTCGGGCGTCTCCTATCCACGGGGCGCCTCCCGGTCCGTCGGATGCAGGGTCGTCGAGCGCTGGCGGCGCATCGAACGGCTGGCTGTGAGCAAGACGTCTACCTCTCGTCAGGGTGCACAGACGGATGGGGTCTCCGGGCACGCCCGAATCGCCGTCGTCAAACAACGTTGGTTGACCATACGTTCCGCATGTGTCGGCGGTGTTTCACCGTCCGCACTTACGCGTGACGACATTATGAGGGAGAGGAGAGCGCTCCAGCGCCCATCCGCGGCCCGGCGGCCGCGCCGTCGAGGAATACCGCGGGCCCTGCGGCGCTTAAGATCGAACAACCGTGGCGCTCGTGAGCGGACTCCTCCCGTCCTCTCCGGGCTCCCGCACTCGACCTGCTAAGGGGCATTGATGGACCAGCCGGATCCCTTCGGATTCCTCGGACTCACCTACGACGACGTCATGCTCCTTCCGGGGCACACCGACGTCATCCCGAGCGAGGCCGACACGGCCTCCCGTCTCACCAAGCGCATCAGCGTGGCGACCCCGCTGCTCTCCGCGGCGATGGACACCGTCACCGAGGCGCGCATGGCGATCGCGATGGCCCGCCAGGGCGGCTTCGGCGTCCTGCACCGCAACCTCTCCATCGCCGACCAGGCCGACCAGGTCGACCGGGTGAAGCGGAGCGAGTCGGGCATGGTCTCGAACCCCGTCACCACCACCCCGGACGCCACCGTCGCCCAGGTGGACGACCTCTGCGGCCAGTACCGGATCAGCGGCCTCCCCGTCGTCGACTCCACCGGCGTGCTCGTGGGCATCATCACCAACCGCGACATGCGCTTCGTCTCGCCGTTCGAGAAGGCGACCACGCTCGTCCGCGACGTGATGACCAGCACCGGCCTGATCACGGGCCGCGTCGGCATCCCCGACAGCGAGGTCATCGCCCTCTTCGCGCAGCACAAGATCGAGAAGCTGCCGCTCGTCGACGCGCAGGGCAAGCTCGCCGGCCTCATCACGGTCAAGGACTTCGACAAGTCGGAGCAGTACCCCAACGCCACGAAGGACGACGAGGGCCGCCTCCGGGTCGGCGCCGCGATCGGCTTCTTCGGCGACGCCTGGCAGCGCGCCACCGCCCTGCTCGACGCGGGAGTCGACGTGATCGTCGTCGACACCGCCAACGGCGACTCCGCCGGCGTGCTCGACATCATCCGCCGCCTGAAGTCCGACTCCGCGTTCGCCGGCGTCGACGTCATCGGCGGCAACGTCGCGACCCGCTCCGGGGCGCAGGCCCTCGTCGACGCGGGCGCCGACGCCATCAAGGTCGGCGTCGGCCCCGGCTCGATCTGCACCACCCGCGTCGTCGCCGGCGTCGGAGTCCCGCAGGTCACCGCGGTCTACGAGGCGTCCCTCGCCGCGCGCGAGTCCGGCGTGCCGGTGATCGCCGACGGCGGCCTCCAGTACTCCGGCGACATCGCCAAGGCGCTCGTCGCCGGCGCCGACACCGTGATGCTCGGCTCGCTCCTCGCGGGCTGCGAGGAGAGCCCCGGCGACCTCGTGTTCCAGAACGGCAAGCAGTTCAAGACCTACCGCGGCATGGGCTCCCTCGGCGCCCTGCAGACCCGCGGCGAGCGGACCTCCTACTCGAAGGACCGCTACTTCCAGTCGGACGTGCCCACCGACGACAAGCTGATCGCCGAGGGCATCGAGGGCCAGGTGCCCTACCGCGGCCCGCTCGCGAACGTGGCGTACCAGCTCGCCGGCGGGCTCCGCCAGTCGATGTTCTACGTCGGAGCGCGCACCATCCCCGAGCTGAAGGAGCGCGGGAAGTTCGTGCGCATCACGGCGGCCGGGCTGAAGGAGTCGCACCCGCACGATGTGCAGATGGTGGTGGAGGCGCCGAACTACCGGCGCTGAGGGGTCTGGTGGGGGCCGGCGGCGGATCGGGATCGCGGCCCCTCTGCCCGATGGGCCTGCGGCCCATACGCCCACCACGCCGGAGGGGCCGGGATCCCGATCCGCCGCCTCCCTCCGGGAGACGAGCACCGATTCTCGGCTGAGGGGCGGGGGACGCAGCGCGAGCGGCGCGGGGCGCCGCCGCGACTGCGGGGGGAGGGCCTCCGCCTTTCCGCATGCGGGGGAGTGGTCGTGCCTCACCGCGTGAGCGCGACGGAGTGGGGACTGGCGTCCCGTGTCCCAGCAAGTCGTCGTCGCGGCCGCGCAGGCTTCACCTGCTGGTGGTGTGCGCCCGCTCGCGTCGATCGCGGCCTGGTGTGGAGCCCGGTGGGAGCGGAAGCAAGCGATCCGCTTTCCAGCGGATCGGCGTAGCGCGGACGCGTGACGCTCTGCGGAACGCGACCGCCCGCTCGGGCCGACCGCGGGCGAGCGGCGAGCGGAGCGAGGAGCGAGCCACGGCTGATACCGCTCAGCGGTGACCGGCGATCCGCGTGCGAGCGGATCGTCGTAGCGCGGACGCGGGACGCTCTTGGGAACGCGACCGCCCGCTCGGGCCGACCGCGGGCGAGCGACGAGCGGAGCGAGGAGCGAGCCACAGTAAACTCTGCGTCATGGAGATCGAGATCGGGCGCGCCAAGCGCGCCCGCCGCGCGTACGCCTTCGACGACATCGCCGTCGTCCCGAGCCGCCGGACGCGCGACCCCGAGGTCGTGTCGGTGAAGTGGTCGATCGACGCGTACCAGTTCGCGACGCCGATCCTCGCCGCGCCGATGGACTCGGTGGTGTCGCCGGCGACGGCGATCCGGCTCGGGCATCTGGGGGCGCTGGGCGTCCTCGACCTCGAGGGTCTGTGGACGCGGTACGAGGACCCGGAGCCGCTGCTCGAGGAGATCCGTCGGCTTCCGGCCGAGACCGCGACGCAGCGGATGCAGGAGATCTACTCCGCTCCGATCCGCCCCGAGCTGGTGACCGCGCGCCTGGCCGAGATCCGCGCCGCGGGCGTGACCGTCGCCGGGGCCCTGTCGCCCCAGCGGACCGCGGAGCTGTACCAGACCGTCGTCGACGCCGGGGTCGACGTGTTCGTCATCCGCGGCACGACCGTCTCGGCCGAGCACGTCTCGCGCGACACCGAGCCGCTGAACCTCAAGAAGTTCATCTACGAGCTCGACGTGCCCGTCATCGTCGGCGGCGCCTCCACCTACACCGCGGCCCTGCACCTCATGCGCACGGGCGCCGCGGGCGTCCTCGTCGGGTTCGGCGGCGGTGCCGCCTCCACCACCCGCACGACGCTCGGCATCCAGGCTCCGATGGCGACCGCGGTCGCCGATGTCGCCGGCGCTCGCCGCGACTACCTCGACGAGTCGGGCGGACGCTACGTGCACGTCATCGCGGACGGCGGCCTCGGCACCTCCGGCGACATCGTGAAGGCCGTCGCGGTGGGCGCGGACGCCGTGATGCTCGGCTCGGCGCTGGCCCGCGCGACCGACGCTCCCGGCGGGGGCTGGCACTGGGGCGCGGAGGCGCACCACCCGCAGCTGCCGCGCGGCCGCCGCGTCGAGGTCGGCACCGTCGGCACCCTCGAGCAGGTCCTCTACGGCCCGGCAACCGGCGCCGACGGCACGGCGAATCTCATCGGCGCCCTGCGCCGCTCGATGGCGACGACCGGCTACTCCGACCTCAAGGAGTTCCAGCGGGTCGAGGTCGTCGTCGCGCCGTACCAGCCCAGCTGACGCTCACCGACCGAGGCGATCCTGACCGTCGAGGCCGCCGCGAACAGCGGGCTCCCTCGACGGCCCGGGGGTCCCTGGACGCGGCGGACGCCGGCGCGGGTCGGCCGGACGGGCTGGCGTCGTAGGCCTCGCGCCAGCCCGGCGGACGACGCTGCGGACCCGCGCGCGCGGATCCGGTCTTCCCGGCGCTTCTCGGCGAGAAGCACGAGCTCGGGCGAGCGGCCCCCGAGGAACGCCGGGTCGGTTCGGATCGACGGTGGTCTGCGCGAGATCCGAGACGGCGAGTCCGTCGATCAGTGCGGGTGAGGGCGGACGCGCGCTCCGCGACGCCGTTCCACGTCCGGCTGCCCGGGTCCGTCGCCCCTCGACATGCACGGTCTCCGCAAGAGGCTCGACCAAGGGGCGTCCCGGACCGCCGCCGCCGCCGCCGACTCGCGGAGGACGAAGGGCGCGCTCCAGGTCGCGGCCACGGCGTCGATCCGCGCCCGCTGCCGCTCGTCCGCGGAGGCCCCCGCCCACTCGCCGGTCCGCGCGTACCGCGGCGCAGCCGCACGGACTCGTCCGACCGGCCTCACGCCCCGCCTCGATAGATCCCCACTGCACGCTTCCGCCCCCCTTTCCCTCCCTCCGCTCCTCCTGTGGAGACTCCCCCCACCCCCTGTGGACAGCGAGGGACGCAGGACCGCCGAGGCCGCCGGGAAACTGCGGGATCCCTCGACGGGTCGGGGTTCCCTCGGCAGGAGGGCTCCGCACGCGCCTAAGCTGGAAGTCCCGAGTGGGAGCGCCGCACGGCGCGGAGGGAGCACGCATGGTCGAGGTCCGCAGGGTCAAACTGCCCGGTGTCGGCGTTCTGCACACGTTCCTGACGGCCGACGGCGGCAAGGTCGGGGTCATCGCCCACCGCTCCGGCCACAGCGACCTGATCACGTTCGCCGAGGGCGACCAGGACGGCGCCAAGGTGTCGCTCCGCCTGAGCGACGACGAGGCGCACACCCTCGCCGAGCTGCTCGGCGGCACGCAGATCACGGAGTCGCTGACCGCGCTCGACCAGATCCCGGGCCTCTCGATCGACTGGTTCACCGTGGACTACGACGACCACATCGCCGGACAGCAGCTCGGCAAGCCCGCCGACCGCGGGATCGTCGGGCTGACCGTCGTCGCCGTGGTCCGGGGCGACGCCGCCAATCCGGCGCCGGCCCCCGACTTCCGCGTCTTCCCCGGCGACACCCTCGTGGTCGCCGGCAGCCCCGAGAAGGTCGCCAAGGCGTTCGCGTTCTTCCGCACCGGCAGCTTCGCCAAGACGGTCGACGCCCCGCCCGGAGCCTGAGGATGCACCACGGCGAAGACCTCATCGTCCTCGGCGTCCTGTTCGTCGTCGCCTACGTCCTCGGCCGGCTGGGGAGGACGATCGGGCTCCCGGCCATCCCGATCTACATGGTCGTCGGGCTCCTCGCGAGCCCGAACTTCCACCTCTTCCCGCTCGACTTCGAGTCGAGCTACATCGAGCTGACCGCGGTCTTCGGGCTGATACTCCTGCTGTTCAACCTCGGCCTGGAGTTCGACCAGGACGAGTTCTTCGGGAACGCCGGCCGCCTGATCCTCTCCGGCGGCTCCTACATCGCGGTCAACATGGCCGTCGGCCTCGGCTTCGGCTTCGCGCTGGGCTGGGGGAGCCGCGAGGCGCTGATCATCGCCGGCATCACGGCGACGAGCTCGAGCGCGATCGTCACCAAGCTGCTGATCGAGCTCAAGCGCCTGGCGAACCCCGAGACGCCGATGATCCTGGGCGTCACGGTCGTCGAGGACATCTTCATCGCGGTCTACCTGGCGATCGTGTCCGTCGTGCTCTCGGGCGAGACGGAGCCGTGGCCGGTGGTGCTCAAGCTCGTCATCGCGTTCGCGTTCCTCGTGGTGATGTTCGCGATCGCCCGCTGGGGCGGGAAGGTCGTCTCCCGCTTCTTCCGCACTCGCGACGACGAGCTGTTCACGATCCTGTTCTTCGGTCTCGCCATCCTGTTCGGCGGCATCGGCGAGGTCCTCGGAGTGACGGACGCCATCGGCGCGTTCCTGATCGGACTGGTCATCGGAGCGACGCGGTTCCGGTCGAGGGTCGAGCACATCGCGATCCCGCTGCGCGACGTGTTCGGCGCGTTCTTCTTCGTCAACTTCGGTCTCGGGCTGGATCCCGGCGCGTTCCCGAGCGTCGTGGTCCCGGTGCTGATCGCCGCGGTGATGACCATCGTCCTCAACCTCGGCGCGGGGCAGTTCGTCGCGTGGCTCAACAAGCTCGGACCGCGCGCGGGCCTGAACGCGGCGTTCATCCTGCACAACCGCGGCGAGTTCGCGCTCATCCTGGCGACGCTCTCGCTCTCGGCGGGGCTCGACGAGCGGATCCAGCCCTTCGCCGGCCTCTACGTGCTGATCATGGCGATCGTCGGGCCGATCCTCGCCTCGCGCTCCGAGAGCATCGGCGCGTTCCTCTCGCGGCGGCGGCACCGCCCGGCACCCGCAGCGGCCACGGCCATGGACGAGGAGGACTTCGCGCTCGTGGAGGCGGCGATGGCCGCGCCCGCCGTCTCCGCGGAGGAGGCCCCCGCTCCTCCGAGGCGCCCCGCGGAGCCGGACGAGCTCGACGACGAGTTCCCCGATCCGATGCGCCAGGCGCTCATCGACCAGGCGATGCAGCAGTCCGACGGCGCCGACGACGCCCGGCCCCGCCGCCCGAGGGAGCCCGACTACTGATCCCACGGAGCTCCCACACTCACGGGTTAGGCTCGATCCGGCCCGCGGGACACCGCACGGATCGAGGGCGGACGAGGGACGAATGACGCAGAGCACGGTCGGGCAGGTGGCCCGGCGCCCGCGCTGGATCGCCGCGCTGGCGCTCGCACTCCTGATCGCCGGGCTCTTCGCCGCGCTCGGGCAGTGGCAGGTCGGCCGCGCGGTCGAAGCCGCCGCGCCCGACTCCGGAGTGTCGGAGACGACGCTCCCGCTCGCCGAGGTCGCGACCCCCTCCCGCTCGATCACGGCGACCGCCGACGGACAGCGCGTGGAGGGCTCGTCCGTCTTCGTGCCGGGCGGTGCCGAGATCCTCGGCGGCCGCCTGAACGGCGAGCAGCCGGGCTGGTGGGTCATCGCCCGTACCCGCACCGCCGACGCCGATCTGGTGCTCGCCTACGGCTGGACGCAGGACGAAGCGCAGGCGCAGTCCGTCGCGGACGCGCTCAACAGCGGGAGCGAGCAGGCGCCCTCCTCCTTCATCGGCCGCCTCGTGGCCAACGAGGCCGCGGAGGCGCCGGCGGAGGGCCTGGACCCCGCCACCCTCACCGCGCTCTCCGTCCCCGCGCTGATCAACCGCTGGCCGGACCCGCCGCAGGACGTCTACCAGGGCTACGTCGTCGTCGACGAGCCGGTCGCCGGCCTCGAGGCCATCGACTCCCCGGCGCGCGTGAGCGACGTCTCGCTGAACTGGCTCAACGTCTTCTACGCGATCGAGTGGGTCGTCTTCGCCGGCTTCGCCCTCTACCTCTGGTTCCGCCTCGTCAAGGACGCGTGGGAGCGCGAGGCCGAGGAGGCGCTCGACGCCGAGGAGCGCGCCCGCGCCGACCTGGGCGACCGGGCCGAGGCCCCCGCCCCCGCACCGTAAACTGGTCGTCATGCCCCTCGAGCCCAAGCCCGCGCAGTTCCCTGCGATCCGGAGCGCGCTGCGCTTCTACCGGGTGACCTCGATCATCACCGGCGTGATGCTGCTCCTGCTCTGCGCGGAGATGCTGCTCAAGTACGTCTTCCACCTCGAGCTGTTCGCCTTCGGCCAGCAGGGCGTCCTGCACTTCGCCCCGATGTACGAGGTGCCCGGAGGCGAGTTCACGTCGAGCGGCACCGGCGCGAACCTGTCCACCGGCATCCTGATCGCGCACGGCTGGTTCTACGTCGTCTACCTCTTCGCCGACTTCCGCCTGTGGAGCCTCATGCGCTGGCCGTTCACGCGATTCGTGCTCATCGCGCTCGGCGGCGTGGTGCCCACCCTCTCCTTCTTCGTCGAGACCCGCATCGCCCGCGAGGTCGAGCAGTACCTCGAGCGCCGGACCGCCGGCACCGACCCGAAGACCCCGACCGACTCCGTGGAGGCCCCCCATTAGCGAGCAGCCCACCGCTCCCCAGCCGCACCTGGCCGCGCAGCCCGTCCTCGTCGTCGACTTCGGCGCGCAGTACGCGCAGCTGATCGCCCGCCGGGTCCGCGAGGCGAACGTCTACTCCGAGATCGTGCCCTCCAACGCCACGGCCGCCGAGATCGCCGCGAAGTCGCCCGTCGGCATCATCCTCTCGGGCGGCCCCTCCAGCGTGTACGAGGAGGGTGCCCCGCAGCTCGACCCCGCGATCTTCGACCTCGGGGTCCCGGTCCTGGGCATCTGCTACGGCTTCCAGGTGATGGCGAAGACGCTCGGCGGCGAGGTCGCCAACACGGGGCTGCGCGAGTACGGAGCGACGGACGCCGCCCTCTCGACCGACGGTGGCGTGCTCCTCGGCGAGCAGCCCGCCGACCAGACGGTGTGGATGAGCCACGGCGACTCGGTCGCACAGGCGCCCGAGGGCTTCGAGGTCCTCGCCTCCACGAGCTCCACCCCGGTCGCCGCCTTCGGCAACGACGAGCGCCGTCTCTACGGCGTGCAGTGGCACCCCGAGGTCAAGCACTCCGCCTACGGCCAGGCCGTCATCGAGAACTTCCTCCACCGCGCCGCGGGCATCCCGGCCGACTGGAACTCCTCCAACGTGATCGACGACCAGGTCGCCGTGATCCGCGAGCAGGTCGGCACCGGACGCGTCATCTGCGGCCTGTCCGGCGGAGTCGACTCCGCCGTCGCCGCTGCGATCGTGCACCGTGCCATCGGCGACCAGCTCACCTGCGTCTTCGTCGACCACGGACTCCTCCGCAAGGACGAGCGCCGCCAGGTCGAGGAGGACTACGTCGCCGCGACCGGCGTCCGCCTGGTCACCGTCGACGCGCGCGAGCAGTTCCTCGACGCGCTCGCCGGCGTCAGCGACCCGGAGCAGAAGCGCAAGATCATCGGCCGCGAGTTCATCCGCACCTTCGAGGCCGCCGCCGAAGCGCTCGTGCTCGAAGCGCAGGGCGAGGGCGAGACGATCGACTTCCTCGTCCAGGGCACGCTCTACCCCGACGTCGTCGAATCCGGCGGCGGGACCGGCACCGCCAACATCAAGTCCCACCACAACGTCGGCGGACTCCCCGAGGACCTGCAGTTCGCCCTCGTCGAGCCGCTCCGCACCCTCTTCAAGGACGAGGTCCGCGCGATCGGCCGCGAGCTCGGCCTCCCCGAGGTCATCGTCGGCCGCCAGCCCTTCCCCGGACCCGGCCTCGGCATCCGCATCGTCGGCGAGGTCACCCAGGAGCGGCTCGACCTCCTCCAGGACGCCGACGCCATCGTCCGCGCCGAGCTCACCGCCGCCGGCCTCGACACCGAGATCTGGCAGTGCCCCGTCGTCCTCCTCGCCGACGTCCGCTCCGTCGGAGTCCAGGGCGACGGCCGCACCTACGGCCACCCCATCGTCCTGCGCCCCGTCTCCTCGGAAGACGCGATGACCGCCGACTGGACCCGCCTGCCCTACGACCTCCTCGCCAGAATCTCCAACCGCATCACCAACGAGGTGAGCGGCGTGAACCGGGTGGTGCTGGATGTGACGTCCAAGCCCCCCGGCACCATCGAGTGGGAGTGATTCCGCGGGTCTCCGCACGGTCATCTGCGGCGTTGTCGGCGGTTGCGATACCTCCGGTATCGCGCCCTTCTCCGCCTTGCAGCTGACCGCGCGGAGACCCGCGGAACGTCAGGAACGGCTCCCTTCGAAGGGGGCCGTTTCTTGTTGAGGGGAGCGGGTGGGGGAACGAGCCCCTGCGGGGCCGTTCCCGGGTGCAGGTAGAGGGGAACGAGCCCCTGCGGGGCCGTTCCCGGGATGCAGGTCGGGGAACGAGCTCAGGTGGCTGTTCAGGGAACGGGTGGCCGCGGTTCGGCCGGGGGATCGGTCGGGGTTGACCGGTGCCTGGCGAGGCGTTCCGAGTGGCGGTCAGCGGGACGAGGCCCTGCGGGGACGTTCCTGGGGTGCCGGCGGAGAAGCGAGCTCCTGCCGAGCGGTCGGGGAACGCGGGTCGGCGCTGGTCCGGGGGCCGAGGTGCAGGCGGCAGGCTCGCGAGCGCGGGTCAGGCGGGGGTGTCGAGCACGCCGATGAAGCGGGTGCCGATGCCGTCGTACTCGTCGCGGCGGTGGCCCTCGGGGTGGTGCGGCCAGGAGGCGGGGGAGTGGTCCTCGCAGACGAGGAACGTGAACTCGGGCCACCACTTCTTCGGGCGGGCGGCCTCGGAGCGGCCGCAGACGGTGCAGTCGAGGGTCACCCACACGGGACGCCTGCCGGTGCGGTTCGCGCGCGACTGGACGAGCCAGGCGGGCGGATCCTGCTCGAGGGCGGCGAGCTCCTCCTCCGACAGACGGGTGGGGATGCCGTGCCGCGTCGCCATCTCGAGGGGGATGTCGAGGCGCTGAGCGGCCTCGCGACGCGTGATCATCCGGCCACCCTAACCCAGCGCCGCGCGCGGACCCCGAGGCCGCAGCGACGCGCGCGCGAGCAGCCACTCCAGCGGGCCCTGCCCCACGAGCCGCCTCCAGAGGAGAGCGGCGACGATCGAGCCGACCACGAAGACGCCGAGCAGCGTCCAGCTGCGCCACGCCTCGAAGTCGAACGGCTCGTACGGGACCAGGTACACCGCCAGCGCCACGAGCTGCAGCGAGTAGATCGTCAGCGGCATCGCACCGACGGCCGCGATCGGAGTCGCCGCCCGTGCCAGGAGCGGCAGCCGCTGCAGCAGAGCTGTCAGCGCGCCGAGGACCACGCAGGCGACCCCGCCCGCCCCGAGGAGCTCGGCGGTGGTGCTGGCGTGCGCCTCCACCGCCTCCGGACCCCCGAGCAGCAGCCCGCCGCCGTAGCCGAGCACGGCCGAGACGGCGCCGCCGACGACGACCCAGCGCTGGGTGGTCGCGGACCGGACGTCGCAGCGCGCGATCAGGAGGCCGAGTACCACGTACGCCAGCCACGACGGCACCGGGTAGTACTGGGTGAGCCAGATGAGGGGCTGCGCGGCCAGGAGCGCCTCGTCGGGCGACAGGGTCGAGAGCCAGGAGCCGCCGGCGCTCGTCAGCGCGTCGACCGCGAGGGGCCCGGCGATCGCCGCGACCGCGACCAGCAGGGCGAGGACCGCCCGCGGCAGGAAGAGCAGCAGCGCCGCGACGAGGAACATCACCCCGTAGTGCGGCAGGATCACCGCGATCGGCGTCCCGAGCAGGGTGAGGGCGACGCCGATGACGAGCAGGTACAGCCCGCGGAGCAGGATCGATCCCGTGTCCTGCCAGGGCCGCGAGGAGCGCTGTGCGCCGCCCGTCATCAGCCCGATCGACACTCCCGCCAGCACGGCGAAGAGGACGGAGCTGCGGCCGTTCCAGAGCATCTCGCTCTCGACGGGGGCGAGGTGGGCGGCGAACATGCCGAGGACGGCCAGGCCGCGTGCGACGTCGAGGCCGACGATCCGGGAGTCTGCGGCGCTCATCCCTCCATCGTGCCAGGCGCTCCCGGCAGTGCACCGGGAACGGCGCTGGGGCCGGGAACGACGACGGGCGCCCGACCCGGAGGTCGAGCGCCCGTCGGACGTGGTGCGCCGTGCTACTCGCGGAAGATCGCGACGAGGCGTAGGATCTCCAGGTACATCCAGACGACGGTGACCAGGATGCCGTAGGCGCCGGTCCAGCCGTAGATGCGGGGGAGGCGGTTGCGCACGCCCTGCTGGATGAACTCGAAGTCCATCACGAGCGAGTACGTGGCGAGCGCGACGGCGATGAGGCCGATCACGATGCCGATGAAGCCGGTGCGGAGACCGAAGCCGCCGCCGACGCCGAAGAGGCCGAGGCCCAGGTTCACCAGCGAGAACACCGCGTAGCTGATCATGCCGATGAAGAAGATCTTGTTGAGCTTCGGCGAGGTGCGGATCTTGCCGTTCATGAACAGCGCCAGGGTGACGCCGATCACGATGACGGTCGCCATGAGGGCCTGGACGACCGCTCCGGCGTACGCGCTCTCGAAGAACTTCGAGATCGCGCCGACAGCGATGCCCTGGGTCGCGGCGTAGCCGAGGATCAGGGCGGGCGACGGCTGCTTCTTGAAGGCGTTGACGATGCCCAGCACCAGCGCGACGAGCACGGCGGGGAGCATCAGGCCCGGGACGAACCAGCCGACGGCCGCACCCGCGAGGAGCACGACGAAGGCGAGGGCGGTCTTGGCGAGGGTGTCCTCGACGGTCATCCGGTCGGTCTCGACGGAGCCGGCGGCCGGACGGGAGTACATCTGGTCGAGCGTGCCGGGGGAGACGTCCGGGAGGTCCTGCACGCGGCCGGCGTAGCCGCGGTTGCTGAACTCCGGGCGTCCGAAGGCCGGATTGTTGCTTGCCATGGTTCCTCTTCTCTCAGGTGCGCTGGTCTCCGAGGGAACTCGCGGATCTGAGTCGCTGTGGGTGCGGGGTGCGCCGCGGATCCGAGAGGACTGCGACGATGGACACCACCTTATCTGAGAGCACCTCTCAGAGTCTGGCTGTTCTCTTCGAGCGGACCTCGACTCCGCTGCGAGCCGTGCAGAGCCGCCCGTAGGATCGCGGCATGCCCGCGCGCCAGTCACCGCTCGTCATCGGCCACCGCGGAGCGAGCGGCTACCGACCGGAGCACACCCGCTCCGCCTACGAGCTGGCGATCGCGCTGGGCGCCGATGCGCTCGAGCCCGATCTGGTGGCGACCCGCGACGGCGTGCTCGTCCTCCGCCACGAGAACGAGATCTCCGGCACGACGGACGTCGAGAAGCGCCCGGAGTTCGCTGCGCGCCGCACCACCAAGCGGATCGACGGCCGCGAGATCACCGGCTGGTTCACCGAGGACTTCACCTGGGACGAGCTGTCGGAGCTGCGGGCCCGCGAGCGGCTGCCGGCGGTGCGCGGCTCCAGCGCCACGTTCGACGGCCAGTTCCCGCTGCTGCGCTTCAGCGAGCTGCTGGCGCTGCTGGACCGGGCGGCGGAGGACGATCCGCTCGCTCCGCCGGGGCTCGTCGCCGAGATCAAGCACGCGACGTACTTCGCCAGGATCGGGCTGCCGCTGGATGTGCTGCTTCGCGAGGAGCTCGCCGCCGCGGGCTGGGGTCCGCGCGACCCGCGGCTCACGATCGAGAGCTTCGAGAAGACCGTGCTGGAGCGGCTCGCGGTGAGCGGAGTCGGCACCCGCCGGATCTACCTGCTCGAGTCGCGGGGCGCCCCGCCCGACCTCGTGGCCGCCCACGGCGCCGACGCGGCCCCCTACTCCGCCTTCACCACGCCGCCGGGACTGCGGAACCTCGCCGGAGCCGTCGACGGGATCAGCGTCGACAAGAGCATGCTCTTCTCGCGGGACGCGGCCGGCCGGGCGACGGGGACCGGTCCGCTCGTCGAGGACGCCCACGCGGCCGGGCTCGAGGTCTACTGCTGGACGCTGCGCGCCGAGAACCGATTCCTCGAGAAGGTGCACCGCCGCGGGAAGGACCCGGCGGAGTACGGCGGCTGGCAGGAGGAGTTCGCGATGATCCTCCGCTCGGGAGTGGACGGCGTCTTCGCCGACCAGCCCGATCTGGCGATCGAGGCGCGGGCGGCCGAGCAGGAGCGTCTGCTCCGCGGCTGAACCCGGATCGTGATCGGGCGCTCCTCCGGCGCGTGCCGAGCGGACGCGGAGGCTGCGCTGGCATCATCGGCTCACCACCGCCCGCCCGACCCTCGAGAGGAGGCCCCGTGTCCACCCGAGAGCGCATCACCCGCCGCTGGATCACCACCGCCGTCCTCGCCGTGATCGGCGTCGCCGTCGTGTACTGGCTCGCCGTGCTCACCCCTCAGGGCCAGGGCGTCGAGAACTCGGGGCTCCGGGGCGCCGACCTCGTCTTCGGCCGCGCCACCGGCGCCGCCGCGGGGGCGCTCGCGGACGTCACCCCGCTCTCCATGGTCGTCGGCGCCCTGCTCGTCGCGGCGATCGCACTGATCCGGAGGCGCCCGGCGCTGGCCGTCGCCTCCGTCGGCTCGATCGTCGTCACGGCCGGGCTCACCCAGCTGCTCAAGAACGTGGTCCTCGAGCGGCCCGAGCTGGTCGACACCGACTCCTGGTACACCGGCGGCAGCTTCCCGAGCGGGCACACCGCGGCGGCCGTCTCGGTGGTCTTCGCCCTGGCGATGGTCGTCCCCGGGCGCGCGCGGACCGTCGTGCTCGCGCTGGGCGGCGCGGTCGTGGTGCTGGTCGGCAACCTGACGATGGCCGCCTCCTGGCACCGGGCGAGCGACGTCCTCGGGGCCGACCTCGTCGCGCTCGCCTCGGCCTCCGCCGCCTGCGCGTGGCTGACCACCAGGGCCCAGGTGGGCCGAGCGCCGAAGAGGCCCGCGCGGCGCGGGGTGAACCGGCTGCTCCTGGTGTGCTCGGTGATCGTGGTGGTGCTGCTCGCGGCGCTCGCCGTCCAGGGCATCCAGTACTACCCCGACGACACGAAGGACCTCACCGCCTTCGCGCTCCTGCAGCTCCTGGCGGTGTCGACGTCGGCGCTCGCCGTGCTCGGCTTCTCCCTCGCGTGGCGCGGACTGGACGTCGGCGGGGCGCTCACGTCTCCCGCGCCGCGTCAGCGGACCGCCTGACCGCTCCCGGTGTCGGAGGGGCGATCTACACTCGGAGGGACATGAGCTTCCTCTTCGATCCGAGCGACTCCCGCGCCACCCCGGTCATCGTCGGTCCCCCCGGCGGCGCCGGGGACGCGCCCCGCACCGACCCGGCGCACGAGCAGCTCGTCGCGGGGCTGAACCCCGAGCAGCGCGAGGCGGTCGAGTACCGCGGAGACGCGCTGCTCATCGTCGCGGGTGCGGGCTCGGGCAAGACCAGCGTCCTCACCCGGCGCATCGCGAGCCTCCTGGGCAACGGCGAGGCCTGGCCGAGCCAGATCCTCGCGATCACGTTCACCAACAAGGCCGCGGCCGAGATGCGCGAGCGCGTCGAGAAGCTGGTGGGGCAGAGCGCCGAGGGGATGTGGATCTCGACCTTCCACTCCGCGTGCGTGCGGATCCTGCGCCGCGAGGCCGAGAACTTCGGCATGACCAAGTCGTTCACGATCTACGACTCGGGCGATCAGCGCGCCCTGCTCAAGCGCATCGTGAAGGACCTCGAGGCCGACTCGCTCGGGATCACCGTCGCGAGCGCCTCCGCGAAGATCTCCAAGCTCAAGAACGAGCTCGCCGACGTCGACTCCTACGCCCGCACCGCGAACCTCAGCGACCCGAACGAGGAGATGTTCCTCCAGGTCTTCCGGGCCTACTCGCGGGCGCTCGAGGGGGCGAACGCGTTCGACTTCGACGACCTGATCGCGCAGACCGTCTACCTCTTCCGCGCCTTCCCGCACGTCGCCGCGAAGTACCAGCGGCGCTTCCGCCACGTGCTGGTCGACGAGTACCAGGACACGAACCACGCCCAGTACTCGCTGATCCACGAGCTGACCCGGCCCGTGCCGCCGGCGACGATGGCCGCGGCGCAGTTCGACCGCCCCTACCGCGGACCGGTCACGGCCGACGGCTCCATCCCGGGGGCCTCGCTCACCGTCGTCGGCGACTCGGACCAGTCCATCTACGCGTTCCGCGGCGCCGACATCCGCAACATCGTCGAGTTCGAGCGCGACTTCCCGGGCTGCCGCGTGATCCTGCTCGAGCAGAACTACCGCTCGACGCAGAACATCCTCTCGGCGGCCAACGCCGTCATCTCGAACAACTTCGACCGTCGCGCGAAGAACCTCTGGTCCTCCAGCGGCGACGGGGAGAAGATCGTCGGCTACACCGGGTACTCGGGTCACGACGAGGCGCAGTTCGTGGTCGACGAGATCGCCCGCCTGCACGCGGCGGGCACGGGCTACGACGAGATCGCGGTCTTCTACCGCACCAACGCGCAGACCCGCGCGCTGGAGGAGATCTTCATCCGCTCCGCGCTGCCCTACCGGATCCTGGGCGGCACGAAGTTCTACGAGCGCGCCGAGATCAAGGACGCACTGGCGTACCTGATCACGGTGGCGAATCCGGCCGACGTGCTGGCGCTGCGGCGCATCATGAACACTCCGAAGCGGGGCATCGGCCCCGCGACGGAGGCGCAGCTGCAGTCGTTCGCCGACACCAACGCGGTGACCCTGCGGGAGGCGATGCGCAACGCCGGCTCGCTCGGGATGGGCCCGAAGGTGACGAAGGCGATCGTCGACCTCGCAACCCTCCTCGACGAGTGCGCGCTGATGCTCGACCCCGCACGGGAGGGCGGCGAGGCGAAGGTGCACGAGGTGCTGACGGCGCTCCTCACCCGCAGCGGCTACCTCGACATGCTCCGCGCCAGCCGCGACCCGCAGGACGAGGCCCGCGCCGAGAACGTCGACGAGCTCATCGCCGTCACCAAGGAGTTCGCGCGCAACAACCCGGACGGCGGGCTCGTGGACTTCCTCACCGAGGTCTCGCTGGTCGCCGCGGCCGACGACCTCGACGACGACTCCGGCACCGTCTCGCTGATGACGCTGCACACGGCGAAGGGCCTCGAGTACGACGCCGTGTTCCTCACCGGCATCGAGGAGGACCTGCTCCCGCACCGCATCTCGGCGAACGAGCCCGGCGGCCCGGCCGAGGAGCGGCGGCTGTTCTACGTGGGGATCACCCGGGCCCGCAAGCGCCTCTACCTCTCGCTCGCGATGACCCGCGCGCAGTACGGCGAGACGTCGGTCGCGATGCCGAGCCGGTTCCTGCAGGAGATCCCCGGAGAGCTGATCCAGTGGCGCCAGTCGCCCGGCGCGGCGACCTCGCGCGGCGGCACGCAGCCCCGGGCCCTGAACGCTCAGCGGCCCGGCTTCGGCAAGTCGCGATCGAACACCGAGTTCCGGGAGGCGCTCGCCGCGGCGCCGAAGGCCAAGGGCGAGTTCCCGAACCGGATCACCGGCATGGTTCGCGACAACGGCGACCTCGAGCTGATCGCGGGCGACCGGATCCGGCACACCGACTTCGGTGAGGGGCGCGTGAACGCGGTGACGGGCGAGGGCTCGAAGCGCGTCGCGCACGTGCTCTTCGACCAGGTGGGCGCGAAGAAGCTGCTGATCAAGGTCGCGCCGATCGAGAAGATCTAGTCCGGTGGCGGCCGGATCGGCGGCCGCGCGGCTCGCGACGGAGGTGTTCTCCCCGGCGGTCCTCGCGGTGCTCGTGCCGGTCGTGGTCGGCGCGCGCGTCGCGGATCCGCCCCTGCTCGGTGTCGCCTGGGGAGCGCTCGCGGCGCTTTTCGTCGGCGTGGTGCCCTACCTCGTCATCCGTCTGCTGATGCGCACCGGCCGGATCCACGGCGACCATCACGTGCCCGACCGGCGCGAGCGGGCGCTGCCGATCGCGCTGGCGCTGGTGTCGATAGCGGCCGGCCTGGTACTGCTCGCCGTGCTCGGCGCTCCTGCCGCGGTGACCACGTTCGGCGTGGTGACGGTGGCCGTGGTGCTCGCCGTCGGCGTGGTCAACCTGGTCTGGAAGCTGTCCGGGCACGCGGCGGTGGTCGCCACCTGCGCTGTCGTCGTGCTGATCGCCTACGGACCGCTCTCCCTGCTGATCAGCGTGCCCATCGTCCTCTGGGTGCTCTGGTCGCGGGTGCGCCTCGGCGCGCACACCCCCGCCCAGGTCCTCGCGGGCGCCGCCGTCGGCACCGTCCTCGCCGGGACCGTCTGGTCCCTGCTCGGCTGACGTCCGTCCCTTCCCGTGTGCCCTCTGGTCGCCTTCCGCGAGATTCCACTCGAGTGGGAGGCACGCCGTGGCGGGCTCACCCGAGTGGCATCTCGCGGAAGGGGTCAGCCGGCGTAGCGCGCGACGAGCTCCCGCTTGAGGATCTTGCCGCTGGGCCCGAGCGGGAGGGCGTCGACGAACTCGACGCGGCGGGGGAACTTGAAGGCGGCGAGATGCTCGTTCGCGTAGGCGATCAGCTCCTCCGCGGTGGCGGTCGCCGACGGGGCGAGGATCACCGCGGCCATCACCTCCTGGCCGTGGCGCTCGTCCGGGATCCCGAAGACCGCCGCGTTCTGCACGGCCGGGTGCCCGATCAGCACCTCCTCGACCTCGCGCGGGTACACGTTGTAGCCGTTGCGGATGATCATGTCCTTCGTGCGGTCGAGGATGCGGATGTAGTCCTCCTCGTCCTTCGTGCCCAGGTCGCCGGTGCGGAACCAGCCGTCGATCACCGCCTCCGCGGTCGCCGCCGGGTTGCCGAGGTACCCCTTCATCAGGTTGTGCCCGCGCACCACGATCTCGCCGAGCTCGCCCCGGGGGAGCAGCTCGACTCGGTCGGTCACGTCGGGGCGGGCGACCTCGACCTCGACGCCCCAGATCGGCGTGCCGACCGTGCCCGGCCGCGGCGGGACTCCGACGTGGTTGAAGGTGGCGACCGGGGAGGTCTCGGTGAGCCCGTAGCCCTCGTAGATCTCGACGCCGAACACCTCGCGGAAGCGCTCGATCACGGCGACGGGCAGGGCAGCGCCTCCCGAGACCGCGTAGCGCAGCGGCGGCCGGTCCTCGCGCCGGGTCGCGGCGTCGAGCAGGGCGACGTACATCGTGGGCACGCCCTCGAAGACCGTGCAGCCGTGGGCGATCATCGCCTCGAGCGCGGCGTCGCCGTCGAACTTCGGCACCAGGACGACCGTCGCGGCGGTGCGGAAGGCCGTGTTCATCGCGCAGACCTGCCCGAAGGTGTGGAAGAGCGGCAGCGCCCCGAGCACCACGTCGCCGCGGTGCAGGTCGAACGTGTTCATCAGCAGCACGTCCGACTGCGAGACGATCGCGAAGTGCGTCCCCTCCGCCCCCTTCGGGCGGCCGGTGGTGCCGCTGGTGTAGAGGATCGTCGCCGTGTCGGAGGGGGAGCGGGGCACGTAGCCGTCGATCGGGGTCGCCTCCGCGGCGAGGTCCTCCAGGCGCGGGAGGGGCGAGGCGGTGCCGTCGGGCACCATCACGCTCAGCACGGGAACGTCGGCGAGGTCCGCTCCGGCGGCCCCCTCGGCGAGCAGCGGAGCGGCGCACACGAGCGCGACGGCTCCGGAGTCGCGCAGGACGTAGGCGATCTCGTCGTGCTTGAGCAGGGCGTGCACGGGGACCACCACGGCGCCGAGCGCGAGGACGGCGAAGTAGCCGCGGGGGAAGTCGGGGACGTTCGGGACGAGCAGGGCCACGCGGTCGCCCGGTCCGATCCCCTGGGCGCGCAGGGCTCCGGCGTAGGCACGGGTCTGCCGCCAGAGGGTCGCGTAGTCGACGGCCTGCTCGCCGACGCGGATGGCGATCGTGTCAGGGGTGCGCCGCGCCGCCTCCGCCAGGATGGCCGCGACGGAGAGGGTGCCGAAGCCGGCGGCGGGCGGGGGAGCGGCGGGGGCCTCGGCCGTGCGGGGTTCGGTGATGCTCATCAAGGCTCCAGTCGTCGTTGACCGCCGCGGCGGATGCCGGGTGCTTCACCGTAGATCCGCCGGGCGGCCGCGTCGAGCGATCCGCACCGGATGTTCAGCACGGACGGGCGGGGAGTGCGCATCCCGGCGCCGAGCGGAAGGGGGTGCGGGAGGCGCGGGCGGCTGCCTACAGTCGGACTGCTGCGGCCCGGTTCCACGGGTCGGACGACGGGAGGCGCGATGCGCGGCGAGGCGACGCTCTACACGGATGCGGTGGTGACGGCTCCGTTCGCCCTCGCGGTGATCGCAGAGGCGACCGGCTCGCGAGTGGTCGGCGCGCGGACCGCGGACGCGCACGTCCCGCTCTACAGCGGTCCGACGAGCGCGCGGGTCGAGATCGCGGGGTTCGGCGACAGCGTGCCGGTCACCGTCGACGTGCGCGACGAGCGCGGGATCGACGAGGCGCGTGCGGCCGCGCAGGCGCTCGGGCTGGAGCTCGCCGCCTACGCGGGCTGGGAGGTGGTGGCCGGCTTCTGAGCGTCGCGTCGGACCCGGGCGAGGTAGTAGCGGCTGGGCGCCGTCCTCACGATCGCGGGAAGCAGGCGGTAGACGGCGAAGGTGCGCGAGAGCGCCCGCTCGAACCGCGCCTCCTGCCGTGCGGTCCAGTGGAAGCCGAAGGGCTCGCGGAGCGCCGCCGGGAGCAGACCGGCGGTGATCAGGCGGAGGTAGGGGCCGAGCGGGCGCAGGTACCAGGCGGCGATGCTCGGGCCCAGCAGGTCGTGGGCGACCCGGCGGGCCGCGGGCGTGACCTCGAGGCGCTCCAGCTCCCGCTCCCAGTAGGCGTCGAACGCGATGCGGGAGTCGGGCCAGAGGTCCGCGGGCATCTGCAGGGCCGCGCCGACGACGACGGAGCGGCGCACGATGTCGTCCGCCTCCTCCTCGCTCAGCGCACCGAAGGCGCCCTCGTAGAGCTGCAGCATCGACTGGGTGAGCGTCGCCGCGACCCAGCGCTGCAGGTCCGGGTCGAAGGCCGTGTAGCCGGGGCCGCGCACGGGCACGTGCGCCCTGTTCACGCGGCGGCGGACGGCGCGCACGTCCTCGGGAGTGCCGTAGTGCAGGACGTAGAGGTAGGAGAGCGTCCCGTGCAGGCGGTTCACGGCCCGGTGCACGAAGTCGGAGTGGTCGGCGACGCCCTGCCCGACCGCCGGGTGCGCGATCTGGAGGAGGATCGCGCGCGCGCCCGCCAGCAGGAACACGCCCTCGCGGAAGACGTCCGGGGTGCGGGAGGCCGACGACATGGCTCCACGCTACGCGGGAGCGGCGGGCGGAGGACGGGCCGGTGCCCCCGGCGGGCGTCCGGCGGGCGCGGAGCGACCGCACGGGAAGCCCGCGGCGGGTGCGGAGTAGACTCGGCGCGGCCCAGGGACAGTGCCGAGACTCCGGCGTCGTCCGGGCCACCTCGAACTCGAAACGCAAGCGCGCTCGGCGCGGAATGGGAATGCAGCGTGGATCTCTTCGAATACCAGGCCCGTGATCTGTTCGAGAAGTACGGCGTCCCCGTGCTCCCGGGCATCGTCGCCGACACGCCGGAGGAGGTGCGCGCCGCGGCGGAGAAGCTGGGCGGCGTCACCGTCGTCAAGGCGCAGGTCAAGATCGGCGGCCGCGGCAAGGCGGGCGGCGTGAAGGTCGCGAAGACCCCCGAGGACGCGTTCGCCGCGGCGCAGTCGATCCTCGGCCTCGACATCAAGGGCCACGTCGTCAAGCGCGTCATGGTCGCCGGCGGTGCGCGCATCGACCGCGAGTTCTACTTCTCGGTGCTGCTGGACCGGGCCAACCGCTCCTACCTCTCGCTCACCTCCTACGAGGGCGGCATGGAGATCGAGCAGCTCGCCGTCGAGCGCCCCGACGCCCTCGCGCGCGTCGAGGTCGTCCCCGGCCGGGGCATCGACCAGGCCAAGGCCGAGGAGATCGCCCGCGCGGCGAAGTTCCCGGAGGAGCTGATCGCCAAGGTCGCGCCCGTCCTGGTGAAGCTGTACGACGTCTACACCGGCGAGGACGCCACGCTCGTCGAGGTGAACCCGCTCGTGCTCACCGAGGAGGGCGACATCGTCGCGCTCGACGGCAAGGTCTCGCTCGACGAGAACGCCGGCTTCCGCCACGCGGACCACGCCGCGCTCGAGGACAAGGACGCCGCCGACCCGCTCGAGGCGAAGGCCAAGGAGAACGACCTCAACTACGTGAAGCTCGACGGCGAGGTCGGCATCATCGGCAACGGCGCCGGCCTGGTCATGTCGACCCTCGACGTCGTCGCCTACGCCGGAGAGAGGCACAACGGCGTGAAGCCGGCCAACTTCCTCGACATCGGCGGCGGAGCCTCCGCCCAGGTGATGGCGAACGGCCTCGACGTGATCCTCGGCGACGAGCAGGTCAAGAGCGTCTTCGTCAACGTCTTCGGCGGTATCACCGCGTGCGACGCGGTCGCCTACGGCATCCTCCAGGCGCTCGAGATCCTCGGCGACTCGGCCACGAAGCCGCTCGTCGTCCGCCTCGACGGCAACAAGGTCGAGGAGGGCCGCGCGATCCTCCAGGCCGCCGCCAACCCGCTCATCACGCTCGCCGCGACCATGGACGAGGGCGCCGACAAGGCCGCCGAACTCGCCGCCGCGTAACGGACCCGACGACTCAAGGAATCAGAGAACAAGCATGTCGATCTTCCTCACCAAGGACTCCAAGGTCATCGTCCAGGGCATCACCGGCGGCGAGGGCACCAAGCACACCGCGCTGATGCTCAAGGCCGGCACGAACGTGGTCGGCGGCGTCAACGCCCGCAAGGCCGGCACGACCGTCACCCACGGCGACGTCGAGCTCCCCGTCTTCGGCACCGTGAAGGAGGCGATGGAGGCCACCGGCGCCGACGTCTCCATCGCGTTCGTGCCGCCCGCCTTCTCGAAGGACGCCGTCATCGAGGCGATCGACGCCGAGATCGGCCTCCTCGTCGTCATCACCGAGGGCATCCCGGTGCAGGACTCCGCGGAGTTCTGGGCGTACGCGCAGGAGAAGGGGAACAAGACCCGGATCATCGGCCCGAACTGCCCCGGCATCATCACGCCGGGCGAGTCGCTCGTGGGCATCACCCCCGCGACGATCACCGGCAAGGGCCCGATCGGCCTCGTCTCGAAGTCGGGCACCCTGACCTACCAGATGATGTACGAGCTGCGCGACCTCGGCTTCTCGACCGCCATCGGCATCGGCGGCGACCCGATCATCGGCACGACGCACATCGACGCGCTCGCCGCGTTCGAGGCCGACCCCGAGACGAAGGCGATCGTGATGATCGGCGAGATCGGCGGCGACGCCGAGGAGCGCGCCGCGGACTTCATCAAGGCGAACGTCACGAAGCCCGTCGTCGGCTACGTCGCGGGCTTCACCGCCCCCGAGGGCAAGACGATGGGCCACGCCGGCGCCATCGTCTCCGGCTCGGCCGGGACCGCGCAGGCCAAGAAGGAGGCCCTCGAGGCCGCGGGCGTGAAGGTCGGCAAGACGCCGTCCGAGACGGCCGCCCTGCTCCGCGAGGTCTACGCGGCGCTCTAGCGCCCGTCCTCCCCGCATCACCGTCGGAACGGACGGTGCCCCTGCTCCGGCGGGCGGCGCCGTCCGTTCCGTCGTCGGGGCGGGTCCGGCCGGAGTAGCGTCGCAGCGTGACCCGCCGCCTCGGACTCGACCTGCTGACCTTCGTGCCGTACCCGGAGGGCCCCGAGCGGCCCGGCGACGCCGCGCGGAGCCTCGAGGACGGGCTGGCCCTGCTCGAGCTCGCCGAGGAGCTCGGCTACGGCACCGGCTGGGTCCGCGTGCGGCACTTCGAGCGCTACCTCGCGTCTCCGATGACCTTCTTCGCGGCCGCCTCCCAGCGGACCCGCCGCCTCCGCCTCGGGACCGCGGTCATCGGCGCCCGCTACGAGTCGCCCGTGCGCCTCGCCGAGGATGCCGCGACCGTGGACCTGCTCTCGGGCGGACGCCTCGACCTCGGCGTCAGCAGCGGCTTCGCGCATCTCGCCTCCGTCTTCGACGGGGTGTTCGGGCAGGCCGAGCGCGACTTCCGCGAGGAGGCGCAGGAGCGCATCGCGCGACTCCGCGAGGCGCTCTCGGGCGCCGTGCTCGGTGTCGCGGAATCGGCCCTGATGTCGGTCCCGGTCGGCGCTCCGCTCGTCCAGCAGCCGCACGCGCCCGGCCTCGCCGACCGGCTCTGGTACGGGGCGGGAACGGTGTCCTCCGCGGTCCGGGCGGGCGAGCAGGGCATGCACCTGCAGGTGTCCACGCTCAACACGGAGGAGACGGGCCTGCCGTTCGCCGAGCAGCAGGCGGTGCAGATCCGCGCCTACCGCGAGGCCTTCGCCGCCGCGCACCCGGGGCGCACGTCGAGGGTGACGGCGGGCCGCATCGTGCTGCCGCTGCTCGACGCCGCCGACGAGGAGGCGCACCGCCCCTTCATCGAGGGCTACCTCGCGCGGATGGACGACGAGGGCCGCCCCCGCACGGCCGACCGGTCGATCATCGCCGCCCCGATGCGCTTCAGCCCCCTCCACGTCGGGAGCCCGGAGCGGATCGTCGCGTCGCTCGCCGCGGATCCGGCGCTCGCGGAGGCGGACGCGCTCACGGTGACGCTCCCGGCGGTCGGCGGGGTGGAGTCGCACCGGCGCATCCTGCGCGCCGTCGCTGAGCGCATCGCCCCGCAGCTGGGCTGGACGCCCGGCGCCTGAGGATCAGCGCCGCGCGAGCAGTGCCCGGACGGGCCGCTGCAGCAGGAGCAGGAGCAGCCACCAGAGCCCGACCGACGGGATCAGCAGCGCCAGCCCCAGTGCGACGAGGAGCAGCGCGAAGGGCAGCAGGGCGGGCGCGAGCGGCAGGGGCCCTGCGCCGGGCCGCCTGAGCTCCGGGTGCCGGGAGAGGCGCAGCTCGATCAGGACCAGCGCCCCGCTCATCGCGGCCATCGTGCCGATGTAGAGCCCGATCGTCGCCCGGGAGTCCGGGAACAGCGCCAGCGCGCTCGTCGAGAACGGGAAGAACGCCAGCGCGGCCAGCCAGAGCAGGTCCAGCCACACCAGGGCGCCGTCGTAGTCCCCGGCGATCTCGAAGACGCGGTGGTGGGGGATCCAGAAGACGGCGATGACCGCGAAGGAGAGCGCGAAGGCGAGGACCGAGTCCAGGTGCTCCGCGAGCAGCGCCGGGACTCCGCCGCCCTCCCGGGCGACCCCGGGAGCCAGCTGCACCAGCGGCAGGACGAGGACGGTGATGGCGATGGCGGCGGTCGCGTCCGAGAAGTTGACGAGCCGGTCGAGCCCGCGCTCCGTCCGGCGGTGGGCCGCGCGTCCCCCGGGGCGCCCGCGGTGCACCAGGCGCTCGATCGGACCCGAGAGCAGGAGCAGCAGGAGCGCGAACATGTTGACGGCCGGCACCGCGACGGCGAGCACGAGGGCCGCGAGGAGGACGCTGATCACGATCAGCGACCTCGAGAGGGAGCGCCGCGGCTCCGCCCCCGGGGCCAGGAGATCCGGATCGCGGCGCACGATGAGCTGCATCGCGAGGGTCGCCGCGCTCGCCGCGATCATCGTGCCGATGTAGAGCGCGATGACGCTGCCGTCGGTGTCGAGCACGTTCGAGATCAGGTTCGCCGCGAAGGGGAGCAGCACGACCGCGGCCAGCCAGACGAAGTTCGCGACGACGAGCGCGGGCGAGTACCGGGCCACGCTCTCGAAGACGGAGTGGTGGACCGCCCACAGCCGCCCGATCACGGCGAACGTGATGAAGAAGGCGGAGAGGGTGCCGTAGTGCCCGGTGAGGAGGGACCCGAGATCGGCCGCGCGGCCCTCCTCGACCACGTCGACCAGGGGGAGGACGAGGAACGTGATGGCGATGGCGACGACGGCGTCGGAGAAGTTCACGAGGCGGTCCAGGCCGCGCTCCGTCCGTGCGTCCGAGGTCCCCGTCATGGCTCCGACACTAGAGGGCCGGGCGGCGCGCCCCTGACCCGCCTCCGAGCGCGCCGCCGCTAGGCTCGTCAGGCCCATGAACCGGATCACCGTCGCCCTCCTCGCCGCCTTCGACGCCGCGCTGTCGGCGCTGATCGGGATCGCGATCCCGCTCGTCCCGCTGACCGTCCTCTGGGCCGTGCAGTACGACACGACGGTCGACTTCGGCGTGTTCTGGCGGGTCGCCGCCGACGCCTGGCTGCTCGGCCACGGGGCCGACCTGCAGGCGGCGCTGGCCCCCGACTCAGCCCTCGCCGTCGCGCTGCCCGGAGGCGCGGACGCCTTCCCGGTGACGATCGCTCCGCTGGCGTTCGCACTCCTCACCGTGCTGCTCGGCGCGCGCACCGGCCGCCGCGCCCAGGAGTCGCCGTTCCGGGCCATCGGCGTCCTCGTCGCGATCGCGACCTACCTGGCGATCGCGCTCCTGGTCTCGCTCGGATCCGCGGACCCGGCCGCCACCGTCGATCCCCTGCAGGGGACGCTGCTGCCGCCGCTCGTCTTCGCGCTGGGGGTGCTCGTCGGAGCAGCGCTCCACTCCGCCCGCAGCGACGAGGCCGACCCCCTCGGCGAGCTGGCCGCCTCCGCGCTCGACCGCGTCCCCGCGCCGGGGCCCGGGCTCGTCCTCGCGTCGCTGCGCGGGGGAGCGCTCGCCGCGGCCGGCGTGGTCGGAGTCGCGGCGGTGCTCGTCGCCGTGCTGCTGGTCGTGCACTACACCTCGGTCGTCGCGCTCTACGAGAGCCTCGGCGCCGAGGCGCTCGGCGGCCTGGCCCTCACTCTCGGACAGCTCGCGTTCCTCCCGAACCTGGTGATCTGGGCGGCGAGCTGGCTGATCGGCCCGGGCTTCGCCCTCGGCACCGGCTCCTCCGTGAGCGCGGCCGGAACGCTGCTCGGACCGATCCCGTCGATCCCGGTCCTCGCCGCACTGCCCGCAGGGGACTCGGCCTTCGGATTCCTCGGACTGCTCGTGCCGCTGCTCGCCGGGTTCGCCGCGGGATGGCGGCTGCGGCGCGGCGTGATCGAGGCGCTCGACGGACGCTCGCTGCTGCGCTGGGGCGCCGCCGCGGCAGGCGGGATCGGCGTGGTCGGCGGCCTGCTGCTCGGGCTCCTCGCCTGGTTCTCGGCGGGCGCCGCCGGGCCCGGGCGGCTCGCCCAGGTGGGCCCGGACCCGCTCGTCGTCGGGGCGGTCGCCGCCCTCGAGCTCGCGCTGGCCGCGGGCCTGGGCCTCGCCGCGGGCCGCAGCCGACGCGGCTGACGCCGGCGGAGGCGTCCCCCTAGACTTGCGCAGTGCTGAAGTTGGTCGTGCTCCTCTCCGGCGGCGGATCGAACCTCCGCGCCCTGCTGGACGCCACCGGCGACGAGGGCTTCCCCGCCCGCATCGTCGCGGTCGGCAGCGACACCGACGCCGAGGGCTTCCGCCACGCCGAGGAGCGCGGAGTCCCCGCCTTCACGGTCGCGCCGCGCGACTTCTCCTCCCGCGACGAGTGGGGCGCCGCCTTGCTCGGGCGCATCCGGGAGTGGGAGCCCGACCTCGTCGTCTGCGCGGGCTTCATGCGCATCCTGCCGCCCGTGGTGGTGGACGCGCTCAGCCCGCGGATGATCAACACGCATCCCGCCCTGCTGCCCCTCTTCCCCGGCGCCCACGCCGTCCGCGACGCCCTCGCCGCCGGCGCGACCGAGACCGGCGTCTCCGTGCACGTGATCGACACCGGCGTCGACACGGGACCCGTCATCGCCCAGGAGAGCCTCGCCGTGCTCCCCGGCGAGAGCGAGGACGCGCTGCACGAGCGCATCAAGACCATCGAGCGTCGCCTGCTGGTGCAGACGGTGCTCGACATCGCCCACGGAACCGTCGACCTCGAGGAGCTCGCCCGCGCATGAGCATCACCGCCCACGACCCCAGCAGCTACGACGACCGCGACCGGGTCCCCGTCCGCCGGGCGCTGATCTCGGTCAGCGACAAGACCGGCCTGCTCGAGCTCGGAGCGGCGCTCGCCGCGGCCGACGTCGAGCTCGTCTCCACCGGCTCGACCGCAGCGACCCTCCGCGGCGCCGGCCACGAGGTCACCGACGTCTCGGCCGTCACCGGGTTCCCGGAGTCGCTCGACGGCCGCGTGAAGACGCTGCACCCGGCCGTGCACGCGGGCATCCTCGCCGACCTGAGGCTCGCCTCGCACCGCGAGCAGCTGGAGCAGCTCGACATCGCCGCGTTCGAGCTGGTCGTGGTGAACCTGTACCCGTTCCGCGAGACCGTCGCCGGCGGCGCCGACGCGGCGACCGTGGTCGAGAACATCGACATCGGGGGCCCGGCCCTCGTCCGCGCCTCCGCGAAGAACCACGCGAACGTCGCGATCGTCGTCGATCCGGCCGACTACTCCGGGATCGCGACCGCCCTCGCCGACGGCGGCACGACGCTCGCCGCGCGCCGCACCCTGGCGGCCCGCGCCTTCGCGCACACCGCCTCCTACGACTCCGCCGTCGCCGCCTGGTTCGCCGGGCAGGAGGCGGCCGAGGGCGTTGAGGGCTCGGTCGAGATCCGCGGGACCCTGCAGCAGGTCCTCCGCTACGGCGAGAACTCGCACCAGAAGGCGGCCCTCTACGTCTCTCCCGACGGCACCGGCATCGCGCAGGCGACACAGCTGCACGGCAAGGAGATGTCCTACAACAACTACGTCGACGCCGACGCGGCCGTCCGCGCGGCGTACGACTTCGTACTGCCCGCCGTCGCGATCATCAAGCACGCGAACCCGTGCGGCATCGCGATCGCGAGCTCGAAGGCGATCGACCCCATCGCCTCCGCCCACCGCCGCGCCCACGAGTGCGACCCGGTGTCGGCCTTCGGCGGCGTCATCGCCGCGAACCGGCCCGTCACCCTCGCCATGGCCGAGACGGTGAAGGAGATCTTCACCGAGGTGCTCGTCGCCCCCGGCTTCGAGCCCGAGGCGCTCGAGGTGCTGAAGACCAAGAAGAACCTGCGCCTGCTGCAGCTCCCCGACTTCTACGCCCCCGTCGAGCGCGAGTTCAAGCAGATCTCCGGCGGCCTGCTGCTGCAGGAGCCGGACCGCTTCATCGGCGGCCCCGGCGAGGTCAGCTCCGGCTGGCAGCTCGTCGCCGGCGAGCCCGCCGACGCAGACACGATGCTCGACCTCGAGTTCGCGTGGAAGGCCTGCCGCGCCGTCAAGTCGAACGCGATCCTCCTCGCCAAGGGCGGCGCCTCCGTCGGGGTCGGCATGGGCCAGGTCAACCGCGTCGACTCCTGCCATCTCGCCGTCACCCGCGCCGGCGACCGCGCCCCCGGCTCCGTCGCCGCCTCCGACGCGTTCTTCCCCTTCGCCGACGGCCTCGAGGTGCTCCTCGCCGCCGGCGTGAAGGCCGTCGTCCAGCCCGGCGGCTCCGTCCGCGACGCCGAGGTCATCGACGCGGCCGCCCGCGCCGGCGTCACGATGTACACGACGGGGGAGCGGCACTTCTTCCACTGAGTGACGGGCGCTCCGCGCCCGTCACTCGGTGGAAGAAGTGGTGTTCGATCTCCCCGCCGCTCCCTGCGCGGCGGGGCGCGGTCGGCTCGGCGATGTGGTGCGTTCCGTAGAGCGGGGTGCGTCGCCGGTCGCGGGAATCGCTTGGCACGCGATTCCCGCTGAACCGGCTCTGCCTTGCGGTGCTCGTCTTCCCCGCCGCTCCCTGCGCGGCGGGGCGCGGTCGGCTTCGCGACACGGAGCGTTCCGCGGAGCGGGTAGCGTCGCCGACCGCGTGAATCGCTTGGCACGCGATTCCCGCTGAGTCGGCTCTGCCTTGCGGTGGGCGGTTTCCCGGCCGCTCCTCGCGCGGCGGGGCGTGGTCGGCGTCACGACGTGAGGCTTTCCATGGAGTGGGGGCGTCGCCGGTCACGGGAATCGCTTGGCACGCGATTCCCGCTGAAACCGCTCTGCCGTGCGGTGGGCGGCTCTTAGGGGGCTGCTAGGGGATCGACAGGCGGGGCGCGGGCGGGGGCGCGTAGGGTCGCCGGGTGCCTTCCGACTCGACGCCCGCGTCCACTCCCGACACCCCGACCGCAGCGACCACCACCGCCCCGAACCGGGACCGCGCGCCCGGGACGGGCCGCCGGATCCTCGTCGCGCTGCTCGCCGCCGCGGCGACCGCGCTCGTGGCGCACCTCGCCAACCTGCTGGCCTTCTTCATCGGCAACCAGCTGCAGCCCGGCTCCATCCCGCAGGTCAACGCCTACTTCCTGCTCTCGAGCGTGCTCGGCTTCGTGGTCGTCCTCGTCCTCGCCGTCGCGGGGATGCTCGGACGCACCTGGAGCGCCGCGCTCGCGGGACTCGTCGCGGGTGTGGTCGGAGCCGTGTTCGGCACGCTCGTCCAGGCCAGCGCCACCGGCGAGGCCGTCACGGGCGCCGTCTGGGCCTCCATCTTCCAGACCTTCGCCGGACTCAACCTCGTCTTCCTGCTCGCGTTCACCGTCTCGGCGGCGAGCGTCGGCCGCGCGCTCTGGAACCGCCTCCGCACCACGGGCGCTCCGGCCGCCGTCGTCACCGACCGCCGCATCGCGATCGTCCGGGCCCCGGCCGCCGACCTCTCGGCGGGCGAGCTCACCCACCTCGAGCGCGTCCCCGTCGACCAGCAGCGCGCCCAGCAGCAGTGGGAGGCGTACGTCGACCTGCTCGAGCGGGCCGGCTGGGAGACGGTCGAGGCCGCACCGGCGCCCGGACTCGCCGACTCCGTCTTCCTCGAGGACGCGGTCGTCGTCTTCGGCGACCACGCCGTGATCGCCCGGTCCGGAGCGGAGTCCCGCCGCGGAGAGACGGCGGGCGCCGAGGAGGCCGTCCGCGCCCTCGGCCTGACGGTCGACCGCATCGAGGAGCCGGGCACGCTCGACGGCGGCGACGTCCTCAAGGTGGGATCGACGGTCTACGTCGGCCGCGGAGGCCGGACCGACGCGGCGGGGGTAGCCCAGCTGCGCGCGATCCTCCGCCCCCGCGGGTACGACGTCGTCGCGGTCCCGCTGACCAAGGTGCTGCACCTCAAGAGCGCCGTGACCGCGCTGCCCGACGGCACGGTCATCGGCTGGGAGCCGGTCGTCGACGAGCCGCGCCTGTTCCCCTCCTTCCTGCCGATGCCCGAGGAGCCGGGCGCCCACGTGGTCGTCCTCGACGACGACACCCTCCTGATGGCCGCCTCCGCTCCCCGGAGCGCCGAGCTGCTGCGGAGCCTGGGCTACCGCGTCCTCACCGTGGACGTCTCGGAGTTCGAGAAGCTCGAGGGCTGCGTCACCTGCCTCTCGGTCCGCGTCCGCTGACGGCGGAGGCGGGGGGAACCGCCGGATCGCGGCGGCCGCTGGACGGAGCACATAGCCCGGGTATAGCCTTCAAGGCTGCCCGGAGCTCTTCGGCCCGGTGGCACCTCCCGCCTCCCCGCCTCCCGCC